>NZ_CP059572.1:7926250-8289375 GCF_019175365.1 Actinomadura graeca | reverse complement strand
GTGCCGATGCGGACGAGAGCGATGGAGGAGACGTCGGTGCCGAGGATGGTCTCGGAAGGTTCGCTGCGGTCGCCTGCCAGGATGCCGAAGGAGGCAACGACCAGGCCGAGGAGGACCGCGATGAGCCCGCTGGAAAAGCCGGCGCTGGCGTAGGCGATCGGATGGGCGCCCGCAGATCGGCGGGCCAGGTCGTAGGTCAGCTCCGCGGTGGCGGCGTCGGCCACCGTCGTCAGCGACCGCATGTGCAGGGTCTTGATGGCCGCGACGGCGACCAGATACATGAGTCCGAGGCCCATGGTGACATCGGCCATCCTGCGCAGGCCGAGCGCGAGCGTGCCGTCACCGCCTCGCCGCGCCACCTGCCAGGCGATCAGCCCGACGATGGTGAGGGCCAGCGAGAGTTGATAGTAGTACTGCGGCATCCCGAGTGCGGCGAGGCCGGGTCCGCCGTGAACAAGGTCCCCGCCGCTGTACTCGCGGTGGAGCATGTACTGGCCGTACTTGCGTGTCAGGTCGTCCTGGCCGGTCAGCGAGGCCAGCGCCGGGAAGTGGCCGAGCCCGGTCGTCGCGTGGAACGCCCTGGCCGTCCGCATGAAGATGGTGACGTCGTACCAGGGCATCACCCACGACAGCGTGATGATCCCGGAACCGATGAGGACCAGCAGCGCCCGCGCTCCGGGGTTGAGCCGGACGATCCGGCGAGTGCCATACCGCACTAGCCACGCCCCTCGCGGCACGTGCGGTAATCCCGACGAAATTGTTCCGTCGCCCATACTGGTTCCCCGCCGTCCTGCACCCACAGCGCGCCCCGATGGCCCACTGCTCCCTTCAGGGAGTGTGGCTTGGCGAGCGCCCGGCGCAGGCACAAACCAGAAAACGTCTCGAAACGCCGATGAGCCAGCGAAGCTGATGTCGAGATCTGGTGCAAAAGCTGGTAGCTGCCGCGAGCTTGACCCACACAGGTCCAGCGGCCTGCTCGTACTCGTTATGGGTTCCACACGGTGGTGGCCACGCGGCGCATGACGCATTGGCTGTCGCTGCGCCGCCAGCCGTGCCGGACACCGATCGTGAAGTAGTGCGGCTGCTGATGCAGGTACCGTCGGCGCCCGTCTGCCTGATGTTGAGGGCCCGGATCGTGCTGCCAACAGCGGAGGGAAGCTCAGTGCGCGGATCACCCGTCGGCTGACGGCGACCAGCACCGCCAGGCTTCTAGCTGCACCAAGACCGATATCCGCTCAGCCGCCGGCGCCGCCTGAGGCGGCGGCCTTCACCCCATCACCTGCCCCGGCCCGTCTCCCAGATCGACACGTGCTTGGTGCTCTCAGCCGTGAACTCCGAGCGATCCCAGTCCGCCCAGCGGTGTTTCAGGGTCATTCCGGCGATGCGCGCCATGAGGTCCATCTCGGCCGGCCAGGCATACCGGAAGGGGATACGGCGGAACCGGCCCGTCCCGTCTGCTGACACGGTGACGTGGTTCGAGGTGAACGCCTGCGTGACGACGTCGTACTGGTCGAACCCGACGTAGCCGCCGCCATCGGTGCCGGGCGCCATCGTGAACGGGACGGTGTCCTGGCCGGGCGGCAGGCGGCGCAGATCCGGCAGGGCCACCTCGACGAGGAACAGCCCGCCGGGACGCAGGTGCCCGGCCGCGTTGCGGAAGACGTCGACCTGCCCGTCCTGTGCGGTCACGTTGCTGATGGTGTCGAATACCAGGTAGACCAGCGAGAACCGGCCGGCCACCCGCGTCGTCGTCATATCGCCGATCGTGACCTCGACCGCGTCGCCGCCCGGCTTGCCCGTGATGCGCGCCGCCATCGCGCGGCTCAGCTCGATGCCGCTCACCGGCACGCCGCGGGCGGCCAACGGCACCGCGATCCGCCCGGCGCCGACCGCGAACTCGTGAACGAGCCGCCGCCGACGCGGCTGCATCGCGAGTTCGTCCACGTCGATGACCTCCGGGTGCAGGCACGCCTATGGGACGGTGCCGGGTGTTGACCGCCGTTGACCGTTGTCGAGAGTCACGACGGCAACACCCCGGGCGGGATGTCCGGATGCGGGCAGATCCTCGGGCTTTGCGAACGTGGCCCGGGGCGGTGTCCATAGGTTCGCTGTGTGATCAAAACGGCGCCGAACGAAGAACCAGGCGACGGCGGCGCGGGTCTGCAGCGCTCACGTGAACGGCGATCGAAGCGGCAGGCGCGAGGGGTGCTGGCGGTCGCCGGGACTGCGGTGATGGTCACGGTGGCGTGGTTCCTGTGGCCGGGCGCGCAGTGGTGGCGCTGGTCGCATCGCCGTCGCCCTGGCCGTGGTCTCGGCCGTGGCGCGAGCTGCGTCCCTAGCGGGGTCCCTAGCGGGGCTCTTGGCGACCGTCAATGGACGGTGAGGGGGCCCGGGACAGGTCCCCGGCAGGCCAGCGCTGACTTGCGGAGCTTCGGAGAGCCGGAACGGACAGAGGCCTGTCGGCGGCGCAGGCTTTCTGTCGAAGGATTGTCCGGTAACGCCTGGCGGCAGTTGAGGTTCTTCGGCAGTGTCCGGTCCGGCGACCTTCTCCCCCGTAGCTGAGGTTCTGCAGATGGTGGCGGCTACTGTGACGCACAGGGGCGGCGACGCGGATACGGCGGCCCAGGGCTCGAACGAATCCTTCGCGTTGGGCCGCGGAAAGCGTTTGACACCGCTGCACGGTATGAGCTCTGTCCCTGGGGCGTCGAAGTACACAGTGAAGGCACGAGCCGGTCTGCTGCGTCGATGCCCCCCACGCAGTTGCTCACCACGGTGCCGCGCGAGGATGTCAACGCTCTCGTCGAGGCCGAAGGTCGCCTGGCCGCGCTGCAACGACCGGCTCGCCATGCGGTGATGGTGGGGACTGAGAGCACACGACAAGATCTTCTCGAACAGGCGACGCTGTGCGGTCGCTTCACAGCGGGTGGATCAGAACCGCTTCTCATGGCCGCCCGTCAGCCGCTGACTCGACCGATCAACGAACCCAGCGAGATCACCTGCCCGGGCATCCGGGGAAACGCAACGTCTGCGCGGAATCGTCAACGAGTGCGAGCTTGTGCTTCAACCTGCGTGGTCGTGGTTTCGGCGTGCACAGGCGACTGCGGGCCTCATCGGCTTCGTTTAGGCCAGAAGAGGAAGCCGAAGAGAGCTGCGATCGCGAAAATCACGGAGACGCCCACGAGCGCCCATGTCGCCGCGTCGGCGGACTGGAAGAATCCCGCTTGCAGGACCTGTATCAGGCCCGACATCCCGGCAGCCGCGATGACGGCCAGGAAGACTTCTAGCTTGGCCCGCTGCCGTGCCTGGCGCCTGTGCTCCTCCAGAACTTCGTATTCTTCGCGCTGCTTGGCCAGTCTCTCGATGCTGGTCCCGAGCTGGTCTTGCCCGATCTCTTCGATCATGGTGTTCAGCTCCCGGACGCGTCGTTCGAAGTCGGAGTTGTCCAAGACGAGTCGCAGCATGTCCGCGACGACGGGCGACGACAGCAGCGAGGGCGACCTGATGAGCGCGATCGTCGACCGGATCGTGATGGCGAAGTCATTGAGGCGTGCCTTCTCGGCCTCCAGTTCGCCGGCCAGAGCACGCAAGGTCGCCGCACTGTCGGCTTGCTCGCGCCCTACGGTGTCCACCCGGTCGCGGAACTCGCCGACCCGATGGTAGTAATCCACCAGTTCCAGTGACCACCCCGCGAAGAGGCCGTGGAGCGAGGCCGCGAACTCCACCACGCTCCCCTGGGTGCCCTGGGTGAACGTCGCCGTCCCGGGCGCGTTGATGACGGTGGTGTTGGAGGTTCGGATGACCATGTCTCCCGTCAGTCCGGTGATGGCCCCCGCCAGGTCTCCCTGGCCGGTGTACCTGCCCCACTCGGCCACAGAGCCGATCAGATGCGTGACAGGGTTGGTGAGCACCTGTGCGCCCATCGAAACCAGCAGTTCCCGCGCGCTCCGGACCTCGTACCGAGACGGTCCGACGGGGCCTTGCGTGGTGGAGGCCGCGTTGACGGCGACGACCACGTGGAACGTCCCCGGGCTCACGAGGGCTTGCGGCTCGCTTTCAAGGAGACGTGCACAAACGTCCTCCTCCAGGGCCGCCGCGAGGTCGGACAGCCGCCGCCAAGTCCTGTCCCCGCTGTCGAAGGTGATCCGCACGGCACCGTATTCGGGTGCGCCCCGCAGCATCATGGAATAGAGCTGGTTCGGGGTGACGTCCACCATCTCCAAGGTGAAGCGTACGTAATGATTGCCGAGGCGGGAGAAGCGAACCTCTGCCTGCGCCCTTCCCAGCAGCCGGCGGTCGGCGTCCTCGATCAGCACATCGGGCAGTTCCGCCAGCGCACCACCGTAGCGCCGGCTGAACGCGTCCGAACCGTTCCAGACGTCGTCCAGGTTCAGTGAACTGTTGACCGACACCGCTTCCACCCCGCCCAGCCGCCAGCGGCTTCCCCGCAGGCTCACCTGGTCGACGACCTGCTGCGGGGTCACGCCGCGCACAGCGAACGGGTAGAGGTAGACGATTTTTCCGTGATCGATTCTCAGCCAGGGCTCGTTTCTCCTGTCGTTCAGCGACGCCAGCGACAGCCGATGGGCGCGAAGTTCGCTCAGGCTGACGGGGTCGGCAACCGAGCCCCCCATTTCGATCGCTTCGAGCTCGGCGATGGTCGTATCGAGTGCTTCGCCCGCCGCCAGGAACCGGCGCAACCCGCGAACGGCTCGGGCAACGGCATCGTTGTATGTTTCATAGTCCGCTGCTCGCCTGATCAGGTAGCCACTGAGGTCCGGATACTCCGCAGCGGCTCCTCTGGCCGGCCCGGCCGCTTCGCCTGCTGCCGAAGCCGCGGCGTTCAGTGCGGCCTCATGAGCGGCAAGCTGACCTGTGATCATGGCGTTTTCGGCATCGATCTGCGCGGCCAGGCTGTCCATCAAGGACAGCACCGCCTGTCCCGCCCACCGGTCCGGCGCGCTCAGCGGCTCGCCGTGGTCACGCATGCACTGAGCGGCGCCCTGCAGGGTGTCCTGCAACGGCTGGAAGTAGTAGGAGATATTCCACTCCGCCTCGACGGAGATGAGAACGAACAGCAGGAGCATCGGCACGCCACCCGGCGCCGCCGCGGCCTTGGGCCACTGGTCACTGATCGTGGCCGCCGTCACGGAGATGCCGTCGGCGCGACGCCCCGGCCGCTGCGCATCGGGATGCCCTGCGTCCCATTGCGGCAATTCCGCAATACGGCCTGTCTCGACCTGGTGACGTGCCAGCCATTCGCGCAGCGGTCTCAATTCACCCGCGGTCAGGGCGTCAAGCAAGTCGCGATGCATAGTCGGATGCTATACATCTTATCAGAGCTTGGTGAAAGCCTTCTTCATGATTGTAGCCGTATGGGGAGCGCAGCCCCGGGTCCTGCCGTTGAACTCGCTCGAGCTGTACCGACTTGGACGCCTCCGACCCTCCGCCCGCTCTTCGCCGTGGCCGGCGGCGGACAGTACAGCGATTGCGTCTGGTCAAGCGGTCGACGCCGCCCGGTGGCCGCCCGCAGCGCATACACGTGCTCGTCGTCGCTGCCGACATACACCATCCCGCCCAGCACTGCTCAGGACCCCGCGCAGCGGTTCGAGTCGGCAGCCGAGATGCGCGAGCAGATCCTCCGCGTGATCCACGAGATCAAGACACTCGATCCCACCCAAGTCCCCGCCGACTTCCAGCCCTCCACGATGTTCGAACCAGGTCATGCACTGCTGGACGGCGGGCTCAGCACCGTGCCGCCGCTGGACCGGCGGCCACCACGAGGTCCGGCTCGGCCAGCCGCCAACCCCGGCGATGATCGCCCGTGGCCTGCCTGTGCCCACACCAGACCCAGACGACCCCACGGCCGACCTGCTGGCCGCCATCGGCGCCGCTGAGCCACAGGATCTGCTCGACAGGTTGTCGCAGGTCCCCCCTCACCCGAAGTCGCTTTGCGCCGCTGCCGCGCGCAACTGGAACTCGGCCGGCTCGACCAAGCCGAGCGGTGGGGCAGGCTTGGTGCCTAGGGCCTGTCTCAAAGTGGAGTGAGCGGCGTGTCCGGCGCCGAAAGTAGTGAGGTCTCCGGTACAGGAGTCATCGACCAAGAAGACCCTGAGTTCCGGAGACCTCGTGCCACCCTGGCGGTGACGAGGCGGTTCGACCTGACCGATGAGCAGTGGGCGCTCCTGGAGCCGGTGCTCCCACCGCCCAAGGGGCCAGGTAGGCCGTCGAAGTGGACCAAACGCCAGCTCATCGATGGGATCCGCTGGCGGGTGCGGACCGGTGCGCCCTGGCGGGACGTGCCGGAGCACTACGGCTCCTGGCACGCGGTCTACGCGCTGTTTCGCCGCTGGCAGCGCGCCGGCATCTGGGCAGGCGTCCTGGCCGGGCTGCAGACGCGGGCGGATGCGGCCGGGTTGATCGGCTGGGAGGTGAACGTGGATTCCACGATCGTGCGGGCTCACCAGCACGCCGCCGGTGCCCGCCGCCGCGGCGATCTGCAGCGCGAGCCACCCGCAGGTGCGGGCACCGAGCCGGCCGATCACGCCCTGGGCCGCTCCCGCGGCGGGTTGTCGACCAAGGTGCATCTGGCCTGTGAGCAGGGGCAGCGGCCTTTATCGATGGTGGTGACGGCCGGGCAGCGCGGGGACGCCCCGCAGTTCGAGGCGGTGATGGCCCAGATCAGGGTCGCCCGGCCAGGACGGGGCCGTCCCCGCACCCGCCCGGATCGGGTTCGGGCCGATAAGGCCTGCTCGTCGCGGGCGATCCGCGCTCACCTGCGCGGCCGTGGTATCGCCTGCACCATTCCGGAGCCGGCCGACCAGTCCGGTCACCGGAAGCGGCGGGGCAGCCGCGGCGGCCGCCCGCCGTCCTTCGACCCGGTCGACTACCACGGCCGCCACGCCGCCGAGTGCGGCATCAACCGTCTCAAGCGGCACCGGGCTGTGGCCACCAGATACGACAAGCTCTGCGTCCGTTACCAGGCCGTCCTTGAGATCACTGCCATTAACGAATGGCTCCACCTACTTCGACACACGGCCTAGCCGCTGGCAGGTGAGCACTCCGGCTCGCGGGACCGACATGAGTCCCGCCGCTACACCGTGTTCTTGGGCGGGTGTTCCGTTAGCACATCTGTCAACGGCCACTTGTTTGTCCCCGCTTCTAGAACTGACTGCGATCATATGATCGCGGCGTTCTCCTGTTGGTCTGACCCGAAAACTGACCGGCTTCATACCCTGTCTTCGACCTGTCGGCTGGCTGGAGGCCGCCGTGTGGCGTCGCCGGCCTGGGAGCGCTGTGGCTTCATAGCGCCTCTGTGTGTCAAGCGGTGCGGGCAAGGTGGTTGCGTTGATCGCGTTTCATGATCCGGTAGACCACGTTGGACAGCCTCGTTTCAGGGCTCGGCGGACCTCTGCGACAAGCTCCGCGAGTGGGAGGACTACTACAACTACGATCGACCCCACGGCGGCCTGGGCGGCCAGACACCCTACGAACGCCTCACGCAAAAGGCCCAGGCCCAGACGTAAACGATCATCGTCGGTCGCACACCGTCAGCTGTCGTCCATTAGGGCCACGATCACTACGCAAACGGAGGCCACCACAACTATCGAAAACGCTAGAACCACCAGGAGAGGGACACCAGCCACCCAACCCAAAGCGAGGAACGCCGAGATCGACTTTCGCGAGCTGGCGTCGTCGGGGTCGTGAACGATGTTCTCGTAGAGACCAGCCATTCGGGAAGGATGCAGAGGCAAGCTTCCGATGATCGCACACAGGGTCGTGATCAAGGATGCCGTGAGCAGCCAGTGAGGCGGGCTCGATCCTCGGTTCAGTTGCGACGTCACGAGGAGGCCCACAGCCATCGCCGCCAGGCTGAGCACGCCGATCCGGGGAATGTAGATGCCCGCCGGACGGTATGCGGTCTTGGCTAGCTTGGTCAGTTTCGCTCGCTGGGAGTCGTCGAGGCGCCAGACGCCAAGTGTGGGCTCCATGTTTAGAAGCAGCGCTGCGCGATCTGCATGGAAAGGACCAAGTTGATGACGTCTCCGGATCTTGCCCCCTTGCAAGAGCAGAAGGCGGATCAATCTTGTACGTCGTACATCCGGAAGATCGGCTTGAACTTTGCCGAAGGATCGGAATATCTCGCGGATCTGGGCGAGCGAGGCTCTGGAGAGAGACGTCTCGATCGCCGCCCAGAGCGGGTCGCTATCGGAGATCATCAGAGCCCTGGCCAAGCTGACGGGCGTGCCCTGGCGAATAAGTGCCTGGACGTACCGCTGGATCACGTCCGCGTTCCCGGGCGCAAGATCGAACGCGTGTGCCGCGTGCTGATCACCGGCGGCGTCTTCACCTGCACGCTTGAGCAGAAGCGTGACGTACCGACCCCGGATCTCTGGTGTGTCCGGAGCAAGTTGGAAAGCACGATCGACCGCGGCCTCCTCTCCCGTGTTCGCCAGGGCACCGGCGTACTCAAGGGCGATCTGGGGATCGTCGGGGGCGATCTCATGGCCATGACGCAGACGGTCGAGACCTCGTTCGTTCAGTCCCAGAGCGATCAGGGAGAGGCCGAGAACAGCTAGACAAGCCGCGTTCCTGTCGTCGAAGTGAAGGCCCTTTTCTGCCTGGCCCTGCGCACGCCGAGGCCAGCCACCGTCGAGACTGCGCCGGGCCTCGCGGGCAAGCTGGCCAGCCCGGGTGGGCTGCTCTCGCACGCGGCTGGCCGATTCGCTGACGGCGGCGGTCGACACGACCGAATGCGACACGGGCATGCCCTTGAGCCGACCCAGCAGCTGCGGCATGGTCGGGCGCTCAGCAGCGGGTTTGGCCAGGCACATTGAGACCAGGTCACGTAGTTCGCCGTGCAGCTCACCCAAGTCCGGGTCGTCGAACTGGATCCGCGAGTAGACACCGGAGTCGTTCGGTCCAAAGGGCGGGCGCCCGTTGGCGGCAAAGACGACAGTAGCGGCCCAGGCAAAGACGTCGCTGGGCTCCCAAGGCCCGACAGCTTCGCCTCTTGCCTGCTCTGGCGACATGTATGGGGGGGTTCCCATGTGCAGGCCCGGTTGGGTCAAGTCGCTGGTTGTGCCCATCAGCGAGGCAATACCGAAGTCGATGACTCGAGGTCCGTACGGGCTCAGGATGACGTTCCCCGGTTTCATGTCACGGTGAGCGATGCCCACTGCATGAATCGCATCCAGCGCAAGCGCCATGCCGACGGCCACGGCTTCGAGTTCACTCTCCCGCAGCACCCCCGCGCGAAGCACCCGTTCCTCCAGATTGGGGCCGGAGACATACTCAGTGACCAGGTAGGGCGACTCGGCACTCAGATCCGCGTCTAACAGAGGAGCTGTGCACCAACGGCGCACACGGCGGAGCGCATTAACCTCTCTGGAGAACCTTTCAAGGAGCTGGGGGGTCGCGAAACGACTATGGATCGTTTTCAGCGCCACTCGGCCGCGGTCCGGATGCTCGGCCAGGTAGACGATGCCCATCCCGCCCACGCCCAACGTTCTGAGCAGAGTGTAAGGACCGAACTGGCTCATGTGCTTCCGCCTGAGGCAGTAGGGACAGAGACGTTCGCACCGTTTAGACGGCCAGGCCGGCGTGCGAGTTCCCACCAGCTTAGGGCTGCGACACTTAACTGGGTTGACAACAACCCGATGACAGGGCAGACCGCCCACGGAGGGTGAGGTCGGAAGATCCACGAGAGTTACCACACCGGAAAGGGACTGTCTTGACGATCATGTGGTTGGGGTGGTGATTCGGAAGGCTGGGGCCGATGCCCCGGCCGGGAAGGATCAAGTTGTCTCGCGATTGGAAGCAGTCATGCGGTCTCTGCCTGGGGGGACTGCGCCGAAGAGTGTCTCGAAGGGGCGGGCGTGGTTAGCTTCGATCACGTAGTAGGCGCCGCTGGAGTGTACGTGCCCGGTCATTGTGAACGCCGTTACTTCGGCGGGTGTCAGGGCGGCTAGTGTTCTGCGTCTGAAAGTGCGAGCAGTGCGAGGGCCGCCGGTTCGAGGCGTCGGTGCTCGAGCACCGACGCCTCGGACGGCCGGGACATCAGCGAGGTCCTGACGAAACCTGTGGCGGCGGAGGACTTCTTCGGCGCGAGCGAGGCGTGGGCGCCAGCGGCGCACGCGATACGCGGCGGCACCGAACGCAAGCCCCACGAGTCGGCCAGCCTGTAGCCCGTGGGCACAGTAAGGCGGGACCCGCGCCGTCGGCCCTCCGGCGACGGGGTCGCAGGGTCAGGACGGCGGAGCGGGGACCAGATTCGCGGCCGCCACGGCCGCGGCCACCAGGTTGGAGGCCATCGCTCGTCCGGTGCTGTGTGGCCAGTCCCGGCCCTCTTCGCTCTCCAAGTAGCTCGGGTCGGGCCCGCGTCACGGTTTCTGCCACCATAAGCTGGATTCCAATCCGTTTAGCCACCGCACCCAGCTGCGCAATGCGCCACCGGCATAACCAGCGCGACCCACGTAGGCTCACCCTATGCGCGACAGCAGCCAGCCCTGGAACCGCTCATCTCAAAACAGTAACGACCCTACATAACCCCAGGTCACGAAGTGTTCTCCCCGCGCGAGCGGGGGTGGTCCGAGTTTCTGACGCAGGTGCGCCAACTGCTGCTGGTTCTCCCCGCGCGAGCGGGGGTGGTCCGGCAACCCATGGCCAGGCGGTGGCTCAGGATCTGTTCTCCCCGCGCGAGCGGGGGTGGTCCGGCCGCCCCCGCCATCCCCGCCATGCCCGCTCTGTTCTCCCAGCGCGAGCGGGGATGGTCCGACGAACGCGCAGTCCGGGCCGCGAAGGTCCAGGTTCTCCTCGCGCGAGCGGGGGTGGTCCGCTCAGGTCCGCGCCAATCAGGTTCGGGCCGTTGTTCTCCCCGCGCGGGGGTGGTCCGATCGAGGCGCACCGGGGGATCTCCGCGGTCCGGTTCTCTCCGCGCGAGCGGGGGTGTGTCGACGACGCCTGAAGACTGGATCTGGCCCACTTTTCGGATGCTGTTGGTGATGTTGGGCGTTGTTAGTCGGCCGGTGGCGTGTGGAATCGTTGGCAGAGCTGCTGGAATGGACTGGTCGGACGTGAGAGCCGGTCGGGGATGGTGCCGGGCGGGTAGCATTCGGCGAGCCGGATGATGTTGGTGCTGGCGGCGGTGAGAACGTGCTGGACGTGGGTCTTGGCCAGGCCGCGGTAGCGGCAGCGGCGCAGGCCATGGGCATGGACGGTCTCTGACACGGTGGCCTCACAGCCGGCGCGCTGTGCGTAGCGGGCCTGCCATTGGAGCGTCTGCTGCTCGGCTCTTGCGCGGGTTTGGATCTTCTGCAGGGGCTCGGGCAGCAGGGTGATGTGGCGTCCCTTGCCGTCGGCGTTGCCGGTGCAGGCCAGGCGGTCCTCGCAGACCCGGCAGGCCTTGCGGGGGAACAGCACCGACAGGTATGCGCGACCGTCGCCGGTGGCCGGTTTCCAGGGCGGGCTGGTCACTCCGCGTGGGCAGGTCAGGGTGTGCGCCTGCCAGTCGATGTGGAAGTCGGCCTTGGTGAAGCCCGGCCGCTGTGCGCCTCGCGGGTCGGCCCGGACGGGGCCGAGCAGCGTGATGCCCCATCGCGTGGCGGCGTGGTGCATGGCGTCGGGAGTGACATAGCCGCCGTCGACCAGGTGCTCGCAAGGCGCCAGGTCGCGGGCGGCCAGTCCCTGATGGATGGCCTCCAGGGCATCGATGTCCTGCTCGGGTGCCAGCCGGGTCACCACGTGCACGATGACATTCGGGCCCTCACCCTCGCAGGTCTCGCTCTGATGGTCGCGGTAGCCGATCCACTCGGCCTTGCCCGCAGATGTGGCCGTCGCTGCGCCCTTCCGGCAGTAGCGGGCCTGGGGATCGTGCGGGGTGAGGACCTCCAGCCCGGCCCATGGAACCCGGGCCGAGTCCGGGTCCGGCCGTCCGCGTACCGCTGCAGCCGCAGAGCGGCGGCGTGGGGTATCGCGACGGCTTTGCCGGTCCCGGGTGGTCTTGGGCCCGCGCCAGGCCAGGGAGCCGTCTTCTTCCCTCCAGTACTGCTGTACCCACATCTGGCGCAGTACCTGCACTTTGGGCAGCTCACGCAGCCGCCGCGGAGCGCCGGCGGCATACACCGCCTCCAGGATCTGCATCCCGTCGGCACCGACCCGCAGCACCCATGCGGCCAGTTCGTCCTTGCCGCGGGGCAGCCGTTCAAAGCGGATCGGGCGGTGGTAGCGCCGCGCCCATTCCGCCGTGACCAGTCCGGCCAGCCATTCCCCGCCGACGGCGGCCAGTTCCTCAAGCGCGGCGCGCAGCGTCTCACCGACCAGCTCGGCCCGGTTCAGCCGCCGCACCGCCGCCAGCACATGCATGGCCTGGCACTCGTGTGCTGAACACGGCGCGGTTCGATGCGCGACGGCGACGTAGCAACCGTCGCCGCCCCCAACACCACGACCCGATGACTCGCCGATCGCGATGCGACAGCGGGGCGCGTGGGCAACCCCATCTGCTCACCTGCTCTCTCAAGCCGAGACATCTTCCAGGTCATCGTCACAACCACCACGTCCAGAGCCCGAGGTGTACCTTGATGACGTCCGTGCTCAAGATCGGCCCAGACAAGCCCGCCGCACGTCCCGTCTCAAGGTCTTCGGAAGCATGCTCTTCTGCCGATGATCGGACGTTCCGCAGCACTAAGGAACCTCGACGTATCGAGCGTTCTCGAGGAGGGCGCTCGGCGAGGAGCGTGCAATCGACGTAAGAAGCGATATGACGTCCGGCGTTTCGGCGAGCGCTTCGGCCAGCAGCCGCTGGCGGCGGGCTGGAACCGCTCGTCGGGCGACCTCGGCGAGGGCCTGCGCGCGTTGAGCAGAACCGATGATGGATCGGGCGATTTTCTCCGCCCGCTCGATATCACCTGCCTCCGACCATGCTGATGCCAGGACGCTTGCCGCTGTTTGCAGGAGTGAGGGTGCGATCATTCGGGAAGCTGATTCGGCCCGCTCGAGTTGTCCGATATCAATGAGCGTCTCGATCAATTTGTTGACGACAAGCATCCGGTCGAATGGGTCGACGGCAGAACCTGCTATCGCTTCGGCCCTGTCGAACTGGCCTGCAGATACCAACGCTTCGATGGCGGCCTGACACACGTGCTCTCGTGTCATAAGGTCATCGATCGAGTCGATGACGCCCGTCACACGGGAAAAGTCTTCCGCCAGCACAAGAATTCTTACGTGACTTGCGAGGACACCACCCCTAAAGAAATTTTCAGGGAGGGTGTGAATGCAATCCTCAGCCGTACGGATGATACGGTGCACGAGACTGAACTTTCTCGCTCGGATGAGTACCGGCACCAGGTTGTGGAGAAGGTCGATTCGGATTAGGGGATCGGTGAGGAGTCGGGCAGTGGTTTCGACCTCTTGATTAATCTCCAGCGCGTGCCAAAGTTCACCTCTCTCCATCAGTGGTGGAACGATAGCGATCAAGACTCTGTTCCTTGTGACCTGGTCAGGAATGGAACGAGCAGTGCGCTCCGCTCGATCGAGTTTGTTCAGGCGGATCAACATAGGGACGAGAGCCCTCAAGGCAGCCGTTTGCAAGTCGCTGTCAACGAGGAGTTCGATCGCCTCTTCGACGGTGTCGATGATTGCGCTTGCTCGTTGCGGTTCATCTGCTTCTAGCCACTCACTCATCAATGAAATGATGGCTTGAGTCCGGGCAGCAGGGTCGGGTATGGAATGAACGATTGCCTCGGCACGCTCATGTTCGCCCTGCTGGATCAACTCCGGAATCAGGGAGCTCAGAGCCTGTGTGCGTGCGGTCGTGTCAGTGATGCGGGCGATTGTCTCCTCAGCTCCACTGAATTCACGCGCTTGAGCCAGCGCCAGCGCGAGGGCGCCGAGCGCACGGGAACGTTCGCCAAGATCACGACTCGAACGGGCATTCGCTTCGACGCTATCGACGATCCGCTGTGCCCTTTCTTGACAGCCAGCCTTCAAAAGCGCGGGTACCAGAGCGTTAAGCGCGCAATCTTGCACGGCAGCGTCAGTGACAGTCCAAAAGATGGCCTCGGCCGTGTCAAGGTCTCCAATTTCGACCATCTTCGCCAGTAGCGTACTGAAGGGTCCGGAGCGGGCGGAGGCTTCGGTGATGGCCTCCGCTACAGCTCTGGCCTTGGTGACGTCACCGGCTGTAGCGAGGACCGATGCTAGGTTACCCAATATCTGGGATCGGAAACCCGGATCACTGTGGGAACGTGCGATGATTTCTACCTCAGCCGAAATGCATTGAGCGCGATCAAGGTCTCCTGCCGCGGCGAACGCGGGGACGAGGGCGCACAGCGCGAAGATCTGCACGGTCTCGTCCGCGAGTGACCTTGATGAAGCCTCAGCGCGATCGAGCTCTCCTGCTTCGATCAACGCTGGAACTAAAGCTTGGGACGCCTGCAACTCAGCGTGAGGTTTTGGCGCCGTCATCATCACGCTCTCTGCCCCCTCGAAATCTCCGGCCTGCACCATCGCTTCGACAAGGACTCGCCACAGATATGCGTCGGTCACATGTCCAGTGGACGCGATAACGTTTCTCGCACGGGCAGACTCCCCAATATGGACCAGCATGGGCACTAGAGAAATCCGCGTACTCGCACGATTGAACGGATCGCGGACGGATCTCACTACTTCTTCGGCAGTACGAACCGCGTCACGAGCTTCGTCAAGCCGTCGCACACTAACTAGCGCTCGCGTAAAGACTTCTACTGCACTCATCCAGGGAAAGAGGTGGCGGATCCGGACGATTTGCCGCTGAGCCCGAAGATAATCGCCAGATGCACAGAAGGCCACCACAAGGGATTTCCGGGCCCAAGCTACGTCTTCGGAGTCGGCCTGCAGGTCGTTCGCGATCACTTCAGCCCGATCTAGCTCGCCAACAGTTGCGAGCGCCGTTACCAGTGCTGCTTGGACGGAAGTTCGGATCCTTGAGTCAACGATTGAGTGAGCCACCTCTTCCGCCTCGCCGGTCTGCCCGGCTTGTATTAAGGCGGTCACCACAGAGGTCAGCACGTGTGCAGAGAGGGGCAAGTTTCTTCCGGAAATCGGCGAGTTCTCGGATTCGATCGACGCGACCAAAGCCTCGACTCGAGAGCGCTCTCCTTCCAAGACGAAGATCTCAGCTAATCTCTTATGTGCCTGCAGCCTCGCGTTTGGATCGACGATTGAGCCAGCCAGGGCTTCGGCGCGGTCCGGGAAGCCAAGGCAGGCCCAGGCGGCGGGAAGGGCCGGGGGGATCCTGCTGTTGCGCCAGGTAAGGTACCGGCGAGTCAAGGCAAGGCGAAGACACACTGCCAGATCAGGGCTCGGACCACGGTTGATGGCGGCCTGGGTGGCGGTTATTTCGGTCAAAGCGGTTGCGTCGCCACCACTGACGTCAAGCATCCGATCGAAGCGCGCCCTGTCGACCACCAGATCGATCATGCGAGATGTGTCAGCGTGATCGCGAAGGAACAATAGGTAATCGCGCAGCAGGTATTCCGGTGTCCCTATCGGCCACCTCTTGTCCCTGTAGGTGTCACACCAGGTATCGAGACGTCCTTTGAAACCTGTCAGGGCCTGCCCGCCGAGGTAGGCGAGCGCGTTGACTCGAAGTTCCTCGTGAGCCATGGCGAACACGTCTGGTCCAGTTCCGGGCTGCCAGCGGCTAGCGCGGCCATTGAAGGTCCGACCAGACGGCCCGCGCAACACTCTCTCGATCTTCCATGGCAAGACACCTGTCAATTCCGCGAGGTCACGGACGCTCAAGCCGCCACCGGCAGTCACCACGAGTCCGAGAACATCATGGGCTATCCCTGTGTCCTCGAGCAGACTCTCAAGTTCGTGGGTTGCGACATCACGGATGACGTGCGCGTGGTCAGAGACAGCGAGAGCCTTGATGATTCCAGAGTCGCGCAGAGGATGGTGGGCGGGGACGTCAGTGGGGATCGGTGGATCTGGCCTACCTGCCAAAACTAATTTCAGCCCCTTGGGTGGCCGGACGGGAAGAAGTGCGGCGATGCTGTGCTCATGCTGGCCATCAGCGAGCCCCCGATCCTCATCCAGTCCATCCACCAATAGGACCAGCCCTTCGCCACCTTCGGCACACGTCGCGGTCGCTTCATGAAGGAGCTGAATGAACCTAGACTGCCGCGTCGCCTCGGGAAGAAATGACGGCTCTGGTTCGCCCGTGATCTCCGCAAGCTGGCCTAGAACGACGTCGAGAAACGCGGTACGGTCAGATTGACCCGCGAACCGAGCGGTGATGAAGAACGACACCACCCGCACACCTTGTGGCGGGTGCAGGACGAACCACGACATCAATGCCGATTTCCCTGACCAGGCCGGCGCCCTCCACCACACATAGCTTGGCGATGACTCAGCGTCGTCCTTGCAGAAGGTAGTGAGCTCCGCGAGCTCAGCGTCGCGGTCGACCAGGTTCTGAGGAGCGATACTCTCCACGGTCCGCAGATAAAACGACCGTGCAGGCCTGGACAACCTTCCGTCGACTGCTGGCCCACCTGCTGTGTGGACATGAATTTGAGCGTCGTCCTTGACGATGACGCTGTGGTCGCCGGTAAGGATGTCCCGATCTTGGACTTGAATGAGGTCTCGCCCGACGTTGGTGCTGGTGACTTCCTGGCTGGAGTCGGCAGCGCCTTTTCGAGGTTTGCGGCGCCATGGCATCAGGAGATGGAGCGCTGGGTCTGATTGAGGTCACCGCTGACATGGGTGTCAGTGACGTCCTGGACGCCGACGGAGGCCATGGACTGGCCGACGGACCCCCCGACCCTCGTGCCTTGGATGTTCTGCCGGCCATGCTGGCTTGGCTCAGGTGTGGGGGTGACAGGGAGCCACCATTGGATGACGCCGCCAACGGAAAGTAGTACGGCTCCACTGATCCACCAGCCGACAGCCTTGTGGTCAGTGAAGAAGCCTGTGGCAAGGTTGACCGCAGCGGCGATGAAGACGGTCCCGGCTGCGCCCAACAGTCGTTGCACTCTTGAATCCATCCCTGCCCCCTGGCAGAACGAAACTGGTGCCCCAAGTATCCCGCAGGAGCGTAGGTCTCGCCGCGAGACAACCTGGAGGAGCTGAGGCAACGGGAGGCATCCGCTCATGCCGCCAAGCGGGCGCGATGGCCAGCAGGCCGGCGGGTCTGGCTGGCGGCGGTTACCGGGGCGGTGCCGCGGGTCGGCGGGCGAACAGGATCGCGCCCGGCTTGGCCTCGTCGGGATTGAGCAGGTGCTGTGCTTCGATGGTGAAGCCCGCCTCGCGGAGCCAGTCGGCCACGCGGGATGGCTGGCGGTGGTACACGTACATTTGCGTCGAGTGGTCGCCGTCACCGGTCGTCTCGAGTATCGACTCCTCACCTACGTGGAATCCCACGGCCATGACCCCGTCTGGCCGCAGCACCCGGTGGAACTGTCTGAGCACGCCCGGTACCGCCTCGTCGGGGATGTAGATCAGCGACCACTACGCGAGCACACCGGCTTGATGTTGCCCCTGTTTCACGGACTCGCGGGTGAGGAGATCGGGCTCGACGGGTGGGTGGTTTCGAACTGTATCGGGCTCATGTAGTCCAGGGCGGAGTGGCGTCGGCGACGGTTGTAGAACCCTTCGATGTACTCGAAGATCGCGTTGGCGAGTTCGACGCGGGTTCGCCAGCTTTGCCGGTCGAGCAGCTCGGTTTGCATGCGCGCCCAGAACGACTCGGCCACGGCGTTGTCGTAGGGATCGCCGACTGTGCCCAGGGAGGGCAGCAGCCCGGCTCGGCGGGCGCGTTCGGTGAAGATCCATGAGGTGAACTGGGTGCCGTGATCTGCGTGGATGATCCCGCCCGGGACCTGTCCGGCGGCGCCGCGGGAATCGATCGCCATGCCCAGCGCGGAAGTGGCCAGATCGGCCCGCTGCCGCGAATCGATGGCCCAGCCGACCACACGGCGGGAGAAGGCGTCCAAGACCACGCAGCAGTAGAGCTTGCCCTCCCGGGTGGGATGCTCGGTGATGTCGGTAACCCACAACTGATTCGGCCCGTCGCGGTGGAAGTTGCGTTTCACCAGGTCGGTGACCGTCGCCGAGGCGGGGACCCGCTTGGCTCTGCGCCGCAGGGGCAGCCCCGCCAGGCCGGCCCGCTGCATCAGCACCGCCACCGTCTTGCGCGAGACGACGACGCCCTGCCCCTGGACGAGCTCGGCGCGCACTCGGGGCGACCCGTATGTCTGTCGTGACGCCTGGTGGATGGCGGTGATCTGATCGGTCAGCCACGCCTGGCGGATCGCCCGGGCCGACGGCGGACGGGCGCGGGCGTCGTAGAAGCCCGACCGGGACACCCCGAGCGCCAGGCATGCCTGCTTGACCGGGACGCCCTCAACGGCCAGTTCGGCCACCAGGGCGAAGCGGGCTTTTGGGGGCACCACCTTCTCGATCGCCGCGGCGGCCTTGTGTAGGATCTTGACCTCGTTCTCCAGCTCGGCGATCCGTGCTCGGGCCTGGGCCAGGGCAGCGGACTCGGCCTGTGCGGGGCTGAGTGACTTCAGACCACGGTCGATCAGGTCCCGCCGTTTCCAGCGGTGCAGGCACGACTCCGCGATGCCCAGGGACGCGGCCACGTCCCGCACCGATCGTCCCGACTCCAGCAGATTCAGGGTACGCCGACGAAACTCCGGCGGGTAAGGCTTGGGCACCAGAACGATCTCCTTGACAAGATCGCCGAACCCTACCTATCTCAACAACCGTGCCCGTCAAACGGGGGCAACATCAAGCTGTCCGTGCTCTGGAGGGAAGCTCAGGTGGGAACCAGGCAACGACAAAGTACAGACCGATGACTGGGGCTGCGACATCGACGGCCCCCCAGCCGTCTTCGTCTACGACAAGCAGCAGCACGCCTTCGCCACGAGCAAGAACTGCTTGCAACATTTCTGGTGGGAACCGAGCAGTGAAGTGGAGCATGACGTATGGGGCTGCGGTATTGAGAGCACTCCCGCCGGATTCGCCACGGGTAACCAGCAGCATGTTTTCGCCATCAGCCAAAAGCAACCTCTCCAGCATTTCTGGTACGCCGGTTGAAGGGAGAACTGAGATAGTGGCACAACGCTGACAACACAATGAAGTCTCCGGCGGTCGGGCCTTCCACTACAAAACCCGACCACCGGAGACCTCATGCGCAAGCGGAGGCAAGTTCGGCGCCTGTGTGGTCTGGCCCGGCCAGGCCCGCGCGGCCGCTCCTATCGCCTCTGCGTGAGGGGACCGTCCGCGACAAGGTGGCCGCGCTCAAACGGCGCGGTGTCGGCCCTGCGGGGTGGACGCCTCATTGGTTCCGGCACACCCACGCGACCCTGACCGACGCGAACCTGACCGGCGCACGTCTGGTCGGCGCGAACCTGACCGGCGCGAACCTGGTCGGCGCGAACCTGACCAGCGCCATTCTGCTGAGGGCACGCTGGTCGCGGAACCAGGTGCCGCTGGCAACGGTGTGGCCGGAAGGCTGGGCAGCCGCGATGCTGCGACGGTCGACGCAGCACGGACCGGGTCTGTACCAGGTGATGGCCGAGGGAAATCCCGGCCAGGCAGCAACACCGACCACGTGAACCGATGGAAGCCCGCACTCAACGCCTTCGACATCGCCTTCGAAGGCCGCCTGACCACACCCGAACTAGACACCGCAAGATCCAGTTACACCCTTAACTGGGCTCTGTCCCGTAATCGGTGGTGGCGGTGAGTGATCACCTGCCAACCTGGGGCGTGCTGGAGATCAACAATCTGATGAGTGTGGTGTTTTCGGGCCTGTCTGCGCTGGTCATCGAGGATGTCGCGGACGACAACGATCGCATTCGGGTCATGGCCCGCACTCGGGAGGGGCTGGCGCCGTGCCCGATGTGCGGGGTACTCACCGGGCAGGTCCACGGCTTGTGCGGCCGGACCGTCACCGACGTCCCGGTCGACGGGCGGCCGGTGGTGGTGTCGGTGCGAGTGCGGCGGCTGGTCTGCCCCGCACAGGGATGCCCACGGCAGACGTTCGGTGAACAGGTGCCCGGTCTGCTGGAGCGCTATCAGCGCCGTACCAGCCGGCTGACCGGCCAGTTGAGCGCGGTGGTCACAGAGCCGGCGGGCCGGGCGGGTGCTCGCCTGTCACAGGCGCTGCAGGTCGTGGTGTCGAAGTCGACGGCGCTGCGGCTGCTCATACGGCTGCCACTGCCGCCGCCGCGGATCCCGCGGGTGCTCAGGGTCGATGACTTCGCCTTGAAACGCCGCCACCGCTACGCCACCATCCTCACCGACACCCAGACCGGCGAGCGCATCGAGGTTCTCCCCGGCCGCGGTGCCGACGCCCTCCAAGCATGGCTGCCTACCCACCCCGGGGTCGAGATCGCCTGCCGGGACGGCTCAGGTGCCTACGGCGAGGCGATTCGCAGGGCGTCACCTGAGGCGGTGCAGATCAGCGACAGGTGGCACGTGCAGAAGAACCTCTGCGACAAAACCCTCGCCGAAGTCCGCTCCCACAGCTCATGCTGGGCCACGGCCAACCCGGCCCGGCCTGCCGGTGCCCGGGAGCAGACCACCCGGGAACGCCGGCAACAGATCCACGACCTGCTGGACAAGGGCGTCGGCCTGCTGGAATGCGCGCGCCGCCTCAATCTGTCCCTGAACACCGTCAAACGCTACACCCGCACCCGCCAGCCCGAAGCCCTGCGCCGCGCTCCGCGTTACCGCCCCACCCTCGTCGATCCCTACCGCGATCACCTGCGGGAGCGGCGTGCCGCCGATCCGGCGGTCCCGGTTCTCCGGCTGTTCCACCAGATCAAGGAACTCGGCAACACCGGCAGCCTCAACCTTCTCTACCGCTACATCACTCAGGGCCGGGCCGAGGGCGACCGGCCCGTCATCACCCCACGCCGACTCACCCGGCTCCTGCTCACCCGCCCCGATAGGCTGCGCGAGGCCGACACCCGGCTACTGCAGGAACTCACCGCTGCCTGCCCCGAGCTGGCCGAGCTCGCCCGCCTGGTCCGCGGCTTCGCCGAACTCCTCACCCCGGCTGAAGGTAACGACGCCGAGCTCACCGCCTGGATCATCGACGCCCGAGCCGCTGACCTGCCCCACCTGCATGGCTTGGCCAATGGCCTCGAACTCGACCGCGACGCGGTGAACGCCGGCCTCACCCTGCCGCACCACAACGGCCGGACTGAAGGCGTCAACACCCGAACCAAGAGAATCATGCGGCAAATGCACGGCAGGGCCGGGTTCGACCTACTCCGCCACCGCATCCTGCTTCAGTAAGGGTCACGCAGCGCCACCACCGATTACGGGACAGAGCCGTTTCCGGCTCTGTCGCACTTTCGGTGGTAGCGGAGGGTGTCAGCCCGTCACGCTGAGGGGTGATCGAGGGCGACAGGCTGGTTGATGTGGTGTTTTCGGGCTTGTCCGGCCTGGTCATCGACGATGTGACGGACGAGGGCAAGCTGATCCCGGTGCGGGCCCGCAGCCGGAAGGCACGAGTGCCGTGCCCGGAATGCGCTGTCAAGACCGGCCATGTTCATGGGTGGTGCGAGCGGACCGTGGCCGATGTCCCCGTCGATGGACGGCCGGTAGTGCTGTATGTGCGGGTGCGTCGGCTCGCGTGCCGAGACTGGCGGTGCCCCCGGCGGACATTCCGGGAGCAGTTCCCTGGGCTGCTGGAGCGTTACCAGCGACGAAATGCCCGGCTCACCGCCCAGGTCGGGGCGGTGGTGCGGGAGTTGGCCGGCCGGGCCGGCGCTCGGATACTGGCCGCGCTGGCAGCGCCGATCTCCCCTCACACCGCACTGCGAGCCCTGCTGCGGATCCCGTTACCGATGGTCGCGGCGCCACGGGTGCTGGGCGTGGACGACTTCTCCCTGCGACGCTCCAGGACCTGCGCCACCGTTTTGATCGACGCCGAGACCCGCCGGCGTGGCGATGTCCTGCCCAACCGCAGATCCGGCACCCTCGCAGTGTGGTTGCGCGAGCATCCGGGCGTGCAGGTCGTCTGCCGGGACGGTGCCGCAGGCTACGCCGACGCCATGCACCAGGCCCTGCCCGACGCCCTGCAGGCCGGGAACCGGTGACACATCTGGCACAACCTCGCCCAAGCCGCCGGCAAGAAGGTCACGGTCCACAGCGGCTGCTGGGCCAGCGCCTCCCGGGTGCGCAACCTCAACGGCGCAAAGACCACCACCCTCGCCCGGTGGCAGCAGGTCCATGACCTGCTCGATGCGGGCGTTGGCCTGCTGGAATGCGCCCGGCGGCTGAACCTGGCCCTGAACACCCTCAAACGCCACGCACGGGCCGACAAGCCCCAGCAGATGCGGCGGGCGCCCCACTACCGTCCCACGCCTGTCGATCCCCACCGCAAATACCCGCGCAAACGCCGGGCTAAGGACCCCGCGGCTTCTGTCCTGCAGCTCCTGCGCGAGATCCGCGAACGCGGCTACACCGGCAGCCAGAACCTCCTCTACCGCTACATCACCCAGGGCCGTGTCCAGGACGACCGCCCCGCCCTGTCACCCCGCAGGCTCGCCCGGCTCCTACTCACACGCCCCGAGGCCCTCAGACCCGACCAGCAGGAACTCCTCGCCAAGACCACCAGCGCCTGCCCGGAGATGAACAACCTCGCCGCGCTGGTTCGCAGCTTCGCCCGGCTCCTGATCCCCGCCGTCGACAACGCCGACCGGCTACAAGAGTGGATAACCACCGCCGACGAGGCGAACCTGCCCCACGCGCACTCGTTCACCCGCGGTCTGCGACTCGACCAAGCCGCTGTTCACACCGCCCTAACCAGCAAATACCACAACGGCGGCACCGAAGGCGTCAACACCAAGACCAAACTGATCAACAGACAGATGTACGGCCGAGCAGGCTTCCACCTACTACGCCACCGCATCCTCCTCCGATAGCCTCACCCTCCGCCACCACCGAAAGCACGACAGAGCCGAAAACCGTACAGACCCCTGCCATCACCAATTGGCACTGGTTAGCAAGGTTGCTCGTCGCTGTTCTGTAGTCTGCGGGCTTCGGCTCGCGCCTTGTTCAATCCGAGTGCTGCTGCGCGCCAGAGTTCCAACGGCTCCAACTCGCAGCCAGGCAGGTGACTCTCTCCTCCATGGCACCAGGGACATTGATCGCCCTCGGGGCTCGATGCTCTTTCCCGCAGATTAGTCACGCCCTCTCCCTTCCAGCCTCGGCGGACCCATCAGCCTCCCTGTCGCGGCGAACTCTGCGGTCGCCGTCCCGGGGCTGTGGGTTTCGTAAGATCACCCATCGCCGCCATAGTCCCCGTGCGGGGTACGAGCTGATCCAGATCAGTTCGCCGAGGGTTCCGGCTGCGACTACTCCACAAGCAAGCCACCTGAACCACTCTCCGCTGTGGGTGCCGGGTGGTGGGGGGAGCACGAGGGTGACTGCGATGGCCAATGCCGTGATCCCGATGTCGTAGGTGACACAGGCCCGAGTGCTCCAGCTTCGCCATCTGCCGAAGTGAGCCTTCTGCTCCTCCTGAAGGTGTGTTGTTCTCTCGGGTACGGCGACCTCTTCCTCAGACCACCAGTCCACGACGTCGGCTGCGGAGTAGAAGAAGCTCCGTGCATGGAACCCCGCCTGTACTGAGGCGACCAGGGCCACCACGGCGATCGATAAGGCCAGTAGGACTGGCCCCGGCCAGCGGAGCTTGTCGTGGTCGGCAGCCGCCACGCCAACCAGGGCGACGCTGAAGCCGGCAAGCAGCGGTGCAGCCACCCCGCTCATACTCTCCACAGCGGCCCCATGGCCCAACGGCGCCGGTTTCTGCCAGCGCGGGGGCTGGTGCCGATTCACGGCAGTATCCTCCTCATAGGCTGATCGCCGGGTCGCAGGTTCCTTGCCCCGTGCCTGCGGGAACTCGCGACCACAGAGCTGACTCTGTCCATCATCGGTGACTGATCCCCGATGGTGGGCGGCACATCCTCACTTACGCACGACCGGGAGTGGCCACATCATGACGAGGTAGTGCGTCGAGAGGTAGACATGCCGCTGTTCACTATTAGGTAGTGCACCGAGAAGGGAACTGCTGCATGTGGTCAGGTAAGACCAGCAGGCCGCACCGGCCCCCCGTCCAGGCAGCTCAGTGAGCAGGATCTGTTCGATCTGGACTCACAGGACGCCTACGAGGACCAAGTCCCCTGGCGGGAGACTAGGACGGGGTATCAGATATGGCATGGTTCTGGCGAGAGAAGACCAAGACGCAGCAGTCAGCGTATGACTGGACTGCCGGGGGGTCGCTGCGCATGTCGACCAGCGTCCCCTTCCAGGAACTGGGCGAGATGCTGCACTCGATTGCAGCCGCATTCATCGAGGCACGGGCTCCGCTCAGGATGATAACCGCTGAACGCATCACTGAGCTGCGGGTGGACTATGTCTACACCGCAGTCCGAATGCTTCATACCTATAGGGACCAGATGGCGCTCGAGCAGTTTGCCGAGACCATCCGCAACCTCGGTGTTACTGCTTTGGAACTAATCGAGCAGGGTGAGGTGCGGATCGGCGCCGTCGCTATGCGTGAGGTGAACAGCTACGCCAACCCATGGTGGGAGACCTACCCCGATCCTGAGGGTGTCTTCCGTGGGCTAATGGGCCATCTTTCGGCCGCGTTCCTGCGTATCCACACCGACCTGCCGGCTGACTACGAGGCGATCGTCCTCCCTGACCGCCCGGAACTCCGTTAGGCAGGTCAGAAACGGCACAGCGAGCTAAGGGGATGGGCTGGTCGCGATGCCTGAGATATTTCTACGGGTGGAGCAGTACATAGGACCGCAGCGGTGGCGATGGGTACTCACCAAATTCGACGGTAGGCTTCTTGCGGATCACGAAGTTCGGCTGGACGCGTCACATTGGCAGTACCAGGCATTCGGTGACCTGCGGGGCTATCTTCGCGAGCATGCTTCACCAGTCAGGCGCATAGAGCACGAGGCGCAGATTGTGTCCGATGTTGGCGCGTGGCTCGGGGAACAGGCTCTTGGTCCTATCGGCCGGGCGCTGGCGCGGGAGGGTCCGGCAACCGTCTGTGTGATTGTTCCGCCGCAGGCCGCCGAGCTGGCCCATCGGCCATTGGAGTTGGCGCACGCCGCAGGGCGGCCGCTTGCGCTGCAGGGCCTCACGCTTGTTAATCAGGTTGACGACCCTGTCAGGTCCACCGACCGTGCACTCTTCGCAAAGTACAGCGGCCGAGGTCAGCATGACCCCAAGGTCGAGATAGGGCGGCGACTGCGGGTCCTTGGCTTGTTTAGCTTGCCGATCGAGAGTAGACCGCTGGATCTGCGTCGCGAGCGGCAGGCTATGGTGCGGGCTTTTGAGCACCTCGCACGCGTCGATGGTCGCAGCGTCGATTTGCGGATGCTGCAGTACGGCGTGACCCGCGCCCGGTTGCTCCAGGCCCTTTGTGAGCCCGAGGGCTGGGATCTGGTTCACGTGGCCGGTCATGGGCTCCCGGGGGAGCTGTTGCTGGAAACCGAGGACGGGAACGTGGACCCCGTTCGCGCTGACAGCCTGGCCGGATTGCTAGAGCTCACCAAGAGGCGCTTGAAACTGGTGACCCTGTCCACGTGCTGGTCTGCGGCACCCATGGCCGCCGAGCAACGCCGCCTGCTGGGTCTTCCGCCCTCCAGTGCCGGCACAGCCGAAGCGGAGCTCTCAAGGCAAGCCTGGCCAGCCGCCTCACTTGCCGTCGAGTTGGTCGGTCGGCTGGATTGCGCCGTGCTCGCCATGCGCTACCCAGTTGTAGACGAATTTGCGATCAATCTCACTGGACAGCTCTACGGGCTCATGGCCGGTCAGGGACAGCCTTTGCCGCAGGCGCTCGGGCTGGCGCTCAAGAGTGCCGTAGCGGACAGATCGACGCCGGGCTTATCGGCCCTGACCTTGGCCACACCCGCCCTGTTCGGCCATCGGGCGGCCACGCTACGGCTACCTGCCGCGGCTGGGCCGGGCACCGGGTGCGCAAGGGGCATTGCGTCAGGGAGCTGGGTATCAGACGGCAAGCCCACGCTGGCTGCACCCCCGCCACCGCCAGAACGGCTGGTAGGGCGGGTCGCAGTGATGGCTCGGGCAAGCATGGCCCTGACTGCCCAAAGCGGTACCACCACCGTGCTACTACAGGGCATGCCCGGGGGAGGGAAGTCCGCATGTGCCAGGGAATTGGCTCACACGCACGAAGATGTCTTCGATAAGACGGTGTGGTATCAGGTGCCCGATGACAGCGCCGTCGTTGTGACAGAAGCCCTCAATGGATTTATAGACGCCTTAAGTATGCTTTTTCCCACCTCAGACGGAAAGGCGATCCATGAATCACCGGACCGACTAGCGGAATGGCTTCGGGCGCTCGTTGAACAGCATCGAATACTGATCATTTTGGACGGCCTCGAAACGCTGCTCACTCCTTCGGGCCAGTGGTACGACCTAGGTTGGCAGCTGACCATAGACGCGCTGGCCGGCCACAGCGGCGCTGGCCGGACCATCTTGACCAGCCGACGCATCCCTGATGGCCTAAACCCTCGGGTCATGGTGGAAGCGGTCGATGCGCTCACTCTGGATGAAGCGTTGCTGCTGGCCCGAGAACTACCTCACCTGCAAGCCCTGATCACAGGGACAGCGGACGGGTTGACTGCTACCGATGCCCGGGACTTGGCCCTGCAGGTTCTGGTCCAGACCCAAGGCCACCCCCTGCTCCTCGAATTGGCCAACAGCCAAGCGGCGAATGCGCAGCAATTATTATCGAGGCTGAACGCAAGCGCTCAGGAGTGGACCCTGACCCGAGGCCGACCCACGACATTCCTCGCCACCGGTAAAACACTCGTAGGCCCCGAGGACTACCTGCAGGTGCTGCAGCATTGGACCAACGCAGCCACCGGTGATCTCACCGACGGCGATCGCGAACTGTGGTGGCTGCTGTGTTGCCTGCAGGAGTTTGATCGCAACCAGGCATTCCTGGCGGAAGTAACAAAAGAAACTCGCCATCTGAGTCCGGACTCTCCATCCGGTCTCCGGGAAGGCTTGAACGCCTTAGCATTCAGAGGCTTGATCACCATCGAACCCTCCACACACGAGTACGTTGAGGCGTACAAAGTGCATCCTGCCCTGGCCACTGCAGGACGCGCAGAGGCGGGAGAATCGTTCCGAGAGACTGTAGATTCGGCCGCAGGCGCGTTGTGGTTCGCGGTCTTTCGTGAGCTGAGAGACCAAGAATCCAAGAGCGGCGGGAGCCGGGCGATCGTTCAGGCCGGGGAAAGTGGCATTTCTTACCTTATTCGCGGACGAAATTGGGAACCGGCTGCACAACTAGTTCAGCATGTACTCCTGCGTGATCACTCTGTCCAGACCAGGCAGAGGATTCTTCCGCAGCTCCGGCGGATCGCCGAGTCCCTTATCGCAACCGAGCGCCACCTTGCCGTCCTGAGAGTTATGGCCATGGCCTTGTCCGATAGTGACCCTGCCGAAGCTGAGCGGCTACTGCGACGGACTCAAAAAAGGGCGCTTCGCCAGTCAGACTATGGGATCGCTGCGTTAGTGACAGCTGACCTGGTAGAATTTGCGCGGCTGGATGGCCGGGTCGGTGAAGCGCACACCCTGTTCGCTTCGTTGCGTGAGTACCGGTGGCGTGCTGGTTCCGGACCGTGGGCTCGACTCATGGATGAGGTGCAGGGGGCGCGGTTGCTGCTGCAAGAAGACAAGCCAGAGGTCGCTCTGGTGGTAGTAAAAAGCCTGCTCGAACAGATGGCTACGACACCCAGGCCGGCCCCTAGTGCTTCGGACAGTGCCATCCCCTGGGGAGTGCATGAGAGCGCCCTCGGGCTCGGGGTGGAGATTTGCCTCCTCGCCGGGCGCTGGCAGCAAGCACTAGACTTGAATACGGACCACGTTGCATCGAAAGTGGCACGAGGCGCTCCTTGGACGGAGATTGCGCGTACCACCTTCGACAACTATGGGCCACTGCTACAGCTAGATCGCATGTCCGAGGCGTGGTCCACGCTGAACCAATGCCGCTCAACCTTCGAGGAAGACAATGACCTGGAGATGGTCGGCCTCGTTCTCAGCGCACAAGCCGACATCAAACAGAGACAGGGCCTCATCCAGGAAGCCATCAAACTCGAGCATGACGCGCTGCACTACAAGTATAAAGCAGGACCCCAATTTCGTGCTGCTGATGCCGACGTCATCGCGACTAGCCACCACAACCTCGGCTACTACCTGCTTCTCGGCTCCACCGACTGGGTGCGCGCAGCGACCCATTACCTGACCGCCGCCCTGCTCTTCACCCTTACCGAGAGTCCTGAGCGCTTGCAGGTAATCGATAAAGTCACCGGAATATTCCGCCTGCATACACCAGCCCAAACCGGAATCCGCCCAATCTCGCTGCCGCCGACGATCGATCAACTTTGCCGCGTGATAGACGAACAGCACGGAACGGATCTCGGCAATCTACTGGCGGTACTGGCACCCTCGCCAAGCCACCTGCAACAGCATTGGGACTGGCTTATAGGTCACGCACAAAAATCCTGAAGATGGCCATCTTGCGCACCCTCAGCCCAGGCCAAAGGGGGTGATCAGGAAGGCCCGGGCCGGGCTGCCGCCGATCGACGTCGCTAGCTGGCGCGCCGTCGTCATCGTGGCCGCGCATCCCGGCGACGAGGTTCCTCGGGGTGGGCGGGCTGCTCGCCATGCTCGACGTCCTGGTGCGGCTCGTTGCGGTCACCGACGGCGAGGGCTCGCATCCGCACCTGCCCGGCCGGCGGGTCGCCGCGCCGCGGCGCGCCGAGACCGCGGCGGCGCTGGCGCATCTCGCCGATCGCGAGATTTACCGGCTCGGGATGCCCAACGCCGGGGTCCGGGAACGGACGCTGACCCCCGTCCTGGAGGACCTGCTGCGCGGCTTCGACGTCTGCCTGGCCCCCTGGGAGCACGACGCCCATCGCGACCACCAGGCGGCGGGCCACGCCGCGCTCGCCACGGGTCCCGCTGACGGCCGCCACCGAGGTGACGCTCGGCTTCATGGACGGCAAGGTCTAGTAGTGCTTTGTTAGGTCAGCTTGTTGTGGCTGTTGGGGTCGGTTCTGCGTGCTGGGGTGGAGGCGTGACTCCGGAGAAGCTTGCTGGTGTCGGTTCGCGATTGGAGACGTTCGCGGCGGAGGTGTTCGCGCCGCTGGCGCACAGCGATCAGCGGGTCAAGGGTGAGGTCTGCTTGCGTGGGTTGTTGCTGGACGGCCGCCGCAAGCCGATGCAGCCGATGGCCGAGCGGCTGGGTGTGGACCATCAGGGGCTGCAGCAGTTCGTGACGTCCTCTACCTGGGATGTCGGGGCCGTGCGGCGGCGGCTGGCCGCGCGTGCGGTGGGCGTGGTCGACCCGGTCGCCTGGGTGATCGATGACACCGGGTTCCCCAAGGACGGCACAAGCTCGCCGTGTGTGGCGCGGCAGTATTGCGGCACCCTGGGCAAGGTCGCCAGCTGCCAGATCGGGGTCAGCGTGCACGCGGTCAGCGACACCGCCTCGTGCCCGCTGGACTGGCGGCTGTTTGTGCCCAGGTCCTGGGGATGAACAGGCCGTCGACGACGATGCCCGGCCGGGCGTGGCCGCACGCCGGGACCGTTGCGGGGTCCCCGCCGGTGAGCAGCACCGCCCCAAGTGGATGATGGCCGTGCAGATG
Source organism: Actinomadura graeca (assembly GCF_019175365.1). Classification (NCBI taxonomy): domain Bacteria; kingdom Bacillati; phylum Actinomycetota; class Actinomycetes; order Streptosporangiales; family Thermomonosporaceae; genus Actinomadura; species Actinomadura graeca. Next base: position 8,259,679 of record NZ_CP059572.1, on the reverse strand, counting down.
CTCGATGCCCTGGCCGGGCAGGGCCTGCGTCCGCCGCTGGTGCCCACCGACGCCGGGTACGGCGACAACAGCCGGTTCCGCAGCGCGCTGGACGAGCACGGGATCGGCTACATCATGCAGGTCAAAGGCGACGCTCTGGCCCACGGGCCCGGCGTGGCCCCGGTGCCGCGGGTCTGGTCCGGGCGCGGCCGGCCACCGACACGAACCGACCCGCGCTACCCCGACACCGCGGTCGGCCTGGCCGGGCATGTCACCGCGGCCGGACGCGGTGCCGCGGTGACGATCACCTGGCGTGAAGGCTCCAAGGGCGCGATGACCTCGCAGTTCATCTTCCTGCGCGTACGCCCGGCCGGGCACCGCGTCGCCCGCGCCCCCGACGGCACCCTGCCTGAACGCTGGCTGGTCGCCCAGTGGCCCGACAGCGAACCCCGACCGGTCAGGTACTGGCTGTCCAGCCTGCCCGCCGACACCGACCCCGCCGCCCTGATCGGGCTCGGGAAGATCCGCTGGCGCATCGAGCACGACTACCGCGAGCTCAAGACCGGCCTTGGCCTGGACCACTTCGAGGGCCGCTCCTGGACCGGCCGGCACCGCCACGTCACCCTGGTCACCGCGGCGCACCTGTTCATCACCACACTGCGCCCGGACCCAAAAGCGGCTGCGCCGGCCTGACCCTCTACACCACCCTCCGCGAGCTGCAACTACTCCTCGCCACCTGGACCGGCGCATGCCCCACCTGCCACCAAGCCATCAAACCCTCGCACAGCAGAGGACCGCCATAACCTAACAAAGCACTACTAGTCCAGTTCCCGCCCACGTCCGACGAAGGTGGCCTCGAACCGGGGCAGGTTCACCACCAGCGGCGCGGGTGAGCGGGCGGCCTCGACCGCGCGGCCGCGCGCGGCCATCCACGGCCGAGGATCCTGCCCGCACGCGGTTACGAACGCCGTCAGGCTCGCCAGTGCGGGATGGTGGTGGTGCCGTCCCGGATCGCCTTGACCGTCGAGACGCTCAGCCCCGCGGTCTCCGCCAGCCGGTTGATGCTCCAGCCGCCGCCGACGCCGCCAAGCCGAAGGCGTCCTGCTACCGGGCAAGAAACCCACCGGCCGACCCCACGCCATCGGCCCGCCGAACTCGCCACGCTACGCTGCCTGGTCGCCGATGGCACCTCGGTGACCGAAGCCGCCCGCACGCTAAAGATCGGCCGGTCCACCGCCTACGCCGCACTCACCCAGCGCGCGGAGACGCCCGGACACTAATCCCGCCAGAAATACAGACAATAGATCCGTAACAATACGCCCACGAGCAGGGCCTGCGGAACCGCGTGTACGCGGCGGATCGAGTTCGCGAAGGAGTGCGGTGTGGCCGGCGCAGCGGCATGTCCTCTTGGCCAGGCTTGGCCGCCGCAGAGGCATTTGTCTGATCACCAGGCGTGAGGGGACGGGCGGGGCCGATGATGGCAACTCGGGGACAATCAGGTCCGGTAGTGCGGAGGGTCAACTGGATGGCAGCTGAATGCGAGAACGAGGACCGCGGCGTCCTCTGCGGCGTCCAAGCGCTAGGACGCTGCCCGAACCCGGAGTGTCATGTCCAGGGTGGTGCTGCGTTCTGCAGTTCGCACGTTGAGCGTCGTCACGGTAGGCGGCGAGACTGGTGTCTGCGATGCTCTCGCGCGGCTGACCGCTGGCTGCTTGAGATCGAGGAGGCGAAGGATCGAGCCCGCGACCGGATCCGGGCCCTGGCACACGCCCTGGTTGCAGCCGGGGCTGGGCCCGACGAGCAGTATTTCCACGCCACCACGACCGAGCTGATCGGGTTCTTGAAGTTCTTCGGGGTCTGGAAGTACCGTACCCGCGACAATCCGGATGGACACCGTTACGGGTGGTATATCGGCACCTATGACTGGTACTTAGAAGAGCCGATCCGCGACGCGCGTTTCGACTCCGGCGGCATCTCCCAGCACATCACATTCTATCATACCTTCGTCACCCAGGGTGGCGACATTGCTCCTCAGGGCGGTCGCAGGGGGCGCCTGGCAGGCTTGGACCTCTATGACAGAAGCCTGACCACCCGGACCCGCGACTTTCTGGACACCGGGGCGGCCGAGATGTCAAGGTTGGCGCAGGCTCGCGGGGTCGAGATCGAATAGCAGGGTGTCCACAACCTCGGGGGAGCCGAAGGCCTGCCGATTGCGAGCTGGGGCTCGGAACGCGCCCGGTCCAGGTGGTGCACGAGTGGAACGCCGCGGTCCACGTCCAGGACGCCGAGGGCGACCCGACTCGCCGCGCGTTCACCCGCGGCCAGGGCCGGCCGGCGGCCTCCTCCCGAGCATGTCCTGAGCCGCCAGGTAGCAGAGCGTGATCGGCCACCCGACGTAGTGTCCGGACCCGACCACCGCCGCCCGCCCTGCGAACGGACCCTGAACTGCGCGGACGGAGTTGTTCCTCACGTTGCCGCCTGATTATCCGGGCCTGGACTGGCCGTGAGCGCCCGTCATATCCCGCCCTGCCCGGACCGGAACCCGTCCGGCCGCCGGGGCGGTGCGTACCGTCCGTGACCTCTGCCGATCCATCCAGTTGGCGGTACAGGCCATGTTCGGGAGAAGGACGCCGGTTTAACGGCGGCACGGTCGTCTTCGGGGGTTCCCAGTTCTGGCGGCACGGTCAACTTCCGGGGCGCCCGGTTCAACGGCGGCACGGTCAACTTCTGGCACGCCCAGTTCAACGGCGGCACGGTCGACCTCGGGGGCGCCCAGTTCGAGGGCGGCACGATCGGCTTCGAGGGGGCGACCGGGCGGCACTGGTACGACGGGGAAGTTCATGTCGCTCCCTCTTCGGTTTCATGCTCCGGTGTAGACGAAGGCCGCCCAGTTCCATGGCTTCTGGTAGGGCCGGATGAGTTCCCAGGCGCGGTAGGCATCTTCGAGAGCCGGTGGAGGCCCTTTCAGGTGAGTCGCTTCGTAGGTGAGGAGTTCGCGGTGCATCGCACTGCGAAGCCATAGTTGCGCTTCGTTGAGTGCGTCCCTGGGTGCCTGACCGTTGAGGCGGTTCCCGCGGGTGCGCAGGAGGAGGTAGGTAGCGGGGGCGGGTTCGACCGGCCAGGCAAAGGCGATGACGCCGGCGACCCCCGTGTACATGAGGCGCGCGGGAAAGCCGATCGTCTCGTCGGGCAGGGCGCCGTCGGTGACGCCGGTCTCGCACGACGACAGGATCGCCAGGCGCCGCCTGCCCCAGTCGCTCGTAAGGAGCCGCTGCAATGGAAGCGGGCGGTTGACCAGCGCGAGAAAGCTTTCGAGGATGTCACCTTTGGTCACGTCGTGGCAGGCGAAATGCCTGATACCGTAGCCGCCGATGGTAGTCAGAACCTCGCCCAGCCGCGCGGACGGCAGGCGATGGCAGCGCTGCCCACCATAGAGGCGCTGGACGGCCTCAGTTTGCCCTGACACCAGTGGCACCGGCTTGAGCCGCCCATGGCCCATGGAGCCTCGGGCGCGTCGACCGTCAGGATGCGCAGGGGATGCCGGTCAGCCTCCCGCGCGATAGCCTGGGCGGTCCCAAGGAGGCGCGCGCTTTGGCGTCCAGCGCACGGACAGGCGGGCAGCTTCGGCGAGCACCTCTTCGGCGGCGCCGACCTCCCAGACCCTGCTCACCGCCGCCGACATCCTCACCGGCCGGCACGAGGAAGGCCCAGGAGCACGGCGGCCGCCGCCACCACCGCGACGGACTAGCCCGTGCGCGAGCACGTCGACTACGGCCAGGGCTCCTCGCCCCGCCATGGAGATACAAGTCAACGGCGGCCGTTTGGCCAGCGAGGATGGCCCCGTCGGAAAAGATCTTGGTTCTTCTTTCCCGTTGATCTTGTCTGTGGCGCACTAACAGATGAAGGGGCCGCCATGGGCGGCGCACTCCTCCGAGGTGGCCGGGGCGGGCCCCTCGGGATGGGAGGACCACACGGCATGGATCTTTTGACGGTGCTGGGGGCGGTGGCCCCGGTGCTCGCCGCGGGGATCACCGTGGCCGATGTCCGGCTGCGGGCGCGGCGCGGGCACCGTGCTCCCGCCGATGATGAGTAGCGATGACCGCCCCGAGCCCACCTCGTACCAGCGGCCGGTCCCAGCCGGCCCGGGCGATTCCGTGCGGGCCGAGGCCACGATGGCGGCGATGCGGCAGGTCTTCGTGGGCTTCTTCGACGCCGAGTACCACCCGGTGGTGCGTTTCGTGATGCGGTTCGGCGCCGGCCTGCCCGACGCACAAGACGCCGCGCAGCAGGCGTTCCTGCAGGTCTGGAACAACATGAGACGCCGCGAATGGGACGAGATCACCAACCAACGGGCTTGGGTTCGCACAGTGGCGCTCCGCCGGTACCGCGCCCGGCCGGGCACCCGGATCGAGATTCCGCTCGGCCCCCACATCGATCTCCCCCAGCCCGGCACCGGTCACGCCGAACTCACCGACCAGGCCCGCGACGCGCTCGCCCTGCTGCGGCGGCTGGACCCCGACTGCCGCGAGGTGATCGCCCTCGCCCTCGACGACATCCCCGCGGCTGACATCGCCGCTGCACTGGGCATCAGCCAGCAGAAGGTCCGGGACCTGCGCAAGAAGACACGAAAACAACTCCGAAAACACGCACCCGCCGTGCGCCGTGAGGGGAGGAACCAACGATGAAATGGCCCTGGTGGAACCGGCCCGACCCTGGCGACAAGGCCATGGACACTCTGACCGCCGGCGACGCCGACCTGCTGAACCACGTACGCGCGCACGCCGACCCCCACCGCGCCCTGGCGGGGCTCATGGACGAACTCACCCGAGACGACGACCAGGCCGTACCAAGGGCAGACAACCAGGCCGTGCCAGGGACCGGTACCCTGCCCCCTGGCACTCAGGCCGCTGCCCGCTCAAAGCCGGCGCAGGTGATCCAGATGCGTGTTCTCGCCTATGACCTCGGCCAGGCCCGTGGCCGCACTCTGGCCCTCGACCGCGCCCTCGACGGCGCCCGCACCCGCGCCCCCGCTCGCGACCTTGCCAGCGCCCGCGATCTTACCCGCGCCCTCACCATTGCCCTCGCCCAAGCCCTCACCCGCGCTCAGGCCCTCACCCGCGTCCTCGACCTCAACCTCGACCGCGACCTCGACCGCGACCTCGCCCAAGGCCTCGCCCAAGCCCTCGCCCGCGCCCACGACCTCGACATCGTCCTCGACTTCGACCGCTCCCCCGCGCTCGACCTCGACCGCGCCCGTGTCCTCGCCAGCGACCTCGACCTCGACGTCGCCCACACCTGCGACATCGCCCGCGGCCACACTCGCGATCTCTCATTGACGGCGAAGACCATCGATGCCAGGGGCGCCGATCTAGCCGATCTGGAGCTGCAGGAGTCGGGCCTGGCGGTGGTGCTGTCGGGTGTGATGTGGGACATGGACACCCGGTGGCCGCCCGGACTGCGGGCGCTGGTCGCGGCCCGGTCCCAAGAGATCGGACCCGGTGTCTATCAGGTGCGGGACGGTACCGAACGCGACCCGTACGAGGCCGTCGGAGTGTGAGGGCGCCCGCTAGGTGTTCTGTCCCGTGAGGTTGGGAACGCGGCTGGCGGGTGAGAGGCCGCCGAGTGCGGTGTGGCCGCGGTGGTGATTGTAGGTGTGGAGCCAGTGCGGGAGTGCTGTGCGGCGTTCGGTCTCGCTGGTGCAGGGCTGGTGGTAGGCCCATTCGTCGGGCAGGGTGCGGTTGTAGCGTTCGACCTTGCCGTTGGTTTGCGGCCGGTAGGCGCGGGTGCGCTTGTGGGTGATCCCGGCCGCGGTGAGGGTGTCGCGCCACAGGCGTGAGCGGTAGCACGAGCCGTTGAGTTCCTAATGGATGTCAAGCAGGCGGGGCCTTTGCGTGGTGGGTGGACGGGCCGGTCGGCGGAGGGTGTTGCGACTCCTTGTTTGGTCGGCCCGTTTTCGAGCTGGTGGTTTGGTGGCGGTGGGTGGTGCGTCTGGCTGCGCGAAGCTCGGCTGAGAAGGTGTATCGCTCGGCGATGATGGTGCGGGCTTGTTCGCGGGTGACCGGCTGGCCGGTGGCGTCGCGCAAGGTGTAGTGCTCGCCGCGGCGCCAGCAGGCGGCGATCCGGGTGAGTAGTGTGGTGGCGACGTGGCAGAGCGCCGAGGTGTGGTGTTTGCCCTGGGTGGCCATCGGCCGGTGGTATTTCGCGGCCAGGCTGGGGTCGGTGCGGCGGGCGTGCTCAGCGGCCAGGAACAGGGCCTCACGCAGACATGCGTCACCGGACTTGGTCAGGCCGCCGTGATGCTGGTTGAGGCCGGAGGAATCCAGGCGCGGGACCAGCCCGCTGAAGACTCGGACGCCCGCCAGCGAGGTGAAGCGGTTGGGCTCGCCCAGGCGGCCGAGGATCTGCGCGCCCAGGATCGGGTTGACAGGGCTGCCGCCGTACAGGTACTTCGCGTACTTGACGTACCTAGTTGCGCGTGACATGCTGGGCGTCGACCACGATGGATGATGTGGAGGTGCCGCGATGTCCGCTGTTCACTACGACAGCTACACCGACGCGCGCAAGCACCTCAAACTACTCCTGGATGCCGCAGAGAGCGGACGGACGGCGACCGTGCGTCGCGATTCGGCTACGTCGGCGATCGTAGACAGCGATCGCCTGCGTCACTACCTTGCCTCCGTCAGTCCGTCTCGCGCGCAAGTGGTGCCGGAAGCGGGCGGGTGGTCGATCTTCCTCCCAGGTTTGCCCGTAGCCGCGGACGGCGCGAGCCTTGACCAGGCCGTCACGGAGATGATCGATGCCCTGCGTGAATATGCCGACGACTGGCAGGATCACCTGCTCAATGCGCCGAATCATCGCGAGAACTGGGGGGTCGTGCAGCTGATCAGTCTCTCTGATGACGATCAGTTGCGAGAGTGGCTGGTGGGGCAGCACGCGTGACATGGCCCCAGGCCACGCGGGAGGATCATGATCGCTTCTGCCGGGCAGAAGGCTGGCGGGAGGTCAGGAACGCCCGTGGAAAGACTGGAACCCACCATGTCACCTACGAGCTAGACCTGCCCGACGGTCGAGTCCTGAGGACCCGGATCTCCCATCCGGTCGATCGGAGCGACTACGGCCGTGCCCTGTGGAGCCACATCCTCCGCGACCAATTGGACGTAAATGAAGCGACCTTCTGGGCGTGCGTTCGAGACGGTGTCCCACCTGACCGCGGAGGATTTGGCTTGCCCAAGGACGCTTTGCCTGCCGATCTGATCTACCTGTTGATCTCGAAGGTGGGGCTCAGCGAGCCCGAGGTAGCGCGGATGAGCAGAGATGAGGCTATCGCCAGGTTGCAGAAGCACTGGACGGAAGGCGGCTGATTCTCAGCATCTGACAACAGGCCAGTTCACAGGACCCGGACGAATCGGCACCCCGCAGAGGAACCCCAGGTCGGCCTCACCATCCAGCGCCTACTGCACACCCACCTACAACCCGACGCCGATGTCCACTGGCAGGACATCTCCCCATCCGCACGGGGTGGATTGCTCGCGGCGGCGGTTCGGATCCAACCTCGGCCCGCTGCGGCGGGGAGTCCAACATCATGCATCGGATCTCCGCCCGTATGACGGTAAGCCAGACCTCCACGCCAGGTACCCGCTTCCGCCCTTTGGTTGGACGCTCGACCGAGCCACTCATCACACCTTGCGTTACTGCGCACCTCGCTGAGCAGCACCGCGATCACCAGACGAACCAACACGAAAGCCGTAACGGGCACGCTGGTGCCGCAGTGCACGACTCTAGGATCAGTCGTGCCCACCCGATCCCGAGGTCAGCCACTCAGAGGACAGGGCGCGACGAAACCGCCGAACTGACAGCAGACAGCCACTGACATGGTGCCCGACGACCGGCGCGGACGAGGCGGACCGCGGGCCGGGCCACGCCAGGGAGGAGCGCCGGTACCCGGATGAGGCCGTTTGTGGACTCTGCCGCCACGATGCATCGCGGCGGCCCCAGGATGGCGGGCATGCGTAGCGGCAGGGCCTGGTGGCCGTGGCTGGCGTTCCTGGCGGCAGTGGCCGGAACGCTCATCCTGAGCATATGGACCCTCGTCCCCCTGACCGGCAAGGACGGTTTGCAGATCGCGGCGAACCGCGCCCAGCTCACCGGAGGACTCCTGATCACCGCCGCGGCCTCGCTGATCTCGGTCTGGTGGTGGGCCCGCCGCCACTCCCACAACCTGGCCGCACAGGCCGTCCCTGCACCCGATGCGCTGACGCGCGCCAAGGAATTACTGGCCGGGCTGGTGGCCGAGCAATGGAAGGACGAGGCGCGGCTGCGGTCGCTGGATGACCCCGATCCCATCCCGGTGCGCTGGCGCACCCCCACGCCCGGCGAGCACACGCCCGCGATCATGGACCATCCCGGGCACATCGACGCTGATGCGAGCGGGGGCGGCATGTGGTGGACAGCCTCCAGCGCCGACATCGCCGCGCTCACCACCCGCTTCCGCCGCACCCGGCGCCGCCGCCTGGTGATCCTGGGCGGTCCCGGGATGGGCAAGACCACCCTGGCGGTGCAGCTGCTGCTGCACCTGCTGGCCACCCGCCCCCAGCACCCCGGCGAACCGGTTCCAGTGCTGCTCCCGATCGCCGGATGGGACACCGGACGCTTCCCCCGGCTGCACGACTGGCTCACCGACCAGCTCCTCAGCGGCTACCCCGTCCTGCGCGCTCCCGGACTCGGCGAGCCGGTGGTGCGCGCGCTGACCACACGCGGGCACCTGCTGCCCGTCCTGGACGGCCTGGACGAACTCCCTGCACCCGCGCACAAGGCCGTCATCGGCGCGCTGAACCGGTCGCTGGGCGGCGACGACCAGCTCATCCTCACCAGCCGCACCGGCGAATACACCGACGCGGTCGCCCAGGCCGGAGACGTGATCACATCCGCGGCCGTACTCGAACCCCACCCTCTGGACCCCGCAGCCGCAGCCGACTACCTGGCAACCTGCCTTCCCCCCGAGCCCGGCCCGCACTGGCGGTACACCCTGACCACCCTGCGCCACACCCCGCCACCCGGCCAACGCTCGCCCGGCCACCCGGCGGCGGCACTGGCCGACGTCGCGGCAACCCCCCTGGGCCTGTGGCTGCTGCGCACCGTCTACCTCACCCCCGGCACCGACCCCGCCCCGCTCACCGATCCGGCCTGCTTCCCCACCGCGGCCGACCTCCGGGCCCGCCTGTTCGAACGGCTCATCCCCGCTCTCATCACCACCCGCCCGCCCAGCAGCAACCCCGCCGGGCCCTTCCGCCCCCGCCGCGGGCACGACCCCGTCCAGGTCCGCCGCTGGCTGGGCTACCTGGCCCACCACCTCACCCACCAGCCCGCACCAACCGGACACGGAAGCGGTACCCGCGACCTGGCCTGGTGGCGCCTGGCCGCCACCACCCAGGCCATCACCCCCGCCACCAGGCTCACCCTCGTCCTCCTCGCCGCCGCGGGGGGACTCGTGACCGGGCTCCTGGGCGGCTTGCTGGGAGGCCTTGTGTTCGGGCTCACGGATACGGAGGCCCTCACAGGCGGGCTCGTGGTCGGCCTCGCAATCGGCCTCGTAGTCGGCCTCGTAGTCGGCGCCATGATCGGAATCGCAGGCGGGCCGGTGGTCTGGCTCACTGCCAGAGATTGGGCGCAAGAGCCACCGGGCTATGCCGATCTGCGCCTTCGTCAACGAGCCACCGAACTCATCCCCCACATCGGACGTAACTTGACGGTCGGGCTCGCATTAGGGCTCCTGGGCGGCCTCGCGCTCGGGCTCGGCTTCGTGCTCCTGTTCGGCATCACATTCGCGCTCAGGATCGGGCTTCCGTTCGGGCTCACGATCGGACTCACATTCGGACCCACGTTCGGGGTCACGGAATGGGCAGAGACACCGGCGCAGGCACTCAACGCCCAGACTCCGATGGATAACTGGCGGGCCGACCGGACCCTCAACCTGTTCCGCATGAGCAATAGCAGCCTCACGGGCGGGCTCGCCGGCCTGCTCGCAGTCGGGCTCGTCTTCACGCTCGCAGTCGGGCTCGCGGTCGGACTCACAGCCGGACTCGTGGTCGGACTCATATCCGGGCTCGCCCTTGGTGACCACAGGGCCTGGCTGGCGTATCTGATCGCCGCCCGCCGACTGGCCCGCGCCCACCACCTGCCGCGCCGACTGATGCCGTTCCTGGACGACTGCCACCGCCTCGGACTCCTGCGCGCGGTCGGACCCATCTACCAATTCCGCCACGCCGAACTCCACGACCACCTCGCCGCCACCTACCGGCCACCCGCCTGACCGAAAACGGCGCCATCCTCGCCAGCCTCACCCTGCCGGTCCACCACGTCGGCCCCCTAACCCGAACAAGGATTCGGACTCCATGACTCAGCGCACCTCCTCCAAGGCACACGACGCGGCGGCCGGGAGTGTGAGCAAGGGAACGGTCCCAGCGGTCGCCGTTTCGGGCGCTCAAGCACACCCATGGCAAAATCGGCGACCGCTGAGAGCCGAAACTGAAGGGCGACAAGGACCGACCAACGCGCAGGCGGCATGCGGCCTCACCACCTCCACGAGATCACGGGGACGCGGATACCAACGCCCCGAAGAAGCACCTCCACGACATGGCCCGGCAACTGGAGGCCTCCGAGCGCTCGGCCATGCCAGTGAACGAGTTCGTCAAGGCCATCGAGAGGGTTAACAAGCGCAGGAAGGCCGGTTCACGATCCCGACCCCGCGCCGTCGGCCCTCCGGCGACGAGGTCGCAGGGTCAGGACGGCGGAGCGGGGACCAGATTCGCGGCCGCCACGGCCGCAGCCACCAGGTTGGAGGCCATCGCTCGTCCGGTGCTGTGCGACCAGTCCCGGCCCGCTTCGCTCTCCAGGTAGCCCGGGCCAGGCCCGCGCCACGCCTTCTGCCACCATGAGCTGAACTCCAATCCGTCTAGCCACCGCGTCCAGCCACTCACCACACGCCACCGGCATAACCAGCGCGACCCACGTAGGCTCACCCATGCGCGACAGCAGCCAGCCCTGGAACCGCTCATCTCAAAACAGTAACGACCCTACATAACCCCAGGTCACGAAGTGTTCTCCCCGCGCGAGCGGGGGTGGTCCGGTCCAGGCGCGGATGCAGCTCCCGGCCGGGGAGTTCTCCCCGCGCGAGCGGGGGTGGTCCGCGCGGGAGGCGGGCCCTGGGGCGGCTGCGCGGGTTCTCCCCGCGCGAGCGGGGGTGGTCCGTTGCGGCGCGCGTCGCGGCGTTTCCAGCGCAGGGTTCTCCCCGCGCGAGCGGGGGTGGTCCGTGGCAGGACGTGGCGGCGGCGCTCGGCATCAGGTTCTCCCCGCGCGAGCGGGGGTGGTCCGTCGCGGGTGATCATGCCGCCGAGCCAGATGGGGTTCTCCCCGCGCGAGCGGGGGTGGTCCGCCGCCGTGCGCGCGGGGACGGTGCGGCCCTACGTTCTCCCCGCGCGAGCGGGGGTGGTCCGGAACTGGCGGCCGCCCTCGACGGGACGGAGGCGTTCTCCCCGCGCGAGCGGGGGTGGTCCGATGCAGGCGGAGCTTGCCCAGGCCCGGGCGACGTTCTCCCCGCGCGAGCGGGGGTGGTCCGCGGTGCGTGCCGTCGCCGCGATCCTTCGCGGAGTTCTCCCCGCGCGAGCGGGGGTGGTCCGTCTGGTCGGACGAGTCGCACACCGAGTTCATCGTTCTCCCCGCGCGAGCGGGGGTGGTCCGGACGTGCACCTGCTGTTCACCGGCTCCGGCGGGTTCTCCCCGCGCGAGCGGGGGTGGTCCGGGCATCGGCGGCACCTGGAACTATTCCGGTGAGTTCTCCCCGCGCGAGCGGGGGTGGTCCGGCGCATGAATCGCAGGTCAGAGCGGTTCTGGCGTTCTCCCCGCGCGAGCGGGGGTGGTCCGGGCAGGGTGGCGCCTAGGTAGTGCTCGATCTGGTCTCCCCGCGCGAGCGGGGGTGGTCCGTCTTGTTGGGCGAGGAGGCCGCGGACGGCGTCGTTCTCCCCGCGCGAGCGGGAGTGGTCCGCCGCGTACCCCGCGGTTCCAAACGGCTGCGCAGTTCTCCCCGCGCGAGCGGGGGTGGTCCGATGTCGCGCGTGGATGCCTGACATCCTCGGGCAGTTCTCCCCGCGCGAGCGGGGGTGGTCCGCGCGAGACGGTGGCGTCGCGCGGCTTCATGTAGTTCTCCCCGCGCGAGCGGGGGTGGTCCGCTCGTCGGCCCAGAGGACGACCAGCCGGTGGTGTTCTCCCCGCGCGAGCGGCGGTGGTCCGCTCGCCGGCCCAGAGGACGACCAGCCGGTGGTGTTCTCTCCGCGCGAGCGGCGGTGGTCCGGTTGAGCGCGGACACCGCAAGGCCAAGGTCCCGTTCTCCTCGCGCGAGGGGGGTGGTCCGAATGGCTGCGCCGCGACGAGCGGGACGGAGACGTTCTCCCCGTGCGAGCGGGGGGCCCGCAGCGAACGTCGCCGATGTCACCCTTCGTCTTGTTCCCCCGCGCGAACCGGGGGTGGTCCGATCGGGCGGAACAAGGCGAAGTGTGAGCGGTAGTTTTCCCCGCGCGAACCGGGGGTGGTCCGGGACACCCGTGCGTCACGTCCGCAGCCTGCGCGTTCTTACCGCGCGAACGGAGGGTGGCCCGGTCACCGTGCTGGCGGTGGCGGTGTCGTCGCGGTTCTCCCCGCGCGGGCGGGAAGTCCGATCTCGTTTAGGGTCTGCGCCAGCGCTGCTGGTCTTCCCCGCTCGAGCGTGGGGTGGTCGCAATGTCCCCCACTTCTCGGATGTGGTGGTGCGCGGGTTCTTTCGCCGCGCGAGCGGAGGTGCTCCGTAGCTAACGGTCGTCATGACAAACGCCATGACATTCTCCCGGCGGGAACGGGAGCGGGAGTGGTCCGGTCCAGGAGGATCACGGGGCTGACATCAGCCAGTCTGCACTCCGCCCGCCGAGCCGCCGGGTGGATCGCCTGGTTGTCCGCCGACCTGCCGCCCTGGCCTGCCACGGACTCTCTCGACCGGTGAGGCGTCAATGATCCTGCTGCACCTGCCGCATCGCGTCGCGTCCGCTGCATGGTCTGCGTGGAAACCGACCCCTACAGCAACGACGGGGTAGGGACGTTGAGGTCACTGCGGCTGAACGTGTCCGGACGCGTGGCAGCTCGCCAAATCGTCGCCGATCTCGGCGAGCAGAGCCCGCTGCCAGCTCGCGACGTGGCCCCCAGGTTCCGCGAGGGCCTCACCGGCAGTTGTCAGAGTCTAAGCCGCAGGCCGACCAGTACGAGCTGAGTGCACGGGCAGGAGCCCGGTTCACGCTCTGAGTGCGGGGCGTGCTTGATCGTCACGCTGCTCGATCAGGGCGTGCCACATGGGCGACGGGCTCGGCCCGGCGGCTACCTGTAGTTCGGTGTGCTTGTCGTGGGCGATTTCGGGTGAGTCTAGGTGGTCTGGACAAGCGGATTGTCGTGGTCTCTGCGGGTCGGGTCGGCGCAGACCGTGGGGTTCGCTGCGTCGCCGGGGCGGGAGACGATCAGTGGTTTGGGTTTGCGGGTGTTCACTGCGGACCGCCCGGTCAATGAAGCTTTTGGTCAAGCCGGGGGATCTCCTCTGGGATGGTCGGCTGCTGGCTCTGGTTCGCTGGGGTTGAGCGCGATGAGGGTGAGGCCGTCGAGGTCGATGGGTGTGCGGCGGCGTTGGCCGGCGGTGTGGAGGGTGAAGCCTTGCTCGTTGTCGTCGGGGTGAAGGAGGAGGGCGGCGCCGTCGTTGATGGTGGCGGCGACGGCGCTCCAGAGTTCGGTGCGGACGCGGGCGGAGAGGGTGCCGACGTAGAGGCCGGGCATGGGTTCGGTCATCCAGCGGGTGAGTGCGCCGCGTAGATGGCCGGGGATGGCGGTGGTGGCGATGATGGTCATGTTCGCCATGTCATTGGTGTCCGTAGTTGGTGCCGCCGGCGAGGCGCCCGAAGTCGGGGTCCCAGAGGTCGACGAGTTCTTCGGTGGCGTCTTGGGCGTCTTCTTGGCGGGTGCCGTCGTCGGGTTCCAGGAGGGTTTGGATGTCGGCGACGATGCGGGGCAGCAGGCGGAACAGGCGCAGGCCGTCGCGGAAGGAGCGGCGGGCTTGGCCGTCGGGGTCGGTGGAGTCGTGGAGTGTGAAGGCGAGCGGGAGGGTGAGCTGGGCTTTGTAGAGGTCGGCGATGTCGTAGATGAAGGAGTGGCTGGTTCCGGTGTGGACGAAGCCGAGTCCGGGTGTGCATCCGAGGGCGTTGATGGCGGCGTGGGTGATGCCGTACAGGCAGGTGTTGGCGGCGGACAGAGCGCGGTTGACGGGATCTTGGGCGTCCCAGTCGTCGGGGGCGTAGGAGCGTTTGAAGGGGCGGACGCCGTTCTGTTCGGCGAGCATGCGGTAGAGGGCTTTCATCCGCTGGCCCTCTAGGCCGCGGAGCTGGGAGATGGTGGCGTCGGCCGGGGCGGTGTCGCCGAATCGCCGTTGATACATGCGGCGGGCGACGGCCGTGCGGGTGGTGTCGTCGGCCCAGGCTCGTGCTTGGGTTTCCAGCCACCGGGTGGGGAGTGAATCGGGGGTGGTGGCGATGTAGCAGCGGACGCCGGCGTTGCCGGTGCAGATGACGGTGGTGCCGTGCCGGGCGAAGGTCGACAGGGCCCTGGTGGTGATGGAGACACCGGGGCCAAGCAGCAGGCAGCCGAGGGCGGCGGTGGGTAGGGCGACACGGCGGATGTCGTCACCGAGCTGGACCAGGGCTGTGACCCCGGTGTCGTCTTGGACGATGCGCGCGATGTCGATGTAGAGGAAGGATAAGGAGTCGCCGATGCGGGGCAGCATCGCGGCGGTGGGGGCGGCCAGGCGTTGCCGGGCGTTGCGTGGCGTGGAGGTGCTCATGCGGGGGCGATGGTGAGCAGGCCGCAGCCGTAGGGCTTTCCGCGTCCGATGCCGGCGCGGATCTTTTCGATCAGTGTTGCGGAGTCGGTGACGGTGGCGGTGCCGTCGAACCGGGTGCGGGCGTGGGTCATGCGGGCGTTGCCGCGGCGGCCGGTGGCGCCGGGGAGCTGGCTGCTGTGCAGGCTTCGCAGGATGAGGCCGGCGGAGTCGGCTTGGCGTTGCCACCACTGGTCGGCGTCTGCGCCGTGCAGGGGGACGACTTGTTTGGGCCGGCCGGCGGTGGTGTTGTTGCCGAGTTTGCTGGTGGCGTTGGCGATGATCCGGTAGTGGACGTTGGCGCCGTCGGTGAGCCCTTTGAGCAGGGGTGTCAGGGACGTGGTGCGGGCGGCGCCGTAGTCGGCGGCCAGGTTGTCCAGGGTGGGCTTGATGCTGCTTTGCACCAGGATGGAGAACCCGTCGGGCTGCTCCTCCAGCCGGAACAGGGCGGCGGCCTGGTGGCGGGCCCGGTCCCCCAGGCCGTCTGGGAACAGGGTCATGATGCGGCGGTGCAGGTGGGTGGCGTCGCGGAGGTCTTTCAGGACGGCGCGGTCGCGGGTGTTGGGGACGATCTGGGTGAGCCATAGGCCGGTGGTCATGGGGTGTGCTCCCCGGTGGAGTGCTTGAGGTAGGTGGCGAGGTTGGTGACGTAGTCGACTCCGAGGCCGGCGCATTGGACGGCGGGAAGCTGGATGTGCCGCCGGTAGACCGGGCGGGTCCGGTAGTGCCGGGCATCGGGGGCGAAGGAGACCGGGTCGTCCTGGATCTGGGTGTGGACGTGGTGGTGTGCAGAGACGTCGGGGCTATCGGGCCATTGCCCGGTGAAGGCGGCGTCCGCGTGGAATTCCACGGTGACCGCTTGGGCTCGCCGGGGGGCGGGGCGGGCGAGGGGCAGGCCGGTCAGGTGCGCGACCGGGTCGTCGTTGACGGTGGCGATCAGCAGTGGGGCGTCGGGTGGGCAGGACCGGCGGCCCAGGTAGGGCGGCCAGACCGGTGTGCGCAGTGCGCGGGCGCAGGCCTCGAGCAGGCTGGGATCCGCTGCGGTGACGGCGACGGTGAACGCGGCGTCTTGGAGGTAGTAGCGGTGGGATACCAGGGTCGCCTTGTCGAGGCGGCGATGTTCTCGCTCGGCGGTGGCCACGGTGAGGCGGCGGGGCATGCCACCGCCGACGGTGTGGAAGTCGCGTAGCAGCGTGCCTGGCCGGTCGATGCGTGTGGTGAACCGCAGGGTGGCCAGGTCGTCGATGGGCTGGTCGCGGCGGCGGCCCAGGGCGGCGGCGACCAGGCCGATCAGGCCCGAGCGGGTGGGTGCGCGCAGGGTGTCGCGCTGGTTGAAGCGGGACCGCTCGCCCCACGATTGCAGGGGCCCGCTCAGGTGCAGCAGCACAGCGGTCGTGGCCTGGACGGCGGGCTGGGAGGTCACGCCGTTTCCTTCACCGGCTCGGCAACCTCCAGGGCGCGGTTCAGGGCGCCGTCGATGAGCTCGTCGAAGGAGGACACGCGTTCTCCCAGGCCGCTGGTGTCGGCGGTGGACAGGGTGGCGTGGGCGTGGTGGAGCAGCCCGCTGTTTCCCAGCAGGTCGTTGACGGCGGTGGCGTAGGTGCTGAGCGCCTGGACCGAGGGGTCGCTGTGTCCGCCGCCGGCGTGGTCGGCGGCGACCGGCTTCTCGAACGCTGCGGCGTAGGAGACCGGGCGGTCGGCGCGGACGGCCAGGTGGGCCAGGGCCGGGATCGTGTTGGGTGCGGTCGAGTTCTTCTTGGCGTGCGGCAGTGACAGCAACGCGGCGCGGATCACGGCGTCGGCAAGTTCCCGCGTGGCTGCCACGCCGCCGCCGAGGTTACGGTGCAGGTCGTGCAGGTCGACCACGATGTTGCGGTAGAGCACGCCGGCGCTGTGTTCGGCGTGGCCCATGTGTGCGCTGCCGGTGGTGTCGCCCCAGTCGCTGGTGACGTCGTCGACCGCGCTGAAGTAGTCGATCTCGATGTCGGTGGCGTGCGTGGTGAAGCTGTGCGCGACTTGAACGGCCCCGTCCACCTCGGCGTTTTCGACCTGCGCGAGCATCCGCCCGAACAGGTTGATGATCCCGTTGCGCTGCCGCAGGATCTCATCGACCTGGCTGGTGGGGATGACGGCGTGCTTGCGCTCGAACTTGGCGGGCTCCCCGGCTTGTTCCAGAGCGCTGCGGTGCTCGATCGCGAGCTCGGCGAGTTCGGCGATGGCGGTCGCGGGGATGTAGACCATCGCGGCCGTAGCCCAGGCGTTGGACACGGCGTCGGGCTCGGCGTTCTCGGCCTTCTTGTCCTTCTTGGGTGGTTCGGCGCCGACGCTGCTGGCAACGGCGATGTGCCGGCCGGCGCGCTCGGCGAGCTCGGCGGGCCAGTGGTGCTCGTCCTTCAGGTGCTGTGCTATGCGTTCGGGCAGGCGGCGGGTGCGCAGGGCGCTGTGCCCGAGGTGCTGTTGCAGGTGCAGCCGCATGGCGCGCTTCCAGCATTGGCTGCTGACCCGGGTGCGTTCGGCGCCGCCCCACTTCACGGTCTTGATCGCGTTGGTGTCGTCGCGGTTGAGGCTGGCGAACGGGATGGGCTGCAGGACGTGTATCTCAAGGAAACGGCCAGGGATCGTGGTCATGGCGGACTCCGGCATTCGCAGATCGATCGGGAAAGGGACTCAGGGCTATTCGGCGGCGGGCGCGTCGTGGTCGGCGCGGTCGGCCTGCTCGGCGGCCTGCTGCTCGGCCGCGGCCCGGGTGCGGTAGTACGACTGCAGCCAGCGGCGCGTGATCTGGTCGCGGTATCTGTCCCACCAGTACAGATCGGACAGCAGCTGCGTCCAGTCCACTGCCGATGGGCGGTCGGCCAGGACGCGGACGGCGGCGGGCAGGTGCCGGTGCACACCATCGACGCTTTGCCGGGTGAGCAGGCTCAAGCGTGCTTCGGCGGTGTTCTCCCGCAGCACGCCGCGCTGGACGCCTTCGGCGAGGCACTGACCGAAGTTGCGTCGATGGACCGCGCCGTTGTTTTCAGGCCCGGCGGCGCCCTCGGCGTCGTCCGCGGGACCATTCTCGGCAGCGGCGCGAGCCCCGGCCGTCTCCGGTTCGCTGTTGCGGGCCTGGGGCGGGAGCGCGGCGATCATGGCGGCGACGGCGTAGTAGGCGCGTTCGCCGTCCGGGCCGCCCCGCGGAACCCGCGCGGCGATGACCTGGTGCATCCGGGGACAGCCGTCCAAGGGGCGTCCCAGTCCGCTGCGGAGTGCGGCTCGTTTGCCGGGGTCCTCGCACAGGCTGAAGACGGTGGAGACAAAATCAGCGGCTTGGGTCACGGTGCTGGCGGCTCTCGATGAAGTGGGAGTGTTCATGGTCTTCCTGCCAGGGATCCGACGGGTCGGCGTCAGCTCCGCCGCTTGGGCTTGGCTGCGGGCTTGCGGCGGCCACCGTGCAGCTCGATGCGGGCCTGCTCCACGGCCCGGGCGTTGCGGGCGTCGCGAACGTGTTGCTGGGTGACCTCGTCGAACACGGTCGTAGCCGCATGCAGGAACGGCTTCCAGGAGTCGGTGTAGTTCTCGCAGCGCATCCGGTCCCAGAAGATGTCCTCAGCCTGCGGCCAGTACGCGGCCGCGGCATGCTCGGCCCACGCGCAGTCGCCGACCTTGTCCTTGTTGACCAGGGCCCAGGCGCGCTTGGCCGCATACTCCAGGCGCCGCCCGTACAGCTCCCCGAACATGCGCAGGTCCCCGATCCGGCGCGCGAGGACGTGATCGCTCTCCTGGATTCCAAACAGCAGCGGCGGCGTGGACGCCGACACGAACTGCACGTCCTTGGTCTTGCCGTCCTGTTCAAAGCCCAGCGCCCGCGCCTTGAACAATCCCGGCCCCAGTTCGTCAAGGGTGTCGAAGGCCTCGGGAGACTGCGGCTGGGCGGTGCCGGTGGTCTTGAGCTTGAGCAGCCCGTCCAGGTCGCGCCACAGGCCCCGGTTCGCGTCGGCCGGCCGCGCGTACGGGTTGCCCTGCTTGCTGATCTGGTGGATCAGATACGCATCATTGGTCGAAGGCTGCTTGCCGCGCCGGCCCCAGGTGATGAAGGCATCGGTCACCTTTTCCCCGCTGTCGTCGGGCACCAGCAGCACCGCGTGCTGCCAGCCGCCCGTCAGCCGGCTCCTCGGCCCCGGATAGGGAACGGGTTGCCGCGGAGGCGCCAGGGGGTCGGGGAGTTCGGGCAGTTCCCACGGGCACAGGTCGTCGCCTTCACGCAGCGTGCGCGGCGGGAGCGTCAGCCCCGCCAGCAGCGTCTCCAGCAAGGTCGCGCCCTCGGGATGGTAGGAGAGACTGGAACGCAGCGGCCCGGCCGACACATTGGCCTCAGTGACCAATGCGTGCGTGCGGGTGGCACACCGGCCCGACGGCCCGTAGTAGAGCCACACCACCAGCGCGGCGAACGCTTCCAGGGCCGGGGCCGGTACCGGTGCAGCCTCCCAGTGATGCCCGAACCACACCGGGTTGTTACCTGCCGGACGGCCAAGCACCAGCTTGTTCACTCCGGCACTTTTCGGAGACACCTGGGGGTCGGCCAGCCGCGGATCCTGAAGGAACGGGCGCACCGGGTCGAACAGATCCAGCCGCCCGGACATCTCCTCGAAGTACCGGTCGACCGCGGCCGGGTCCAGCGGGCGGCCGGCAAGGGCCGCCCGGCGGTCCAGCCAGTCCTCCTCGTGCCCGCCCACGACCTCCAGCCCCGTAATCCGCGACGTCATCGCATACAGCAGCCGGTACATCCCCGACAGGAACGGCGGCGGAGTGAGCGTCAGCGCCTCGATCTCATGGGCGTGAACCAACAGATCACGCAGGCCCACCCGCGGCGGACGCTCCGGCGAAGGCTCCAGCCAGCAGACATCGGCCCACTGTCGTTCAGCCAGATCAAAGCTGGCTCTGCTCAACACACACCCTCCCTTTCTCGCCGAACAACCGCCCGGCAAACTGCACCTGGCCACCGAGCCGGAATGTCATCTCGATCGGTCGCAACATTGCTGCGACGCCGCGGCCATCAGTGCCACAGGAAAGGCCGCGAGATTTGTTTGCCGCTGCCGCGTCCCGGCGAAGCTGCGGTGAGCCAACAACTGCACGGGGGCAGCCGGGCAGCTGCTCCGTTACCGGTTTCCTCACGAGCGGACGGGCCACTCAGGATTTCCGGAGTATCGAGTCATACAGCCTCAGCAGCCCCGCGGGAACCATTGTCTCGGATAGCGCTAGTCAGGCCACTCGATCGGGTGTACTCGACGGCCCCTGACCGGACTTGGCCACCCCACCGGCCATCGAAATCAAGACGCATCGGCAGCTGAGCCCAGCCGGCCAGGACCGAATTCTCCTGCCAGGCAGGCGGCGTGGGCAGAAGGTCGGCGTCGCCTTCGACCCATTTCCCCGGAACGGGAATCATGTGACGGGCGATCAGCCGGGCCTCATCGGCACTCACCCTTACCGTGCCCCTCATCCCAGGCACGGGGACATCGCCCTGCTCATCCAGCGTCCACCGGCCCGATTCCTGCTCATAAACGCACACCAGCCGCGCCGAATCGGCCCCCAGCCGGGTCGTGATCAACGACTCGTCGACCCCGGCCTTGGCATTGCTCATCTCCCACAGGTCGTTCAGCAAACGGTTGTCCGGCGACTCGATCTTGACCAGCGCGGACAGCTGGCCCTGGGCCGCCTGCCCGGCCAGTCGCTCGCCATCGGCGCGCCTGATCGCCTCCGCCGTCGCCTCATCCACGTTCGCGACTGCGGCGAAGTCGGCGGCATAGACCGCATCGACCAGTTCCTGCACGGCGCCGGGCACCGCGACCACGCCCCCACCTCGGTCATGCAAGAGCCGGCTGGTGCGGCGCAGCAGGGACTCGTCGTAGACACCGCCCCAGGTATCGGGGACGGCGAAGGCTCCGTCGTCCCCCACCGGATCCAGCACCACGATCCGCGGATCACGGCTGATCCATTCCGGCCGCCGCGCTTGATGCAGGTCGTGGCCGGTTCCCCGGTGCCGCTGGCACCGGCCCGCACGCTGCAACAACAGCGCCATCGGAGCCAGGTCCGTGATGAGCAGGTCGAAGTCCAGGTCCAGAGACTGCTCGATGATCTGCGTGGACACCAGCACCGTCCTCGGCCGAGTGCCCGTCTTACCGAAATCGGCCTCGCACCCAGCTGTGATGTCGGCGCGGTCACCGGCCCGGAAACGAGAGTGCAGCAACCGCAGCTCCGGCGGGCACTCACCCTCCGCCCGCAGCCGGGAGAACCAGCCCGCCAGGTGCCGGTAGGTCTCCTGCGCCTCCTTGACGGTGGTACAGCACACCAGCACGCAGCCCCGGTCACTGTCCACAACCGGTTTCAGCAACTCCCGGAGCACGCCGATCCGGTGCCCCGAACCCTCTGCGCCCTCGCCCCGCCGCACCGGTACGACCTCGAAAGCCAGCTCACGCTCGCGCTCACTGGGCACCGCCCGCGGCTCGCACACCTGGCCGGTGACCGCGTCAGCGAACAACCATCCCGGATAACACGGCCGTAGCTGCGACCCGGCATCATGACCGCCACCGCGCAGATAGGCCTCCACCAACGATCTCGCAGACGAACCGGTGAGCGTCGCCGACAGCAACACCACGGGCGCCTTCAACGCCCCCAGCCACTCCAGCAACCGCACCAAAAGCCCGTGCATCCACACGTCGTAGGCGTGAACCTCGTCAAAGACCACGACCTTGCCCGCCAAGGCAAGCAGCCGCAACACGTTGTACTTCACCGGCAGCACCCCGGCCAGTGCCTGGTCGATGGTGAAGGTGCTCAACGGCGCCAGCAGGCCACGCCGGCTGGAATGCAGCCACTGCGACGCCTCCAGATCGGCGACCACCCACCCGGCATCCGCAGCCGACACCGCCGCATCGCCTGCGGCGTCCTTAGACAGCCACGCCATGCTGTGCACCCGCGTCAACGCAGCATCCCCCAGCAGCGCCCTGCCGACGAACTCCGCCACCCGCTTGTGCATCGCATCGGTCGTGGCCATCGTCGGAAGGCAGAACCCGAGACCTCCGGCCCCGCAAGCCCGCGCCAGAACACTCGCCGCGTACAGCGCCACCTCGGTCTTGCCCTCACCTGGCGGCGCAGTCACCAGCAGCACCCCGGGCCCCCGCACCATCTTGGGCAGATCGTCCGCCACGGACGCCTGCAGCGGATTGGGCTCGAAGGGGAACAGCTCGCCGAACTCCCGCTCACCGAACCGGGCCTCCCCCAGCCCGGCCGCCCGGACCACTCCGGGCGCCTCGGCTACCGCACGCTCCCAATGAGCACGCAACCCCGCTTCTCCAGCCGCCCAGCCAGGAACGGGCAGCCGAGCACAGATGAACTCCTCCTGGCTCGCCAGCCAATCGGCGACGATCACGATTCCCAGCACCATGACCCCCACCGGGACAGTCAGCCGGCCCGTCAGAGGCTCATACGCGCCGGTCAGCTCCTGGAGAACCCCGGCATGCGCCGCACGCTGCCGCCGCCAAGCCCCCTCCCCGAGCCCATCCCTGCGCGGATCACGAAGCTCATCACGCTCCAAGGCCGGGCAGAAACGCCCATGATGGCCACCGAGCAACTGGGCGATCTGATGAGCCACGTCCCGGCGCGCTCTCGCGTCCGCCGGATATCCCAGCCCGCGGAAAATTTCGACCAGCACCCACTGCGTCACCTCGCTGTGCCGTAACCCAGCAACCGACTCGTTCCCCTCCCCGCCATACTCCGGCGCCCGAGCCAGCAACTTCCGGTAAAGATCATCGACGACAGCTTGAAATGACGGAGAGATCTTCCCGACATCATGCAGGCCAGCCCAGAAGCAAACCAGTCTGCGCATCTCAGCCCTGGCAGGCACACCGCCGGGACCCGAACCATCCCGCAGAACCGCGAGCTCCCCGATCCAGGCATCCCATAAGGCACCCGCGATCGCCGCAGTATCGATCAGATGACAGATCACCGGATACGGCGACGGAAGCCCCCGGCGCTTACCCCACAGACGAGCATCCACAGCCGCCATTGGCTGAGACTCCCGATCACCATGTGCCATGAAAACGACCTCGCTCCGTCTACTCACCGTGCGCAGCCACTCAACCACACCCCACCGACAGGACCAGCGCGATCCACGTAGGCTCACCCCATGCGCGACAGCCGTCGGCTCTGGAAGCACTCATCTCAAAACGGTAACGACCCTGCATCGCCCCAGGTCACGAAGTGTTCTCCCCGCGCGGGCGGGGGTGGTCCGGGTGAATCCAGGTGTCCGTGATGTCGAACGGGGGTTCTCCCCGCGCGGGCGGGGGTGGTCCGAGGTGGGATGGCGGGTCAGTGCGGCGGGGATTGTTCTCCCCGCGCGGGCGGGGGTGGTCCGGCGATGCCCGACGCGGTGCCCAGCGTCAGCGCGTTCTCCCCGCGCGGGCGGGGGTGGTCCGAGACCCGCCCAGGTGATCACGTAGTACAGGATGTTCTCCCCGCGCGGGCGGGGGTGGTCCGGTGAGGGTCGTGACGCCGCCGGACGAGGACTTGTTCTCCCCGCGCGGGCGGGGGTGGTCCGAGGTCCGCCCAGGGCTGCAGGGCGGTCTCCGCGTTCTCCCCGCGCGGGCGGGGGTGGTCCGCCAGTCGCGGAGCTATCAGCAGTCGACCAGGTGTTCTCCCCGCGCGGGCGGGGGTGGTCCGACTGAGGACGCGGTGAAGGCCGTCCAGGCGTGGTTCTCCCCGCGCGGGCGGGGGTGGTCCGCCGGGTCTGTTCGGGACGCTGACGGCGGAACAGTTCTCCCCGCGCGGGCGGGGGTGGTCCCCGATGAGCAGGCCGAGTGTGGCGATGCCGAGCGTTCTCCCCGCGCGGGCGGGGGTGGTCCTCTGGCGTTCCGTCCAGTTGATGTACTGGATGCGTTCTCCCCGCGCGGGCGGGGGTGGTCCGGAAGCGGACCGGGCAGCGAACTCCTGCCGCTGGTTCTCCCCGCGCGGGCGGGGGTGGTCCGCGAGGTGAACTCCCGCCTCCCGCCACGGTCCGGTTCTCCCCGCGCGGGCGGGGGTGGTCCGGCCGCCTTCGCGGGTGGCGCGCACACGAAAGGGTTCTCCCCGCGCGGGCGGGGGTGGTCCGCGCCTACGGTCCTGGCTCAAGGCGGCGTACGGGTTCTCCCCGCGCGGGCGGGGGTGGTCCGTCCACGGCCGCCCAGACGGGCGCGTCGTCGACGTTCTCCCCGCGCGGGCGGGGGTGGTCCGCGCCTGGCCGACGTCTACGGCACCCGCGCCGCGTTCTCCCCGCGCGGGCGGGGGTGGTCCGATCGCCTTGGCCTTGTCGGCAGCCTCGGCAGCGTTCTCCCCGCGCGGGCGGGGGTGGTCCGACCGACGGGTCCAGGGTGGTTCTTGAGGACGGGTTCTCCCCGCGCGGGCGGGGGTGGTCCGTGGCGGCGGTCACCGGGTCTCCTCGTCGATCCGTTCTCCCCGCGCGGGCGGGGGTGGTCCGCCGCCGGAGCACCTGGTTGACGCGTTTGTCGGGTTCTCCCCGCGCGGGCGGGGGTGGTCCGGCCATGGACGCGCGGCTCGTCAGTACCGGCGAGTTCTCCCCGCGCGGGCGGGGGTGGTCCGCGCTCGGCGCGCTCCTCCTCGTCCTCCAGGTCGTTCTCCCCGCGCGGGCGGGGGTGGTCCGGCGATCCTCGTCATCCGGGGTGACCGCGCCGTGTTCTCCCCGCGCGGGCGGGGGTGGTCCGCTGGACATTGCCTCTAACCCCGCACTGGCGGAGTTCTCCCCGCGCGGGCGGGGGTGGTCCGGCGGTCGCTGCCCTCAGCCGCCTTCTGGGTGTTCTCCCCGCGCGGGCGGGGGTGGTCCGGTGGCCATCGCGGTCACCGTGATCGATCTGCCGTTCTCTCCGCGCGGGCGGGGGTGGTCCGCCCGCCAAGGTCGCGGCGCGCGGCCAGGACGCGTTCTCCCCGCGCGGGCGGGGGTGGTCCAGTAGAGGCGCCTGTAAACCAGGGTGTACCAAGGTTCTCCCCGCGCGGGCGGGGGTGGTCCGCGATTCGTCGGCCCGGCGAACCCGGGCGAAGAGTTCTCCCCGCGCGGGCGGGGGTGGTCCGCGGGGGCCTTTGCCCTGGCAGCGCCAGTTCGCGTTCTCCCCGCGCGGGCGGGGGTGGTCCGCGGTCGCCGGTGGGATCCTGCTGGGCGTCGGGGTTCTCCCCGCGCGGGCGGGGGTGGTCCAGGTCTCGGCGTACTTCACTGTCAGGCCCAGGGTGCCCTCCCCGCGCGGGCGGGGGTGGTCCGTGCCTATGGAGCCTTTACGGGGAGAGGGCGCAGTTCTCCCCGCGCGGGCGGGGGTGGTCCGTCCGCCGCCGCTCGTGCGGCCGTCGCTGCAAAGTTCTCCCCGCGCGGGCAGGGGTGGTCCGTCGTCGCCACCTTGAAGGTGTTCGTCGCCGAGGTTCTCCCCGCGCGGGCGGGGGTGGTCCGAGCTGGGGACGTCCACGTGATCTCCCCGCTGAGTTCTCCCCGCGCGGGCGGGGGTGGTCCGTTAGTTGGTGAGGTCCTCATCCCTCGGCCCCGGTTCTCCCCGCGCGGGCGGGAGTGGTTCGAGGTCAGCGTACGGCCGCCACTCGTCCCGGTAGTTCTCCCCGCGCGGGCGGGGTGGTCCGCCGGTATGCGGCGCCTCGATGATCTTCCCCGCGTTCTCCCCGCGCGGGCGGGGGTGGTCCGAGCGACCCGGCGCGGCGGGCCCGGTTGGCGGAGTTCTCCCCGCGCGCGGGGGTGGTCCGGCAACCCAATGAGCCCTTTTCCATCCTGGGCGGGTTGGTCACGAGCTGGATGCGGATCGCCGGTTGTGATCGCCAGCTAGCGAAGCTCCCAGTAGATGCGGAGTCGACCAAGACTCGACCGCACCCACCAGGAGCTTCAGTGCTGCTCTATCGCGCTGCGCTGGATCTGTCGCCCGCCTACCGCAGATACGTGGCCCACCTCCTCCGCGCTCACCGCCGCCGCCGGATCGGCTCGCGCTGGCGGGCGCTGCCGTCCAAGCGCCAGGCCCTGCTGATCCCGGTGCACTTGCGCCGCAACGAGACCTTCCCCGCCCTGGCCGCCGCGTTCGGCGCCGGGCCGGCGACCGCCCACCGCTACGTCACCGAAGTGATCGAGTTGCTCGCCGCCCCGGCGCCCGGCCTGCGCACCGCGATGCGCATCGCGACACGCAAGGCGTTGGTGACCCTGGACGGCACCCTGGTGCCGACCGACCGGCTCACAGGCGCCGACGACCGGCGCATCCACTCCGGCAAACACCGGCGGCACGGCGTGAACGCCCAGTTCCCCACCGACCCACACGGCCGCCTGATCCGGGCCTCGGCAACATCGCCCGGCTCCAACCACGACCTGACCGCCACCCGCGTCCACGGCATCATCGACGCCCTCACCGGCCGGGCGATCGCCTGCTACGCCGACAAGACCTGCAGCGGTGCCGGCGGCGCGATCCGCACGCCCTACCGCCGCCCCAAAGGCGGCAAGCCCAGCAAACGCAAGAAGCTGTTCAACCACCACCACGCCAAAATCCGCCCACTGGGCGAACAGGGCGCCGCCACCCTCAAACGCCGGCACATCCTCCGCCACGCCCGCTGCTCACCAGCCCGGCTGACCGCCATCGTCCAGGCGATTCTCGCACTGCACCATCACACCAACTGAGCTTGGAAAGAGCTCAGTAGTTACGGGACAGCCCATAGGCCGGACCTACTCGCCCCACGCCGATGTTTGTTGTTCTGTGGTGAGCAACAGGTAGTCGATCATGAAGTAGGGGATCGAGTAGTCGTTGTCCACGTCCTGGCTGATGCTGAAGATCTGCCGCTGCCTTGGCCCCAGCCCTTCCAGAAGAAACGTTTGTGCGGCCAGGCGACCCGTGAGTAGGCCGGACTGCGTATGATCAAGGATTCGTGACGATCTCGCCCTTGCCACCGAAGATTCGGCCACCATCAGTATCGCCTCATGGGATCCGTCGGATCTAACCATCAGTTCGAAAATTTCTATTGCGGTCTCGCGCAGCAAGGAAATCAAATCCGGATCCACGCCGACAGATCTCGGATTCTTCTTAAGCTGGCCAAGGCACCAGGAGAGGCGCCGCTCAACTCGCCGATAATCTTCATGAGTGGCGAAATCGAGCGCAGAGGCGGATCCTTCAATGTGGCTGCGAAGTTCGCCAAGATGCTGCTGGCATATATCGATGTATTCTTGATACCTCGGCAGATTCTCCTCTAAGGTCGAACTGCTACTCCCAACAAACACGAGCCGCATAACGTCGACGAATGTTTCACATGCGCGCCGGGCGAGCGCCCTATAGGCAAAGTCCCATTGCCATCGCTGATGCCTACTCACTAGGCGTTCAATCACGAGTATGGCGATTGCAATCTCCAGCGAGACTCCAGCAAGTTCGGCGATTAGATTAGGTATCATATCGCCGCCATAGAGCACTATTCCCAAGGTCGACCATAAGATAACGAGAGAACATGCGACGGTTCCGGAGGCGACAAGAATATGCCTGCTTGGCCAGCGGCTCATGTGCATTCCCAGCGCTTCATCGGCGGTCACCTCTCTGACGCAGAGCCATAGGCTCTCGTTCCAATGATCTTCCTTCGATCATTAGCAACCCTGGATAGGCTAGTCCGCAGACTTGCGGATGCTCCGCATGCCGAGGCTTACAATGGGTTTGCTGGTAGCGGCATCGTACACGGCCTGAAGCTTCTGGTTCGCAGAGGCGAGGGTTGTTTCGATGGTGGCGACTCTGCCGAGCGGGCCACCGGCCCGCCTGCAGACCTGCGCGGCCAGATCGAGTTCCTCACTGTGCACGAGCAGCCCGCGCCGGACCCACCGGCGAGGGGATGACCGTCCTGCCGGAGGTCACCACCAGGCCTGAGAACCGACCTCGATCCGCCTCCTGCTGAGCAGAGGACCGGTGACCAGCACCGGCGGCCAGGACTACGGCACCCACCGGGGCCTGATACGACGGACGGCTACGCACGCGCAGACGTTGGCGAGCAGAACGCCGTCCGGCTGCCTAATGTGACCTGTGCTGCTGCAAGCCACCCGCGCCAGCACCGCCGCCGCCTCTGGCGACTTCAGTTCGCTTCGTCCTCGCCCTCGCGCTCGGCATCACCGCATCTTGCCAGAGTTTGCCCCCCACCGGTTTCAGCGGTTCACCGGCGCGCGGCCCGTGACATGCCTATTAGCAGCATCCCAACACCTCCCCGGAGTTGGCGACTGAACAGTGGCCGAAAGGCCGCACACCCGCCGCCCGTTCTGGTAACCCGAGTGGCCGCCAAGCAGCTCAAACGCACCTCCTCTGCTCGCACATTGCTCGCACAAACGGCCCCACAGCACGCCCCACCAGCCCCCTTCAACGACCACAACGGCCGCTGCGGGTGGCCCCCTGACCAGTGCAAAAACAACTGGACGTATGAACCGCAACCTACACCCAACTATCCGGAGCACACTCCTAAAGCGGGTGTCACAGCTAGAAGCCCAACTTCTCTGTGAGGGAGTGTCCAGTTTCCGGTGTAACTCGATCTGTGGGTCTAGCGGCGGTTGATGGACAGGCGGCCTTCGAAGGCGATGTCGAAGGCGTTGAGGGCGGGTTTCCAGCGGCTGATCCAGCGTTTCTGGCCTTTGCCGGTGGGGTCCAGGCTCATCACGGCGAGGTAGACGCACTTCAGGGCGGCCTGCTCGTTGGGGAAGTGCCCGCGGGCCTTGACCGCGCGGCGGATGCGGGCGTTCACCGACTCGATGGCGTTGGTGGAGCAGACCACCCGTCTGATCTCGATGTCGAACTGCAAGAACGGGACGAACTCGGCCCAGGCGTTCTCCCACAGCCGCACGATCGCCGGGTAGCATCCGCCCCAGGTCTCGGCGAACTCCAGGAACCGGTCCCCGGCGGCCTCGGCGGTGGGCGCGGTGTAGACCGGCTTGAGGGCCTTGGCGAATGCCGCTGCTCTCTGCTGGGCGCCAGCTAGCTAGCGCCCAGCAGAGGCTCACCGCCCAGGTCGGGGTGGTGGTGCGGGAGTTGGCCGGCCGGGCCGGCGCTCGGATACTGGCCGCGCTGGCAGCGCCGATCTCCCCTCACACCGCACTGCGAGCCCTGTCGCGGATCCCGTTACCGATGGTCGCGGCGCCACGGGTGCTGGGCGTGGACGACTTCTCCCTGCGACGCTCCAGGACCTGCGCCACCGTTTTGATCGACGCCGAGACCCGCCGGCGTGGCGATGTCCTGCCCGACCGCAGATCCGGCACCCTCGCAGTGTGGTTGCGCGAGCATCCGGGCGTGCAGGTCGTCTGCCGGGACGGTGCCGCGGGCTACGCCGACGCCGTGCACCAGGCCCTGCCCGACGCCCTGCAGGCCGGGGACCGGTGGCACATCTGGCACAACCTCGCCCAAGCCGCCGGCAAGGAGGTCACGGTCCACAGCGGCTGCTGGGCCAGCGCCTCCCGGGTGCGCAACCTCGACGGCGCAAAGACCACCACCCTCGCCCGGTGGCAGCAGGTCCATGACCTGCTCGATGCGGGCGTTGGCCTGCTGGAATGCGCCCGGCGGCTGAACCTGGCCCTGAACACCGTCAAACGCCACGCACGGGCCGACAAGCCCGAGCAGGTGCGGCGGGCGCCCCACTACCGTCCCGCGCTTGTCGATCCCCACCGCGAATACCTGCGCAAACGCCGGGCTGCGGACCCCGCGGTTTCTGTCCTGCAGCTCCTGCGCGAGATCCGCGAACGCGGCTACACCGGCAGCCAGAACCTCCTCTACCGCTACATCACCCAGGGCCGTGTCCAGGACGACCGCCCCGCCCTGTCACCCCGCAGGCTCGCCCGGCTCCTACTCACACGCCCCGAGGCCCTCAGACCCGACCAGCAGGGAACTCCTCACCACGACCACCAGCGCCTGCCCGGAGATGAACAACCTCGCCGCGCTGGTTCCCAGCCTCGCCCGGCTCCTGATCCCCGCCGTCGACAACGCCGACCGGCTACAAGAGTGGATAACCACCGCCGACGAGGCGAACCTGCCCCACGTGCACTCGTTCACCCGCGGTCTGCGACTCGACCAAGCCGCTGTTCACACCGCCCTAACCAGCGAATACCACAACGGCGGCACCCAAGGCGTCAACACCAAGAACAAACTGATCAACAGACAGATGCACGGCCGAACAGGCCTCCACCTACTACGCCACCGCATCCTCCTCCGATAGCCACACCCTCCGCCACCACCGAAAGTGCGACAGAGCCGGAAACTGGACAGACCCCCCGTTGGACCGGCTGCTCCCCGGGCTCATCCGCAACGACGGTGTCGGTCACCTGACGTCTTTTTGATCATCGGGTCCGCCGTTCATTAGGTACTCCCGGGGCAGCGCACCGCGTCTCAGGCTGCGGGCAGGGCCACGCACGGACCCTGCAGCCTTGGAAGGAAGAGGGCTCGGAGAGGTCTCATCGGGTATCCCGGGATTCGGGCCTACCGCCGTTGGGCGCTGGCATTGTGGAATGAGTGCGTGAGGGCTTCGGAGAGGGTAAGTGCGCTCGAGTACGTCGGTCCGTACGTGCTTGAGCGGCGTCTCGGGTCGGGTGCGCAGGGAGTCGTCTATGAGGCCTATCGCCGCCAGGATCGGCAGCGAGTCGCGCTGAAGCTGCTCCCGGGGGAGAGCCATGACATTAAAGGGTTGGAGGGTGAGGCGCGAGCGCTCAAGCGGGTTCCATCGTTCTGTACCGCCCGAGTCCTGGATGTGGATCTCAAGGGGCCCCGGCCGTATATCGCCAGCGAGTACGTAGAGGGCCTCAACCTTGCTCAGGCGGTACTTGGGTTCGGCGCCGGCGGCCGGTATCGACCGGGGGCCAGGCTGTCGGGCGACGATCTTTACCACCTCGCCGTGGGAACCGCGACCGCGCTCACAGCTATCCACGGGGTCCAGGTGGTGCACCGCGATTTCAAGCCCGACAACATCTTGCTCGGACCGGACGGCCCGCGAGTCATCGATTTCGGGGTCTCACGCATCCTGCTGACGCATTCGGGCACGGAGTTCCCCTTCGCAGGCACACCCGGCTACATCGCACCTGAGCTCTATCAGGGAAACCGGGGCGGGCCTGCCGCGGATGTTTTCGCCTGGGGCGCGGTCATCTTCTTCGCCGCCACAGGATGCAAGGCGTTCGACGTCCCGCGTACCCCCAACGGCGATGTATGGATGGCGCGCCATCCGCCTGATTTGACAGGCCTCCCCCGGGCCCTACGGGGGCTGGTTACGGCGTCGCTCGCGGTGGCCAGGCGCGACCGTCCGCTGGCCAAGGAGGTGCTTTCCTACCTGATCGGGGAAACCGAGACCGATCCGGCCAGGCTTCTGGCTGCGGGAAAGGCCGTCGCCGAGCCGTTGCTCCACCGCTGGCAGCCGGTGAACCCGACGCTGGAGGTCATCGCTGAGCAGGCGTACGAGCGCCTTCGACCCGAGGATCGGGCCATGGCTCACCAAGTTCTGCTGCGCTTCATCGCGATCGGCGAACGCAATGAGATCGCTATCCGCCGGGTCCCGGCAGAGGAACTGGAGCTGGGCCAAGAAGCACCGGGCGCCGTCCACCGGATCTTGCGGGAGTTCGATCAGCTGGTGTCCTCGCGCGACGGGGAGGTGGTTCTGGCCAGGCCCGCCCTGCCGCATGCCTGGGAGCGGATGCATACCTGGATCAAGTCCGATCTGCAGGGCCTGCATGTGCATGCGCAGCTGAGGTCGGCCGCACGCGCTTGGCGGCAGCATGGCCGACAACCCTCAGACGTCCTCGGTGGAACCGCGTTCCGGCAGGCTTTGGAGTGGGCATCCGCACCGGGCCGACTGACCACGGCGGCGGAACGCCAGTTCCTGGATGCGTGCGCCCAGGTCCAGATCGCCATCGCCCGGCGAAACCGGATCGTCGCCGCCGTCATGGCGGTCCTGCTGGTCATCATTGCGGGCGCGGCCGCATGGGCGTTCCGGGAGCAGAACGAGTCCGGACGACAACGCGATCGAGCCGTGGCCGGGCAGCGGGCGGCCACATCACGGGCACTGGCGGCCCGAGGCGAGCTGCTCAAAGACGCAGAACCTGCCACTGCCGCGCGTCTGGCGGCCACGGCCTGGGGAGTCAGCCCCACAGACGAGGCCCGCGCGGCCGTCGACGGGCTGCTGGCCGCACCGTTCCGCGGCGAGAGCCGGGACCACACCAAGCGAGTGGTCGACGTGGCCGTCTCCCCTGACGGCCGCCTGGTGGCTTCAGCGAGCTTTGACGGTACCGTGCGCGTCTGGAACAGAGTGACAGGCGAACATGTGATCGCATTGCGCGGCGATGCGTTCTTCGACGTTGCGTTCAGCCCCGACGGGCGCACCCTAGGTGCGGCCGCCACCACGATCAGGCTGTGGGATGTGGCGACACGCCGGGAGCTGCCCGACAAGATCCCCGGTTCTTCAAGGGTCGTCTTCAGTCCCGACGGGAGAATGCTCGCCACAGGTGGTGCCAAGGTTACGCTGTGGGATCTCCGCTCGCGCACCGCGGTTCGCAGCCTTCCCGCAGGCGCCGGGACGGGGACGTTGGTGTTCAGTCCTGACAGTCGGATCTTCGCTTCGGGCGGTTCCCCAGTGCGCTTGTGGAGCACCGCGACCGGCCAGCGGCTCAACACCTCACCCGCGGATGTGCTGAACGGCGAAGTCGCGTTCTTGCCTGATGGAAAGCACGTTGTCCTGCTCGGGCAGCCCGATGCAGCCATCAACGATCCGGAACTTCACGGGGACAAGGCCGGGATCTGGATCTTGGATTCCACCACCCACGACATCACAGGCCCCTTCTTCCCGCCGAATACCGCCAACGCCCTCACGCTGGCCGTAAGCCCCGATGGCTCTACAATCGCCACGGGCGATGAGAAAGGAAAACTTTACTTGTGGGACACCGCCACCGCGCAGCCTCTGGGTGATCCCATCAAGGCACACGGCGAGTTCATCACCGGCTTGGCGTTCACGTCCGATGGATCAACGGTGGTCAGCAGTTCCTACGACACCGTCGTCAGGGCCTGGAACGCGAAGGTGCGACGCCCGGTCGGACCGGCAATCCAGGAAGCGGGGATAGCCGATATGACAGCACTGACGAGCGATTCAATCCTGACAATAACCCAGGGTGGCCAACTGAAGACCTGGGACGGACCCAAGGGCGCCGTCAAAACGGCCGCCCTTCCACAACCACATCTGGACGCCATCGAACTGATGGCTGTGAGCCCGGACCAGCGGACCCTCGCAACCGGGTCATCCCCTGGTGCCACGTCCACGATCTTCCAACTATGGGATCTTCCGTCTCGACGCCCCCTGACAGGATCGATCACCGTACCTAACGCTGCCCGTTTCGGAGCGATGGCGTTCTCTCCGGACAGTCGCCATCTCGCTACAGTTGGCTGGGGCGGCGGACTCACTATCTGGGACGCACGGACTGGGAAGCGAACCGCAGGGCCCCTTGGCCGCAGCAAATCCTACCTCGCCTACAGTGCAGACGGCCATACGATCGCCACCGCCAACGGCATCGACCTGCCCACCGGCAACCACACCTACGACCTCACGATCCACCTATGGGACACGCGAACCGGCCGAGAAAGGACGCCAGCGTTAACAGGGCACACAGGCCAACTGACCGGTCTCGCCTTCAGCCCCGACGGCGCCACCCTCGCCTCCTCCGCGGTCGACGGAACCGTGCGGCTTTGGAATGTCACCTCCGGAAAACAGACCGGCAACTCCCTCACCACATCCACAGTGCCCGTCACCGCCATGGCCTTCGACCGAAACGGGCGGACCCTGGCAGTCGCTACCGCAATCACCGCCGCGAGCTCAGTCCAACTCTGGGATCTCCCCACACGCCACCCACTCGGCCCCCCGCTCCATGAGCCCACCGACTACGACACCCGGCTTACTTTCACCACATCGGGCGACCTCGTCTCACTCAGCTACGACGATCCAGACGAGACCGATACCGATACCGCCACAGACCCTCCGTTTTCCCTGCGCTACTGGAAGACCCAACGCCTAGCCGACCCAATCACCGAAATCTGCCGCATCAACGGTTCACTCAACTCAAAAGAATGGGATCAGTACATCGACAGTCAGCCCTACCAGAAAGCCTGCCCATAACTCCACCTTTCGTACCCGCCATGCAACCGGGCACGTCCCAGCTAAAGACCGTCCCGTAACGCCAGGCATTCAAGATCGTTGATCTTGGCGCAGAGCAAGTGCCGATCCTGGGCTCGTAGCAGGTGTTGCGGGCCCCGTGCGGCGGGCGGTGGCCTCTCGGTTGCGGTCGCTCTCGAGGCGGCCGAGGTAGCACCAGCTGCTGCAGTCGGGGATGTTGCCGAGTTTCTTGACATGGATGTGCAGCATCGCGCTAGGCCGGTCGTTTCGTAGCGACGGACCGGTTCGCCGGTGACGCGGTCGATGTGCGACAGCCGGTTGAGCCCAAGTTGCGAGCCGACGTCGCTGTGGTGCACCAGCCCGGGTCCGACCGGGCGGCCGGTGCGGTCGCGCCGCCATAGCGCCATGTCGAGGGCGTCCAGGACCAGCCGGGTCTGTTTGGTGGTGGCCGCGGCCCAGCCGGCGATGGCGCGGGAGAACACATCGACCACGAACGCCACGTACACGATGCCGGCGAAGGTGGCCACGTGCGTGAAGTCGGCCACCCATCGCCGATTCGGCGCGGACGCGGTGAAGTCCCGGGCGAGCAGGTCGGCGGCCCGTTGGTGTCGGTCGTCGGGCACGGTGGTGCGGATGCAGCGGCCGCGCCGGGCGCCCTGCAGGCCCAGCTCGCGCATCAACCGCTCCACCGTGCAGCGGGCGACCCGACACCCGTCGCGGCGCAGCTGGTGCCAGACCTTACGGGCCCCGTAGACGCCGTAGCTGGCGGCGTGGACCCGGGTGATCTCGGCCTTGAGCCACTCGTCCCGGACCGCCCGGCTCCAGGGCGGGCGGGAACGGGCAGCGTAGTAGGCGGACGGTGCGATCGCCGCGCCGTGCTCGCGCAGCACGCGGCAGATCGGCTCGACTCCGAACACCTGCTTGAAGGCGTCGATGAACGCTATGAGAACCGCTGTGGCCGGTCGAGCCCGGCCGCGAAGAAACCCGCCGCGGCCTTGAGGATCTCGTTGGCGCGCTTGAGTTCGGCGTTCTCTCGGCGCAGCCGCTTGATCTCGGCGGCCTCCTCGGTCGTGGTCCCCGCCCGCTGACCGGTATCGACCTCGGCCTGGCGGACCCAATTCCGCAGCGTTTCGGGCGAGCGGATGCCCAGCTTCACCGCCACCGCCCGCAACGCGGCGGTCTCGGTGTCGTAGTCCGCACGGACCTCGGTGACCATCCGCACCGCGCGGTTACGCAACTCGAGGGGATAGGGGGACAGACGTGCCATGACTCGATCCTCTCCAAGCAATCGAGCCTCCAGCAAACCCGGGGCGCTTCACTCCTGCTGGGATAAGGCCGCCGTCCTGATCGTGATGTTCATCGCGGTTGTCTCTCTGTGGATGCAGGGGCCAGCCAAGCCCGACCACGGCCTGCTCGCCGTGCTGCTATTCGTGGCCTGCGGTGCCTGCGCGTCGGCCGCGAGATCCAGCGCCGAGCAGACACTCGGCCGACCGATACTCAACCGGCCATCCACAAACCGTCCGCCGCATACTTGACGCTTTGCCTGGCGCACGTCCTTCGCAGGACTAGCACCCTTGGACTGGGGGGACGCTGCGCCTGCCGAAATTCACGTCCGTGCTCGTAGCGCCATGGAGTCTGGCAGGCACGGGGCGCCTGGGTTACTCAGTCGCAAGACAGGCCTGCGCTACAGAAGAATACGTCCGTTGCAGGTCAAGCGGCACTCGTGTACTCGTTGAGGCTTCCGCCCAGACGTTGCATCACGCGAGGAGTATGCGTTTTCGGAGAGCGCGAAGCCTGGCCGTCCATACATCTGCAGCATGAGTAGCTTGATTTTGGTGACGATGAGCTTCCTCCACAGCACTGTGGCACCTGACCCGCGAGGCCCATACCACTGGCGACCCAGCACGCGGCAGATACCTTGCCAACGCCCAGCTGCAAGCCCTCCTATCCCCACGACAACTGAACCCGGTAACAGCCCAAAGTGGCCAACCGGCGGCAGGCCGCCCTCCGAGGCCGTTTACTGATCCACCGTGAGCGGACGAACAGGGCGCGGACTGGCACGGGCACGGCGGCACTGGACGAACACGCGGGCGCGCCGGACAGCCCGCGAGCTACAGGTCCGGCCACTGGCGGCGGGGTTCTGGATGCTGGCGGCCGCCGCAGCTGCCGCAGCGACGATCTGGCTGACCACCGCGTGGCTGCTGGATGTCGCCGACGACGCCAAGGCCGGCACCGAGCGCGCCAAGGTCCGGGTGGACGCAGTCCGCACCGGCCTGGCCGCCGGCGCCGGAGCCGGCGCCGCGACCGGGCTGATGCTGGCCTTCCGCCGCCAGCGCCACCAGGAACTGGCCACCGCACTCGGTGAACTGGACGCCGCCGAGCGACGGGTCACCGAGCTGTACAACGCCTCCGCCGAACAGCTCGGCTCGGACAAGGCCCCGGTCCGGCTCACCGCCCTGTACACCCTGGAACGCCTGGCCAATGGCAACCCCACCCACCGGCAGACCATCGTTAACATCATCTGCGCGTACTTGAGGATGCCGTTCACCCCGCTTGCCCGGCCCTCCCCGCCGGATCCCGAAAAGGAGAACCGCGAACGGGCCCGCCGCAACACTGCCCGCTACCGCGCCGCCCGCGCCCGGCGACCCGCCGCCGACGGCCCACCGGCACCCGCCGGGCTCGATCCGCACGAGGAACTCCAGGTCCGCCTCACCGCCCAGCGCCTCCTGCACGCCCACCTGCAACCCGTCGCCGATGTCCACTGGCAGGGCATCTCCCTGGACCTGAGCGGCGCCACCCTCATCGACTTCGCTTTGACACGCTGCCACCTGCATACCGCCGACCTCACCCATGCCACCCTCTCTGGAGACGCCAGATTCGGCGAGGCGACCTTCACCGGAGACGCCTGGTTCAACAGGGCGATCTTCGCCGGAAGCGCTGGCTTCGACGCCGCAACCTTCACCAGAGACGCCTGGTTCGGCGGCACGACCTTCACCGGGAATGCCCGGTTCGACCGTGCGACTTTCACCGAGAACGCCATGTTCGACGGCGCGACTTTCAACAGGAATGCCTGGTTCGTCGCCGCGACCTTCATCAGGGACGCCCTGTTCTTCAGGACGATCTTCGCCAGGAGTGCGCTGTTCCGCGGAGCGACTTTCGCCGGAGACACCAGGTTCAACGGGGCAACCTTCGCCGCGAGCGCTGGGTTCGACGCCGCGACCTTTACCAGAGACGCCTGGTTCGGCGGCACGACCTTCACCGGGGACGTTTGGTTCGACGGCACGACCTTCACCGAGAACACTATGTTCGACGGCGCAGCCTTCAGCGGGGATGCCGTCTTCGCGCAAACCGCATTCACCAGCGTTGTCACCTTGGGTGATGCGTCCTTCTCGCGCGGCGTCGATCTGGAGGCGGCGACGGTGGCCGATGCCGGGCTGGGGCATCGGGTCCCGGCGGGGTGGCGGATCGAACCGACTGAGGAAGGCGGAGGAGGGTTCGTGCGGCTGGCGGCCCCGGCACCTCCCGCCGTTTGACAACAG
Organism: Actinomadura graeca; assembly: GCF_019175365.1. Taxonomy (NCBI): domain Bacteria; kingdom Bacillati; phylum Actinomycetota; class Actinomycetes; order Streptosporangiales; family Thermomonosporaceae; genus Actinomadura; species Actinomadura graeca. The sequence goes on along the minus strand of NZ_CP059572.1, from coordinate 8,222,083 downwards.
AACCGGCAAGCAGCCTGCCGGAAGCGCCATGGGCTCTCCTGGCGTTCAGCTCTGGGACACGTCGATCGGCCGGTCGGAGCAGGAGGCAGTCCAGCGCGTCTCGGTCATTGAGGGCGCCTTCGGCAGATGCCCCTCGGCACAGCACAGGACGGCACTGGTCCCGGCCCTGGCTGCCCGTTCTGGCATCCGCCTCCGAGGCGCTCTCGCCGCCCTGCCTACAAGAGCCGGAGGACGGCATGCTCCAACGAAGGGGAATGAGCTGCAGCCGAAGGGTGGCTCGGTGAGTCGACGGCATCGACTCCACTCTGCGGATAATGATCGACAAGTGCAAGGAAGCCCAGCGTCTCCAGGGATAACACGCGAAGTCCATCTCGGCGTGCGGCTCGGCGAGCGTCTTGAGGAGCAGCGAACGCTCTCACAACCACCTCAGACGGTAGCGAACTCCCCAGCTCGGCGCCCTCGTTGGCCAGTGTGACGGCCCATAGGTACAGGATTATCGGCCTGCCCCTGTGCTCCGCAACTGCCACGGTCGCGTGGTCGCAGCGGCCGTGGCACGAGGATAGGTAGACGACACCGGTCGGAACGCCTGCCGTGAAAACAGACGAGGATCTCATAAAATCGATTCCGTACCGATAGAATTCGTAGCATCGCCTATGCTACGGTAAAGTGTGTCGGTCTTTGGTGATGCCGTTCGTGTGGCGAGGAAAGCGCGTGGTTGGACGCAGGGCGAACTCGCGGTGAATGTCGGGGTGGCCCAGCGGACGGTCAGTAGCTGGGAACGCGGTGTGTCGGAGCCGCCAGATGACACCAAGGTGCTCGTCGCCCGGGTGCTGTCTCTTCCTTCGGGCGTCTGGCCACGGACGGCCGGCGCGGGCGGCTTTTCCGGTCGCGCACGGCTGGCTGAGTTGCCGTTCGAAACTCTCACGGCGGAGGAGTTCGAGGACTTCTCCTTGACGCTCGCGCGGCGATCTTGGCCCGGTATGAACTGCTACCGGGTCGGGAAGACGGGTCACACTCAGGGCGGCTTCGATGTCCACGTGGAAGACGGTACGAAGCTGATCGTCGGGATCCAGTGCAAGAGGGAAAGTGAGTTCGGCCCGGCCAAGGTCATCAAAGCTGATGAAGGCGTCAAGGAGCGGGCTGGCCTCAACCTGATCTTCTTGTCGCGTACGGCGACGCCGGGTGCGCAGACGGAGGCACGCATGCGAGGTTGGCAGATCTGGGACAAGAACAAGCTGTCGCATGTTGTGCACGACCTCCATCTCTCGGAGTCCGTGCCGATCGTGGACCGGTATTTCCCGTTGCTGCGTGAGAGCTTTCTCGGCGTCCTGCTACCAGGCCCCTGGCTCGATCCGTCGCAGTACTTCGGCCGGCTGGACCGCAGCGAGCGTTCGAGTCAGCGCTGGACCCTAGTCGGCAGGCAGGCATTGGTGGAGGAACTGAAGACCTTCACGGGCGGCCCGTCCGGGAGGGTGGCGGTGGTGGTGGGGCGGGGCGGCATCGGGAAGACACGGCTGGTGCGTGCCCTCTGCGACGACCTTGAGGAGACCGAGGTCGCCATCAGATTCTTGGAGCGCGACTCGACGGTAGATCGGCAGGGATTCGAGCAACTTCCGCCGGGGAGCCTGCTGCTGGTGGTCGATGACGCCCATGACGACGGCGTGCCAGTCGGCAAGGTCGTCGCAGGCATCTTCGCCGTCAACCCCAGCGCCAAAGTACTGCTAACCTCACGGCCAGACGGCGAGGCGCGGATCCGCCGGGAACTGCGCGCGGTCGGCGCCGACCTACCCGATACCCTCCGCCTGGACGTACCCGACCTCGATCGCGAAGGGGCCGAGACTCTGGCCCGCGAAATCCTCGGCGCTTCCTCAGAGTTCGCGGCACGCAGGCTGGCGCATATCGCGTGGGATTCGCCGTTCCTGCTCGTCATCGGGTGCATCGCCGTCCGTGAGGGGGTGATAGATCCTGGCAGGTTCGAAGGCGACAATGAGCTGCGCCGGGAACTGATCGGTTCCCTGGTCGACTCGATCGCCCGAGCCCCCACGGATCAGACTGACACCCGGGAGGAGGTCTTGCGCGCGGTGGCCGCGTTGCAGCCGGTGCGAACCGGGGACGGTGAATTCCGCGAGGCGCTTGCTCGCCTGACGGGCAGACCGTTCGACCAACTGCTCCCCCATCTGACGGCATGGGAGGACGTGGGGATCATGCTGCGCCGCGGACAGAGCTACCGAATCGTTCCAGACCTCCTGGGCGACGCGATCCTGGCCCGCGCCGCCCTGATGCCGCAGACGCCATCGCCGACCGGATACCTCGAACGCGTCCGCGAGGTCGCCGACGGACAGGCGCTTGTCCATCTTCTGGTCAACGCCAGTCGGGTCGACTGGCAGGAGTCCCCGCCGCGCAGAGGCCATCTGGTCGTCTCCCTGTGGGAATCATTGAGCGCGGAGTTCCGGCACGGCGATGCCGCAGCGCGCCAGGGGATCCTCAGTGTCCTCGCCAAGGTTGCCTTCTACCAGCCACGACCTGTTCTCGAGCTCGTCGAGTGGGCGATGGAGCATCCCGCTCAGAAGGCAGGACTCGACGCCGGGTTCGGGCTCTTGGTCAACGTCACCGACGAAGAGGTCCGCCAAGCGGCGGCTCCGGTCCTACGTGCGGCCGCCTACGATCTCGACGCCTTCGACCAGGCTGTCCTCCTGCTGTGGGAGTTGGCGCGCGACGACGCTCGGCTCCTGAACCGGACCCCGGACCACGGCATGCGCCTGTTGGAGGGGATCGCGGGGTTCGATCGCAGAGGCATTACCGTCTACCAGCTACGGCTACCCGCCCTCATCGAGCGGATCCTGGGCCGCCCGCGACGAACGACCGACGTCCACGAACCTTTGACGATCCTGCATCCTCTGCTCGCGGCTGATGCCCACGAGCAGACCTGGAGCCGCCACACACTGACGTACCGTCCCTTCCTCATCGACCCTGATGCCGAACCCGTTGTCGCACTGCGCGAGCAGGTCATTGACCTCGCGTTCGCGCAACTGGCCGAGGCAGAGCCACGCCGCGTGGTCGCCGCCGTCGAGACGATCGGGGCCGCGCTGTCGCCTCCCCGGGGGGGCTACGGCCTCGAGGTGACCGAGCAGATGCGCGCGCCGTGGTACAGACACTTCGCCTCGACGCTGCTGCGGCTGCGAGCGGTCCTCGGCAGCGTCGTGCTGTCTCCCGCCGTCTACGTCGTTCTACGCAAGGAGCTGGAATGGAGCGCCGAGCGCGGACCGGGTGATGTCCGCCTGGCAGCACGACAGGTCCTGGGCGGGATCCCCCGACGCCCCGAGCACGAGGTGGCCCGCGCTCTCCACAACGGCCCGGCCGATCCTCCCGCAGACCAGAAGATCCGCACCTTCCTCGATCGCCAGAACGATAAAGAGGAGGCGCTGGCAAACTGCGTGGAGGCGATCATTGATCTGGCCGACAACGAGGTGATCGATCTGATCGAACGGTCACTGCGCGATTTGAGGCTGACGTTGAACGACGACGGCCATAACGCCCACCCGTTCCTGTGGTCCCTGATCACCGCCCGCCCCGCTGTGGGCCGCATGATATGCGAGCGCGTGGCGAACGCCCCGGACGGTCCGCTGAGCCCGTTGATGCACACGGTCGTGTCGGCTCTGGCGAAGCTGGCCGATCCGTACGTCATCGGCTTGGGCCAGCACATGCTCGCCGCTGGTGATCTGGTGCTGGCGCGGAGCATCGCTCACGGGTTCGGTATACAGCGCGGCAGATCCGGTCTCCTCGAAGGAGAAACGGCACTGCTACGGGCCCTGATGCAGTACCCCGATCCCACTGGAATCGTGCAGGCGGCCACAATCGGCGCTGTGCACGCGTTCGAGGGCCGGCACCGGGAGCTTGCGGCCGAGCTGCTCACCTGCGCACCTTCCGGTCAGAAGATCGCCATGATGGACGAACTCGCGCTCATTCTCGGTCCTCACGGTTCCTTCGCCTGGAGCGACCTGGAACAGCACCACCGCGACGAGATCTTCCGCACTCTGCGTGACGTCCCCTCGTTCGATGACAGTTACCACCTCCTGGCCTTCCTCGCGCAGCGGAGCCGAGACGAGCCGATCGCCACGCTAGAGCTCCTGATAGCACGAGTTGCGAAGTCCCACGACGGCGCGAACTACCGGCCATTGCCGGACAGATGGCATGACCGGCTGCACTTCCAGGAACACGACGACTACCCCGACCTGCTCCGCCGTGTCCGTGAACGACTGGCATCATCACCGAACCTAAAACGGATGCATTACTACGGTTCCCAACTGTTCTCCGCGGTGGCCGGTTCCTTCAACGCCCAAACCCGCCAGGTCATCACCGAATACTTGGACCAACCCGACCCCATCAGGATGGAGGTCGTCGCGATAATGCTCCGCGGCGCCCCCCGCGACCTGGCTTGGGATCTGCCCTTCGTACGCTCCTGCTTCCGCGCTGCCGACGCCTGCGGCCAAGAACAACTCAGAGAAATCCAGAGCGCCCTGTTCAGATCAGTGACCGCAGGTGAGTCCTCCGCCGACCTCGGCCAGCCATTCCCTGAAGACATTGAACGCCAAAAGATTGCCCACGGACTCGCCGACCAAGCGATACCAGGCAGCCCCGAGGAAGGATTCTACCGAGCCCTCGCTCGAGACGCGGCGTCGTCGATCCGCCAGAGCCTGGCCGAGGACGACATGCCCTCAGACGATCGTGAATGGTGACGGCGGAACAGTCGTGCATTTTGGTCGCGCCGAGCCGTCAACGTACGATCAGCGGCATGAGCGGACGTCTCTTGCTGTCCGGAGTGGTCGTGGCGCCAATCCCGTGGAGACTGTCGCTGGTGGCCGCTACTGTGATCATATGGAGAGTCTGTCCACAGGGTTGCCGAGCCCGGCCCACCTCGACCCCTATGGCAGCATGAACCCAAGGTTCCTCGGCGTTGTAGATACCTGCGCCCTGCTCAGCAGCATCCGCAACGACGTCGAGCATGGCCCACAATGGCGGTCGCGCTTGCTTCGCATGACCGACGACGGAACAGCCTTGCTCTACGCCTCCGACCACGTGTACGCCGAAGTATACCGGCGACTTCCCAAGATCGCGCAGACCAGTTCGGCTTCAGACGAACCCGAATCCTGTCGATCGCGGCAAGCGCGGGTCGAAGATCCACCTGCTGGTCGATCGTGCCGGGCTGCCGCTGTCAACACCTCCGACAGCAAGGCGTTGCAACGACCACTTGAATCCGCCCTGAACGCCACGATCGGAATAATGAACCAGCCCGTCTCTGACATCCCCGCGCGAACAGATCACCATTTCCAGCGCGTCCAACGCCAGGTCGGCGCCAAGGTGATCGGCGACCTGCCAGCCCACGATCGCCAGGGAGAACGAATCCTGCACGAACGCGGTGTAGGGGTCAGTTGAGCATCGGCCGTGAATCCAACGATGTTGCTTCTGGCCTGCATTGATCGTGTTTTCAGCGCTTGCGTCGGGTGTTTGGGTCGCGTCGGGCGACGTGTTGGCCGACGGCGTCGACGCTCGGGCGGGCGTACCGTTCCAGGGATCGCACGGAGGCGTGGCGGGAGCGTGCCAGCAGGGTAGGGGGTGTCCGGATGCGGGCAGGTGTGGCTGGTCGTGGTGGCGCCGGTCAGGACAGTGCTGAGTTCCTCGGCGAGGCAAACCTGCGGGCCGCCGGGCACGAAGGCATTACTGAGCATTCGACCGCCCACAGGTGCGGACCACGATCGTGACCAAGATGACCGGCAAGGTGGTTAAGGCCGCCGCCGAGCAGACCGTGGTGCTGCCCGCCGAAGCGGCCACCGCGGAGTTGAGGCGGTCATCGCCGTTGGTATCGAGTCAGGCAGTTGTGGATATAGGCAACTAGCGCCTCGGTCTTCACCTCACGACCGGTATCAATGTATGTCGCCGGCCTCCAGCGCTCACCGTTGGTCGAACTAAAGATGCACCCGTCGGCCGTTACCCAGTAGTCGTGCATCGTCGTCAGGTCCGATCCCCCGATCTCGATCGGGCTGCCGCCCACGCTGTAGATTTTCCAGGCGTCTTCCTGCTGGCGGCGCTTGCGACCGGTGATCTCTGAGCGTCGCGATGGTACGCCGGCGTCCCGGAGGGTTCGGACAGCCCAAAGGGCGAACTGGGAGTGTTCCTCGACGCGACGAAGCCGTGCTGCCTCCCGTTCCCTTTGCCAGGCGATCCGCTGCCTCTCTTCAGCGTTTGCTCGCGTCGCCATGTCGTCCAATAAGCGATCAAAACTGCCATCTGGCTCGTTCACCTCTCCATCATGCCCTACTCGGAAAGAGAGTTTCGGGCTTTTGTGGCACCGCGCTGCTGAAGCAGCTACGCACTCTCCGGGACCGGGCGATTGTGCTGCTCATGCTGCAAGGCGGGCTGTGGCCCCGGCGAGGTGCTCGGCCGGCGACGGCACGGTTCCCCTCCGACCCTAGTGTTCTGCGCCTGAGATTCGTTGTATAAGTCTGTGCTGGGCGGATGGCGAGGGCAGGGCGGCCGAAGGCCCCGTTCTCAGTGACCGGAGGCTGGGCGGGTGGAGCTTGAGCGTGGGGCGCGGGCGGCGACCTCGACGCAGGCGTATGCGTTGCGGTGCCGGATCGTGCTGGCGTGCGCCGAGCCGGGCGCGTTCCACAGCCATGTGGCCGCCGAGCTGGGAGTCTCCCCGCCGACGGTGGCCCAATGGCGGCGCCGGTTCAGCGAGCATGGCCTGGCCGGTCTGGTCGACGAGCCTCGCCCGGGCCGTCCGCCCTCGATCCTGCTGGATCGCGTGGAGGAAGTGGTCACGCTCACCCTGGAGCAGACCCCGGCGGGCGCCAAGCACTGGTCGAGGGCCTCGATGGCCGAACGCACCGGGCTGAGCAGGTCCACCATCGGGCGGATCTGGCGACGGTTCGACCTCAAGCCACACCGAGCCGGCACCTTCAAGATCTCCACCGACCCGCTGTTCGTGGAGAAGGTGGTGGACGTGGTCGGGCTCTACCACCACCCGCCCGAGCGCGCCGTGATCCTGTGCATGGACGAGAAGTCGCAGATGCAGGCGCTGGACCGTTCGCAACCGGTACTGCCGATGATGCCGGGCATGCCCGAGCGGCGCACCCACGATTACGCCCGGCACGGGGTCACCAGCCTGTTCGCCGCCTTCAACATCGCCGATGGCACCGTCATCGCCGAACTGCACCGCCGGCACCGCGCCACCGAGTTCAAAAAGTTCCTGGTCGCGATCGACAAGGCCGTCCCCGCCGGGCTGGAGGTGCACCTGGTCTGCGACAACCTGGCCACACACAAGACACCGCTCATCCTTCAGTGGCTGGCCCAGCACCCGCGCTTCCACGTGCACTTCACCCCGACCGGGTCCTCCTGGATCAACCAGGTGGAGCGCTGGTTCGCCTACCTCACCACCCAGCTCACCCAACGCGGTGTCCACAAAAGCGTCCAAGCCCTCGAAGCCGATGTCCGCGCCTGGATGGCCCAGTGGAACACCAACCCCAAACCGTTCGTCTAGGGCGTGTTTCGAAGTGAGTTGAACCTCGGCGTGTTGTGAGCCGGACATAGCGAGGTCTCCGGTAGGTGGTTCATCGACCAAGAAGAACCTGAAACCGGAGACCGCGTGGCCACCCTAGCGGTGACGAGGCGGTTCGACCTGACCGACGCGCAATGGGCGGTCCTGGGGCCGTTGCTGCCCGTTCCCAGGCGGCCGGGTCGACCGTCGAGATGGACCAGACGGCAGCTCATCGACGGGGTCCGCTGGCGGGTGCGCACCGGCGCGCCGTGGCGGGACGTTCCGGAGTGTTACGGCTCCTGGCAGGCCGTCTACGGGCTGTTTCGCCGCTGGCAGCGCAACGGTGCCTGGGCACAGATCCTGGTCGCCCTGCAGACCCGGGCCGATGCCGCCGGGCTGATCGGCTGGGAGGTGGGCGTCGACTCCACGATCATGCGGGCCCACCAGCAGGCCGCCGGAGCCCGGCGGAACGGCGACCTGCAGCGTGAGCCGCCCGGCGGGACGGTCGCCGAGCCGGCCGATCATGCGCTGGGACGCTCGCGCGGCGGGTTGTCGACCAAGGTGCATCTGGCGTGTGAGCAGGGCCAGATGCCGTTGTCGCTGGTGGTGACGGCCGGGCAGCGCGACGACGCCCCGCAGTTCCCGGCCGTGATGGCCCAGATCAGGGTCGCCCGCGCCGGGCCGGGCCGTCCCCGGACCCGGCCGGACCGGGTCCGGGCCGACAAGGCGTACTCGTCCCAGGCGATCCGGGACCACCTGCGCCGCCGCGGTATCGCCGCCACGATCCCGGTTCCGGCCGATCAGGCCGGGCACCGGTCGCGGCGGGGCAGCCGCGGCGGCCGTCCACCCGCCTTCGACCCGGCCGACTACCAGGCCCGTCATGCTGTGGAGTGCGGCATCAACCGTCTCAAGCGGCACCGGGCCGTGGCCACCAGGTACGACAAGCTCCGCGTCCGCTACCAGGCTGTCCTTGAGATCACGGCCATCAACGAATGGCTCCACCTACTTCGAAACACGCCCTAGACCAAGACCGCCGAGGAGATCCTCGGCTCCCCCGCCCGATGTCTACAACGAATTTCAGGGGGCCTGTACGGTTTCCGGCTCTGTCCCGTATTCGGTGGTGGCGGTGAGTGATCACCTGCCAACCTGGGGCGTGCTGGAGATCAACAATCTGACGAGTGTGGTGTTTTCGGGCCTGTCTGCGCTGGTCATCGAGGATGTCGCGGACGACAACGATCGCATTCGGGTCATGGCCCGCACCCGGGATGGGCTGGTGCCGTGCCCGGTGTGCGGGGTCCTGACCGGGCGGGTACACGGCTTGTGCGGCCGGACCGTCACCGACGTCCCGGGGGTGAGGAGTTCGGCGAAGCCGTGGACCAGGCGGGCGAGCTCGGCCAGCTCGGGGCAGGCAGCGGTGAGTTCCTGCAGGAGCCGGGTGTCGGCCTCGCGCCGCCTATCGGGGCGGGTGAGCAGGAGCCGGGTGAGTCGGCGTGGGGTGATGACGGGCCGGTCGCCCTCGGCCCGGCCCTGGGTGATGTAGCGGTAGAGAAGGTTGAGGCTGCCGGTGTAACCGAGTTCCTTGATCTGGTGGAACAGCTGGAGGACTGGGACGGCCGGATCGGCGGCGCGCTGCTCCCGCAGGTGATCGCGGTAGGGATCGACCAGGGTGGGCCGGTAGCGCGGAGTGCGGCGCAGGGCTTCGGGCTGGCGGGTGCGGGCGTAGCGCTTGACGGTGTTCAGGGACAGATTGAGGCGGCGTGCGCATTCCAGCAGGCCGGCGCCCTTGTCCAGCAGGTCGTGGATCTGTTGCCGGCGTTCCCGGGTGGTCTGCTCCCGGGCACCGGCAGGCAGGGCAGGGTTGACCGTGGCCCAGCAGGAATTGTGAGAGCGGACCTCGGCGAGGGTTTTGTCGCAGAGGTTCTTCTGCACGTGCCACCTGTCGCTGACCTGCACCGCCTCAGGTAACGCCCTGCCAATCGCCTCGCCGTAGGCACCTGAGCCGTCCCGGCAGACGATCTCGACCCCGGGGTGGGTACGCAGCCACGCCTCAAGAGCGTCGGCGCCGCGGCCGGGGAGAACGTCGATGCGCTCGCCGGTCTGGGCGTCGGTGAGGATGGTGGCGTAGCGGTGGCGGCGTTTCAAGGCGAAGTCATCGACCCCGGGCACCCGCGGGATCCGCAGCGGCGGCAGTGGCAGCCGCATGAGCAGCCGCAGCGCCGTCGACTTCGACACCACGACCTGCAGCACCTGTGACAGGCGAGCACCCGCCCGGCCCGCCAGCGAAACCGGTGGCACCCAGATGACCCTGGAATCAAATGCACTTCTGTCCGCTAGTGGCCAATTTGATGTCGATGTAGTCACGTTGAGGCATTGATCACATCTCTTAGGGCAGAGTACTTCTCTGCAAAAAAGTCTTCTTCGGTGACAAGGGAGAAATGGTGTGACGTCCGGAGGTGCTGGGAGCGATGGGGGGTCATTTTGGACCAGGCCACATTGGCAAGCGGTCGGAGTAATCCTCGCCGCTGTGGGGCTCATCCTAACTTATGCCATCTATGAATGGCAGAAGGGCGATGATAAGCCAGGATCGCCTGTCCAGAACAATCAAAACGTCCAAAATGGGAACTGTGTTGCCCAAGGCTCAAACAATAACTTGAACTGTGCGCCAGCACCGAAGAGCGTCGAAAAGCTGGATTTCATATGGCAAGGGGGGGTTTCCTTCTTGTTCGACGGCCCGCCGAGCGCAATCCCCAGACCACCGGACTACTCTCCTGGCGCGATCCGAAGCCACTGCGGCGAATGGCTCTCGTGGATGGGCGGGCAGCCAAAAGTGTATGCCACCATCCCGACTTTCGCCATGTCACTACAGGCCGGATCGCCGGACATCCTTACGGTCACAGGCATCACCGCATCTGTAACCAAAAGGCTCCCGGCACCAAAAGACTATGTCCTCATAAAATGCAAATACGGTGCTGGCGGTGACGCCGGATACTTCATCAGCGTAAATACTGTCTCAGGTGTAACCAAAGTCGAGGACTACAACACGGGAAAGAAGGGGGTGATGCCCCCGTTCTCGATCAAGCTGCAAGGTCGGGATTCGGGTACCGTGATAATTAGCGTCGAATCACGCAAGGGTTATCTCTACACAGGAAACCTGACTGCATCATTGGACTTCAATGGGCGTACCGTCGCCAAAGAATTTGGGTTTGGGGACTACCCCGGTGAATTCAGGTGGCTGGGTGGGCGTGACTTCGACTTTACGAGACCGACCTACGATTGGGACTTGGAGAAGAAGCGCTGGGTACGAGTGATTGGGGAGACCCCACCCGGCGAAGCATCATGACGTGAACGGATGAGCGTCTTGTCCGCCCTCCAGGGCGGGCGTAGCAGACCGGGTCCGAGCGGGTGCAGATCGCCGCTGATCATCCGTTCGCGGGCCATGAAGGGCGGCCCATGGCGGAGCGATCATATGACTGCAGAACCCTCGACCTACAGTTCGCGTGAAGGCCACCGAGCGCTGGAGGATGCGAGGTTCTACCAGCCGTCGATGTAGCGGAAGGTCGATGTAGCGGAAGAACGCCCCCTCGACGTCGAGGCGTTTGGCGAAGGCCGCGTTCGGCCAGTGGGATCGGCCTGGTCTCAGCGGTGGATCGTAGGTTCTGGCCAGGGTCACGTCGCGGCTGTCGCCAGTCGAGCCGGTTGCGGGTACTTACCGGCGTCGGACAGGCCCCCGGTGAACCGAATAGCGATGTATTGACAGCCACTCCCGAACCATCAGGAACTCGCGGGACGAACGTCGCCCGCTGGCACAGGCAGCCACCCTCGCAGGAAGCATCATGAGCCGTACCAGGGTTGATGAAGTCCGTGATGTACCCCGAGTTCCGTGGTGTCGGGATACTGGAATCTCATGCCAGTTGTTGAGCTGCGTGGAGTCTTTCGTACTCGATGGGGCTGAGCATCCCAAGGGCGCTGTGGCGGCTTCGGCGGTTGTGGAAGATCTCCAGGTACTCGAAGATCGCGTTGGCCAGTTCGATGCGGGTGCGCCGGCGTTGCCGGTTGAGCAGTTCGACCTGCATCCGGCCCCAGAACGACTCGATGACCGCGTTGTCGAAGCAGTCGCCGATGGAGCCCATCGAGGCCACCAGGCCGGACGCCTTGGCGCGCTGGGTGAGGGCCCAGGAGGTGAATTGCACTCCGTGATCGGAGTGGATCAAGGTGCCGGTCTCGGGCCGACGGTTGTGGTGGCCATGCCGAGCGCGTTGGTGACCAGCGTGGCGGTCTGTGCCGGATCGATGGACCAGCCGGCCACTTTGCGGGAGAAGGCGTCCAGCACCACGCAGCAGTAGACCTTGCCCTCGCGGGTGGGGTGTTCTGGTGATGTCGGTAACCCACAACTGGTCGGGTCGATCGCGGGTGAACTGGCGATCGACCAGGTCGGCCGCGATCGGGGTTTGCTGGGTGGGGCGGCGTCGCCGCGCACCGGGCAGACCACGAAGGCCGGCGCGGCGCATCAGCATCTCCGCCGTTCCGTGTCCGACCTGGATGCCCAGGGCCGAGGGTGAGTTCGGCGTGCTCGCGCTGCCCGCCGTAGGTGCCGCGGGACTCGGTGTGCACCCGGCGGATCTGTCCGGTCAGCCAGGCGTGCCGGATCGCTCGCATCGAGGGTGGCCGCTTGCGCCACATGTGGAACCCGGGTTCAGAGACGCCCAGGGCGCGGCAGCAGACCTTGATGGGCAGCCCCTCGCTGAGCATCACCGCGATGGCTTCGAAGCGTCTCTTGGGGGCACCGGCCGCTTCACCGGCTCGGCGGCCGCTCGGCGGGTGACGGCCAGTTCGGTCTCCAGCTGGGCGATCCGGCGCCGGGCGGTGACCAGCTCGGCGTGGTCGGTCGAGGTCAGCCCCGGCTCCAGGCCAGAGTCGATGCGGTCTTAGCGCAGCCAGACGTAGATGGTCTGGCTGGGCATCTGCAAGTCCGCAGCAACCTGCCTCACGGAGCGGCCGGCCTTGGCAAGGTCCGGCACCTTGCGACGGAACTCAGGGGGGCAGCTTCTGGGCACCTGGGGCACTCCTCATGATCGAAGACACGAGGATCCCAGTAACGCGACCCCACAAAAGCAGGGGTACATCACGGGCTTCACCAAACCCGGTGGGCTTCAGTTACGGTACGGCATGATCACGCCCGGGTTGCCCTGGTAGCCGCCGTCGGCCATCACATGCGCACCTTGGCAGGGCTTGTCCACACCGCTGTCCCGGAACGCAGTGCAATCGTTGTGGTCGCCAGGAACGGGCCGGCCGACCGCGACGACCAAGCGGGTGTCGGGTCGGCATCGATGACGACCTGCATGTTCACCGAGCAACGGTAGTTCTTCGACGACGCCGACACGCTCCGATCATGGGTGGGCACCAGCGTGCCGTCCACGATCAGCACTGTGTCGGGCCCGTGCCGCTGGCTGACCGACGCGAGCGTGAGCAACGGCGCCAGGTGATCCACGATGCGGTGGGCAGCCGACTTCGACACCCCGAACAACAGCGCCACCTGCCGCAGCGTGAGGTTGGCGCGGTAATACACCGCCATCAGCAGCACCCGATCCGCCAACGGCAGGTCCCACCTTCGGCCGGTCCCGCATTACTCACCGCCCCGAGCCGCCACGATGCACACCAGCCTGCGGAACTGCCGCACCGACAACCCGGTGAACACCGGCACCCACACCATGTCATCCTCACTGACCGCCTGCCCCGCATCGAGATCATCGATCAAGATTCCCCACCGTTACGGGACAGCTCTGAGGGAAGCTGGTCACACCCGACACTAGCTATAGAGCGGGCATCGGAGTTACAGTCAACAGAACCAAGCCTAGCTGCATAGCCACCAGGGAATAGGGATGACACACGTGGATCCAGCTCGACGGCGCAGTGATGAGCCTAACCTAGACGAATTAAATCCAAAGATCCTAGAGATTCTTAAATTTCTCCAAAACGAGGCGGGCACAGAACCACCCTCCAACCCATTCAGTAGCTATATTGTCGTCGACGACTCGGCAAAAGAAGACTAGACTCCCTTCAAATATGATGCGATAATCTAATTGAAATCGCGGAGATGCTATTCATGAATATTCCTTCTCGATCAGAATTTGATCAAAATCACCCGGTCCGAACGGCAGTGATCAAGGTTGCAAGTCGCTGCAATCTCGCCTGCACTTATTGTTACATTTATGAAATGGCGGATCAGAGTTGGCGCCGGCAACCACAAGTCATTGATACGACTACAATCGAGGCGATTGCTAAGCGCCTCGCCGAGTACGCGCAATATCGGTCACTTTCAGCATTGATAGTCGTAGCGCATGGTGGCGAGCCTCTTCTTATAGGCCCGGAGCGTCTCGCGCACTTCTTCACTACCATCAGCCACGGACTAGACACGGTAGGGTGTGAAACTCATCTGGGCGTACAGACAAACGGTACACTACTCTCCATGGAGGCTGTTCAGAAACTTAAGTCTCGTAAAGTCCACATTGGAATTAGCCTCGATGGGCCCCCTAAAGTCAATGATGAGCATCGCGTCGACAAGCACGGAATCGGCACCTCAGGAGCTGTCCTCGACGGACTGTCTAGGCTTCGTGAGGCCACAAATAGTCGGCCTCTTCTCGGCGGATTCCTATCGTACGCTGATATCAGCGTGCCCCCGATAGTCCAGTTAGACTACTTCATCGAACTTGGCGCAGCACAGGTCGACTTCCTCTTCCCAAATTTTAATCACGACACTTTGCCGAAGGAATACCGCAATGGTGCGCTTGGTCGATGGATGATCCAACTTTTCAATTTGTGGATGGACAGGTCAAATCAGCTTGAGGTCCGGACCTTTACAGTGATTATGCGATTGCTGCTGGGCGGGAAGTTTGGCTATGAGTCGTTTGGTGCAGAGAGTCAAAAAACAATTGCAGTGGAGCCAGATGGAACGTACCACGCTTCTGATGTTCTCAAATCGGCCTACGAGGGGGTCACATCAACCGGCATGGATGTCTGGCATCACGAGATTCGAGAGGTTGAGAGTATGCCTCTAATTGCCGCTACAAGCAGCAAAGCGGTTTCAGCGGCTAATGAATGCCTTGCCTGCCCGATCTTCAGCGTATGCGGCGGCGGACTGGTGGCGCACAGGTATTCAAAGGCTCAGGGATTCAACCGTGTAAGCGTCTATTGCGAAGATATAAAACTGCTAGTAAGGCATATAATGGACCGACTCAAGAAGGAACTTATGGGTCGGCCAGATGTCACGGTCAGCGTTTCCAGCTTTAGCGCCTATTCCCACCGCGTCTGACTTGATTCCATAGATCCGCAGCGAGTCGAACCGAGTCAAGTGTTGCATGATGCTCCTCGCCAAGCAGGAGCTTCCTTCGAACCACAGTGTCCTGACACAATGCCAACGCTTGATCTAGATGGCCAAGTGCGCGAAGATCGACCGCTACGTCATGGGCAGACAAAAGAGTATGAGGATGATTGTCCCCGAGGGCTTCACGTCGACCCGATAACGTTTCTTCATTGAGTGTCAACGCATCCTCAAATAATCCAAGTCGCCTTAGATCCAAAGCTAGATTATGTGCCGTTCCCATGGTGTCGCGATGATTCTCACCAAGAACTTGCTTCTTTCGAGTCAACGTTTCTTCGTGCAGGGCCCGAGCAACTTCCAGCTCTCCTAGTTCCCTCATGATGGAGGCAAGATGATCCGCAGAATTCAGAGTGTCTTGATGATCTATTCCAAGCACATTGCATCGCCGCTCAAATACTTCTGTAACTAGTGACTGAATTTCTGCGTAGCGTCTCTGACGTATAAAGGCACTCACGAGCGCATGAGCAGCGTCGAGGTTTTGCGGGTCGTCAGGCCCAAGCGTAACACGCCACTGATAGTGGAGAGATCGTGCCAATTCTTCGCCTCGCTCCAACTCGCCACGTTCCAGCTGATACCAAACGAATCTGCATGCAGCGGATCGCAGAGCAGGTGAACTGGTTCCAGCAAGATCCGTCGCGAGCAAATGTGGGAGCAGGTGCTCCCACCGTTCCCACGATGCAGTGTCTCTGCTGTCGTCAGGGCAGGCGCTTGCGAGCGCCCTATCAGCACATTTACGAACACGTCGAAGCGAGGTACGATCGATCTTCTCGGCTATAATAAGCTGTACAAGCCGGTGCAGTTGAATATTAGATTGATCAACTCTAGCCAACCCATATCGCGCAATACGCCCCAGCGAACGACGTAGCGCCAGCGTCGACCGCACTGTCTGTGATAGAGGTTCACAGAACGTCCCGTCAGTGCCACATGCGAAGATATCAATTGGGATAGGTTCAGCCGCCAACATCGAGCAGATCTCCAGTACTTGGACTGCCGCACGATCTTCCGCATCAAGCCGGCCCAATGAACTCGTCACCACCTGGGCAAGTGAGGCATGATAATTCGGAGGTTGCCCATCGCTCAACAACTCACGACCATCTGTCGTCAGCTCGGAAAGATACTCCGCTGCGCTCATACCCGTTTCGCTCATAACGAAAGACGCCTGAGTAATGGCCAGGGGAAGATCTCCGAGTATATTTGCAACTCGGTCCGCCTCATCTTCCGATACGGACACAAGACGCTTTATCAATTCCACCGATTCGGTACGCGAGAATACACTCAGCGGTACTGAAGTACCGACCATTTCCCAATTGGGACTTCGTGAGGTAACAAGAGTATGGCCTGATCCTTGAGGTAACCATCTATTTACCGTCAACGGCGTCTCAGCGTTGTCGAAGATTATGAGCCAGCCGCTTATCACTCGCAGTCGACGAATGGTCTGCTGCGCCGCTGATGGGATGTCCGCATTTGGCATAACCCAACCCGCTGCGACACCGAGGGCTGCAATCTGGCCGGGGATCGATTCGGCCTGCTCAGCATCAATCCACCAAACAATACTGTATCGATCAGCAAAACGGTACGCATACTCGACTACAAGTGAAGTCTTTCCGATACCCCCAGCACCATAAAGCACCTGGACGACAGCTTGGCCTCGTTTGCGACGTCCACCTTTTAGCATCTTGAGCTGACCACTCCTACCAACGAATATCCGGCTACGTGGCGGCAAATTCCATGCTGGCATCAGCTCAGGCCGCTCCTCTCTAGAGGAGCTTTCACTTGCCGAGCCATTGGATGCCGCGTGTCCGGCCCACGCAGCCAGTGGTGCTCCCACAATTGGCAGTACCAAGGCGGCAACAGTTGCCGAAGTTTGCACATCTAAACCAACCCACAAGTCACACCAGATCCATACAACACCTACCGAGACTATTCCCGCACCAGTCGCAATCAACCACCGCATCATGTGCGCTGCAACCCCGCCCGATCCGCCTCACTCACCATCACCGGAGCCTTCGGTCTGCCGGTCCTCGCCATCTACCCAGCATAGACTCACACAACGAATCTTAGGCGCAGTACATCGAGCCTTTTTCATTCCTGGTTCGAGTCGGCTGATCACAGCCGGCTGCGGGTTGGTCGTTCCGCCTCAGAAGATGAGAAGCCCCTGGTAGATGGGTTGATCACCATAACCAATACCCGTCTGGACCAGGAGCTTCGGTGCTGTTCTATCGTGCTGCCGTCGATTTGTCGCGTTCAACGCTGAACTACGTGGCCGGGTTGATCCGCCGGCATCGCAAGGCGATCGGTTCGGCCTGGCGGCTCCTTGCACCGACCAGCAGGCCCTGCTGGTGCTGGTCCATCTACGTAAAGGCGAGACGTTCGCACAGCTCGGGGCGGGTTTCGAGGTGTCGGCTCCGACCGCCTGGCGTTATGTGGAAGAGGTCGTCGCGCTGCTGTCGTCCCGCTCGCCGAAGCTCACGGCCGCTCTGCGCCGGGCGGTCTGGGACGGGCTGCACCTGCTGGTGCTGGATGGGACGCTCATCCGCACCGACCGGGTGAAGGCCGACCGGCGGCCTGTTCGCCGTGACCGTCCAGGCCGATGTCCGCCCGGCAGATTCGTAAGATGGTCCGGGGTTTCGCAAGACTTAGGCCCCTCCCGACGTCTCCATCATCACGTCCGAAGCCGCCTCATGTACGGGCAGCAGGACGCGAGCTCGAGAGCGCACCGGAGGCTGACCAGAGGGCCTCCTACGAGCGTCCCGGATTGGCACAGTGACGGCACCACCCCACCACTCGTAACACGACGCGAGATCGCACAGTGGATGCCGTCAAACTGTGAAAACTCCAACAAAATGTACGGCACCAAACCCGCTGCACGACGGAGATCACCCTCTTAGGGCGGGTGTCGCGAATGCGGGGCCCCGGTTATCCGCTCTTCGTGACTATCCAACTCCGCGACCAATCGGCAGTGGCGACCATGCCAGTGAAGTCAATATGCGGATTTACAAGAAGAGGGGACTGTCGCGATCACAGCAGCTGACCTGCCCATGGGAGATCTGTGGGACGATCTCGCCGCTCAGATGAGGGCAGGCCGGGCCAGACTGGGTGGTACCAGCGGCCCGGCCTGGGGCAATCTTGATCATTGCAAGTGCTCGGTCCTGTCCGTCCTCACTGGGGGTCAAGGGGTCGTGGGTTCAAATCCCGCCGTCCCGACAGCACGAAAAGCCCTGCTGATCACGGCGTTTGCCGAGGTCGCAGGGCTTTCGCATGGACACGCACCTTTCGCCTGACCGGGCAGTGCGGATCTTTGTTGGGGACCGCTTGGGGACCACGATCATTTAGCGAGATGCGCGCTCAGCGCCGCACCGGCCCCGACAATCGCGTCCAAGTCCGGATGCAGGTACCGCTGCGTCGTCGTGAGCGAGCCATGCCCCGCGATCAGCCTCAGCACATGCACCGGGACGCCCGCGTCCGCCATCCAGGTCAGACCTGTATGCCGCAGGTCATGGCGCCGCAGCTTCTCAAAGCCGAGCGCGGTCACGACCTCATCCCAGTGCGTGGCATCCCGCAGAACGGCAGTGGTCAGACGGCCGCCGCGCGGCCCGGTGAACAGCCGGGCATCAGGCTGGCCTTGAAGCTTGCCCAGCCGCCGGGCCACCAGCGGACGCACCTCTTCGATCAGCGGCACCCGACGGGCGCGCCGTCCCTTGGTGGCCTTGTCGATGAGGCCGCCGGGACTCGGCGTGGTCTGACGGCGCAGCGTCCACACCCAGGTGTCCGGGTCGATGTCGCGGACCCGCACACCCGACACCTCACCGATCCGGGCAGCCGTGCACGCGGCGAAGACGACCGCCTCACCCCAGCCCGAGAATCGGCCGGCCGAACGGGCCACGAGCGCATCGGCGAGCTTGACCAGCGCCGTCCAGTCCGGCAGCGCCAGCGCCCGCGGGTCGTCCAGCTCATCGAACGCTTGCCGGTACTGACGCTGCCAACCGGTAATCCGGGCCGGGTTACGGCCGATCAGCCCATCACGGACGGCCTGTTCCATCACCCGCACCAGCGCAGCGAGACTGTTCTTCACTGTCGAGCGGCCGTGTCCCTCATCGATCCAGCCGAACACGGTCCGATCCACGACGCCATTGGTGATCCGCCGCACGGGCAGATGACCCAGCGACGGGAGCACCCGCAGCCGCCATCCGGCCAGGTAGGGATCAAGGCTCTTGGCCTCCAGTCCCCGCATGGCCAGCGGCATCACGCACTTGCCGTACTCGGCGAGCGACATCGTGAAGGTGGCCGGATCCACGCCCGCCGCCGCAGCCGCCATCACCTCATCGATCCACTCTTGCGCCGTGCCCTGGTCAGGGGCCGCTTCGGAGATCGAGCGGCGCCGCTTGTCCACCGGATCAACCCAGCGGACCCGTGCCCGGTAAGGCTTGAGACGATCGTTGCGGTACGCGACATCAGCCGACAACGACAGGCCCACCGGAAGACGCTCAGGGCGTGCCGGGCGACCATCCCGTCCAGCACCTGACGGCAGTACCGGCCGTTGCCGTGCGGCTCGTCCGCCGGCGGCCGCGCGTAGTGCCCCAGCAGGTCGCGCACGGTCATGTCCGGCGCGTGGACGCGGCTCACGGTGATCCTGCCCGCCTGTTACGGGCTCGGGCTGTACGTCGTGCACTGGGTCAAGGACCGGCCGGCGGCCACCGGCGCGGTCCTGGCGCTCCTCGTCGCGCTCACCGGCCTGTTCCTCGTCGGAGCCGAGCGGATGCCGGGCAAGCGGCTGCTGCCCTACTGGGGACGCGCCGCCGACCTCGCCGAGTCCGCCGTCTCCATCGCCCTGCCCGTGCTCACGCTCGCCGTCCTGCACAGCTACGGCTGGGCGCGGGCCTTCGGGGACTGACGGCCGTGCAGAACAAGCGGGATCAGGTCCAGTCCCACATGTGCGCGGTGGGGCGTCTCAACGCGGCGATCGTCAGCGGCGACCCCGACGCCCCCGATCCGCCGATGAAGCGCGTCACCACCGGCGCCGTCATCGGCGCGGTGATCGGCACGCTGCTCGTCGCGGGCTTCGGCGTCTACGGGCTGATCAGGCCGGGCGGGTCCAGCGACTGGCGGGCCGAGGGCGCGCTGGTCTCGGTGAAGGAGAGCGGGGCGCGCTACGTCTTCCTCGGCGGCCGCCTGCACCCGGTGGCGAACCTCGCCTCCGGCCGGCTGATCGCCGGACGGGAGGCCAAGCTCGCCTCCGTGCACGAGAACACGCTCAAGAACACCCCGCGCGGCTTCCCCGTGGGCATCCCGGGCGCGCCCGACGCGCTCCCCGGATCCTCCTCGCTGGGGGGACGGGACTGGATGGTCTGCACCACGGCGCGGACCGGCTCCGCGGGCCGGACCAGCGACCAGGTGGTCGTGACGATGAACGTGGCCGCACCGAAGTCGGCCGCCGGCGCGGACGAGGGCATGCTCGTCCGCACGTCCGCCGGCCAGACGTATCTGCTGTGGCAGGGCCGCAGGCACCGGTTCACCACCGCCGCCGGGCCGTTCTCCCTCGGCTACCGGGGCGTCGTCCCGTACCCCGTCGCGGACCAGTGGATCAACATGCTGCCCGCGGGAGGCGACGTCGCGCCGCCCCGGGTCCCCGGCCGCGGCGGGGCCGGGCCCGCCATCGGCGATCGCCCGACCCGCATCGGCCAGGTCTTCACCACCGAGAACCCCGGCACGGTCAGGCAGTACTTCGTCCTGTTCGCCGACGGGCTCCGCCAGGTCAGCGTCACCGTCGCCGGCCTGGTGCTCGGCGATCCGGGCACGGCCGCCGCTTACGGAGGCCGCACGGCCGGGGCCGTCCCCGTGCAGTCCGCCGCCGCGGCACAGCACCTGTCCGACGCCCCCGCCTTCACCGGCGGCCTGCCCGCCACGCCGCCGCGCGTCCGGCAGGCGGGCGGGAACGACCGGCCCATCTGCACTTCGGTTCTCGTGGACTCGGCCCGGGGCGCGAGTGTCCAGGTCGTCGTGCCCGCGTCGGGAATCCCCGCCGGGGGCATACCGGTCACCGATCCCGACCCGAGGACGGCGCACACCGTCCTGGTCAGATCGGGCACCGGCGCGCTCGTGCGGTCGCTCCCGGCCCCGGGCAGCGGCATCGGCGTCCGCTACCTGATCACCGATCTCGGGGTGAAGTACCCGGTACCCGGCGACGACGACCTCTCCGCGCTCGGTTACGCGGGCGTCGAGCCGGTGCCCGTCCCGGCGGCCGTCCTCGACCTGCTGCCGTCGGGCCCGCCCTTGGCCCGAGCCGCGGCCGCGGGTCCCGCCGCGGCGGGGTCCGGGCGAAAGGGCGGAAGCTGAGCTCAACCGACGGCCGTCCGGACGAGTCGGCCTCCCGGACACAGGAAGAGGCCGGGGCGTGGAGTCACCCTCCACGCCCCGGCCTCTTCCGGTCGGAAGGTCAGCCGTTGAGCTGGCCGCGAACGGCGCCACCCGGGAACTCGGTGCTGTGGATGTTGGCGTACCAGTTGCGCGGGTTGGCGCGGATGCCCTGGACGACGCCCGGATCGACGCCGGTCGCGGTGCCCGCCACCGCGAAGATCGTGCTGGGCACGGGGGTGGTGACCATGTTGACGGTGACCGGGCCGTTGACGCCGAACCTGCCACGGTGGACGTGCGCGAGGCTGGGCGTGACGCCGACCCAGGCCAAGGCGAACCGGACCGAGCCGGTGCCCGCGGGCCGGACGAAGGCGACCGCCCTGCCGTCCGGGTCGCCGACGGCGGGGCCGTCCTTCACCGGGACCTCCTGGTCACCGGACAGGAACGCGCGCCTGCCGCCGGTCTTGAGCAGCCTCAGCACGTCGCGCCTGCCGCCGAGCGGCGCGAGCTGGGCGCGGACGGCGCCCTTCGGGTTCTCCTTGGTGTGCAGGTTCACATACCAGTTGCCCGGGTTGGCGCGCAGACCGTCGGCGGTCGCGGGATCCGTGACGGTGACGGCGCCCGCGGCCGAGGTCACGGTCGCCGGCATCGCGCTGGCGAACAGCGGCACCGCGACATCGCCGTTGACACCGGCCGGGCCACGGTGGATGTGCCCGAGCGTCGGGGCGGTGATGCCGTTCCAGTCCAGGGCGAAGGTCACCCGGTCGCCCTGGACGCGGACCAGGGCGGTGCCGCTCCCGTCCGCATCGCCCGCGGAGGCCGGCACCTCGTTGGCGCCCGAAAGCCTGGCCACCAGGAACACCGGCTTGTTGCGCGCCTTGTTCGTCGCGACCCGGCCTTGCGGAGCCGGCTCGCCCTGCTGCCCGGTCTGGGGCGGAGCAGGCTGTTGTGAGGCGCCCGCAGCCGGGCTCGGGGCACCCGACGACGAGCCGGCAGGTGCGGGCGCACCGTGATCGTGCCCGTGCTCCTGCCCCGCTGCCGGGGTGGCGGAGCCGGGCGTCGGGTGGCCGTCCGCATACGCGGGGACCGCCGCCGGCAGCCCCAGCGTGACCGCTGTGACCGCAGTGACCGCCGTGACCGGCAATGAGATGAGGTTCTTGCGCATTGGTGATCCTTTGAAGTGAGTGGACGTGAGTCTGAGCGGTAAGCGCCCCGGTGTACGACGAGATCTTGAGGGCGGGTTCAAGAGAAAATTCGATGAATCGAATTGAACCCGCTCCGCCGAACTCCACGTGTAGCAGGGAGTACATGTAACTCACCCCCCAAGCATTGGGAGCATTGCCATGCGCGCACGTTTTGCTCTGCTCGGCGCGGCGGTCGCCGTCATCGGGCTCGCCGGATGCGGCGGTTCCAGCGAGGGCCGGACGGGAAAGGCGTCCGGCGAGCACGCCGGCATCAAGGTCAGCCAGTCCGATCTCGGGCCGATCATCACCGACCAGGCCGGACGGACCCTGTACGCCTTCACCAGGGACAAGGCGGGGAGCAGCGCCTGCGAGAACGAGTGCATCGCCACCTGGCCCGCGTTCGCGAGCAAGACGAAGGTCACGCCCGGTCAGGGAGTGAACCGGTCGCTGGTGAAGCATTCTCAGCGCTCGGAGGGCACTTTCCAGGCCACCTACGGTGATTGGCCGCTCTACTACTACGCGGGCGACGGGAAGCCGGGCGATCTCGACGGTCAAGGCGTCGACGGTGAATGGTTCGTCGTCGGCGCCGACGGCAAGATCGTCCGACGAGAAGCGTAATGGCGGCGCCGGGCCGACGGCAATTGGGCGGGGTCCTCACGGATCGGCGGCCGAGATTGGCCGACCTGGGGCTCCCGCCGTTGAACTCGTGTCGGGGACGAGAACGTACTAATTCATAAGGCGATTTCGGGACCCGGGGAGCGTACAGATGACGTATCGCACGCCGCCGTACTGGACGGAACCGCGGCCCCGGAACGGTCTCGGGCGGGCGCTCGGGTTGACCGTGGCCTCCACGATGGTGTGGGGCGTCGCCCACCTCTCGGCCGGGCGCCGCGGCACGGGGGCGGCGCTGATGACCTTGTTCGCCGCGCTGATCGGCGGCGCGGCCACGCTGGCGCTGGGCTTCCGCGAGGATGTGGAGCGCGTCGCGGTGCGGCCGCAACAACTGGACGGCGTCATCGCCGCCATTGTCGTGCTCGCCCTGACCTGGGCGGCGGTGGTCGTCCGGTCCTACCAGGTCGTACGGCCACGGCGGATCAGCGCGGGCGGGCAGGCCGCGGCGGCGATGGCCGTGGCGATCCTCGTCGCCGCAGTCTGCGCGCCGCTCGGCCTGGCGGCCCGCGACGCCTACGCGCTGCGCGGCACCATCTCCGGCATCTTCCAGGATGATCCGGCCCTGGCCGGGGCGGAGCTGAACAAGCCGCGCGTCAACATCCTGCTGATGGGCGGGGACGGCGCGGCCAACCGCCAGGGCATCCGTCCCGACAGCATGACCGTGGCGAGCATCGACACCGCGACCGGCGACACCGTGCTGCTCGGCCTCCCCCGCAACCTGCAGCGCTTCGCCGTCCCGCCGCGGCTGCGGCCGCGCTGGCCGGACGGTTTCACCGGTACGGCGCCCGGCGCCGAGGGCCTGCTGAACGAGATGTACCAGGCCGCGGAGAACGATCCGTCGCTCGTGCCAGGCGTCCCGGCCGGGCGGCGCGGCCCGCGGCTCATGCGGGAACAGATCTCGTTCCTGCTCGGTCAGCCCGTCGACTTCTACGTCCTGGTCAACCTGTTCGGCTTCCGCGACATCGTCGACGCCGTCGGCGGAGTGCGGCTGCGCGTCCAGCGGGACATCCCCTTCGGCGGCCCGTCCGACGGCAGCAGACCGTCCGGCGTCATCCGGGCCGGGACCCGGGAACTGGACGGCACCCAGGCCCTCTGGTATGCGCGGGCCCGCCAGGGCAGCAGCGACTTCGCCCGGATGGGACGGCAGAAGTGCCTGATGAAGGCGCTCGCCGACCAGGCCGACCCGCGGCGCGTGCTCACCAACGTCGGGCGGCTGGCCGACGCGACGAAGAAGACCATCACCACCGACATCCCCGCCAGGCTGCTGCCCGCGCTGGTCGAGCTGTCCGGGAAGGTGAAGCGGGGCGCCGAGGTTCGCAGCCTGCAGTTCGTGCCGCCGCGCGTCCAGGTGTTCCGCCCCGATGTGAGGCGCATCCGCCAGTTGGCCGCGCAGGCGCTCAGCAAGAGCGAGGGCCCTGGACGGCCGTCATCGCCGGTCCGGAGGGCGCAAGCCCGCACGAACAGGAACCAGCCGGACCCGCTGGACACCGCCTGCGCCTAGCTGAGCTGCGGCTGATTTCGAGGGCCTGGCAGAGCGGCCTTCGGCGTCGTGTCGTCACGGACGGTTCACGCCGACGAGCGGCGCGCTCGACGGGTGGGAGACTCGCGTGGGCACCGTCACGGTCGTAGAGGCCGTCCGCACGCCGTCGGCGGCTCACCGCCAGATCCTGAACGAGACGGTGCTGAGCGGGCGCACCGTGAACGAGGCCGCTGAATAGCTCGCGATCCGTCGAAACGGTGAAGTCACGGGTCTGCCACGCGCTGCGGACCGCCTCGGTGGAAAGGGAGTGACGGCGTTACTGCCGAGGTCGAACACACCGATGCCGGGGCACATGCGCTAAGGCTCGCTCCCGACGACGCGAGGGCGCTCGAAGACCACCTCGCCACGTCCGGGCGGTGCGCCGGCGAACTAGTGGACCTCCGCGACGGGACCGGACGCGGCGTCCGGCGCCCCGGAATCCTGCTCGCCGTCGCCACCGCAGTCCCTCGCGGGCGGAGTCGTCATCGGGACGACCCGCCGCGACGGGGCCGACCCGAGGGGCTGGCGTCCGAGCCGACGGCATCGGAGACCTCCTGAGCATTCGCGTCTGACCTTCTGTCCCGTGCCGGCCTCACGGAAATTGCCGAGAAAGGCGTGAACTCGACCCCCTTGCCGGTCGTAGCTCTGGGCGAGTCGCTTGTTTCCGGACAAGGGGAGGCGCCCGATGACCCGCGAAGGGCCCGGGAGAATTTTTCGACGCATAAGGCAGTACTCCGTCGCCGCATTGGTCTTCGGTCTGGCCGTGGGCTGTTCTTCTGACGGCCGTTCGGACCCGCCCGCGGGTCCTCCCGCGGGCGCCCCCGCCGATCTCGGCGCACTGGCCTCCAAGATCGGCTGTGCGCAGATCACGGGAAAGCGCAATGTCAGGGACCTGCGCCAGGGGACCTGCAGAACACCACAGGGCCGCTACACGATGGTGACCTTCGGAACGGATCAGAACAGGGACGCCTGGCTGACCGAGGCCACGAAATGGGGCGGCGCCTATCTGATCGGCTCACGTTTCGTCGTGGTGGGAACGCCGCAGTCGCTGGGCCCCCTCAAGGAGAAGGTGGGCGGCGAACTGAAAATGGGTGACGCGCACCACTGACGGAGCCCGAGTATCGGCCACATCGAATTCAGGAGAACCAGAATGCGAATCAACCGTCTCACGGTGATCCTGCCCGCGGTGGCGGTCGCCACCGTTGCGGCAGGGCACGGTTCCGCATGGGCGCGGGGCCCGGCCCTCGATGCCGCGGTCGTCGGCGTCCACGATCATGACGATCGGGACGGCGGCCATCGAGGCGAGCCCGACGACCAGGAGAAGCGGGACCGCGACGAGGGTGAGCGCGGCGACGGGCGTGACGACCTCGGCCCGGACCGGAACGACTTCGTCGACATCCGGGACGTCCGCCCGGACTTCCGGCGGCCGAGGTTCCGCGACGGCGGCTCGAAAGGGACGTTCATCTCGCGGTGCGGCAGGAACGAGAACGAGCACTATAACTCCGACAATGTCATCGCCGCGCCCGGCGTGCGGAACGGTGCGCAGCATCTCCACGACTACGTCGGCAATGAGTCCACGGACGGCGACTCCGACGACGAGAGCCTTGAGAAGGCGGACACCACGTGCCGCAGCGGGGACAAGTCGACCTACTATTGGCCGGTTCTGCGCTTGCGAGGCGAACGGGACGACACCCCGCAAGCACGGCAGAGCAAGAAGGACGGCAACGTCGGAAAGCCGCTCACACCGTCCTCGGTGACCCTGCGGTTCTCCGGGAACGCACGGGACAGGATCCGGGAGATGCCGCGCTTCCTGCGAATGATCACCGGGGACGCCAAAGCGAAGTCGGACGGTGGCGACAAGGCGCGGGCCCAATGGACGTGCACCGGATTCGGCGACCGAAGGACCGACAAGTATCCGCTCTGCCCGCCCGGCAGCAGGGTGGCCCGCGTCCTGGACTTCCCGAGCTGCTGGGACGGTGAGAACACCGACAGCGCCGACCACCGTTCCCACGTCGTCTTCCCGAAGCGCGACGGCGAATGCGACGACGACTTCAAGCCGATACCGCACCTGGTGTTCGTGCTCACCTACGAGATACCGCAGAACCGGCTTTTCGCGCTGGACAGCTTCCCCAAGGAGAAGCACAGCCCGATCACCGATCACGGAGACTTCGTCAACGTGATGCCCGACGGTCTCATGCGCCGCGCCACCGACTGCATCAACGACGGTCAGGACTGCTCATAAGCGCGAGCGAGTCCGGCAGTACACCACACCTTGGGCACCGCCCGGGTCGATCCGATCCCGAGCGGTGCCCTGGAGGTCACGTCCAGCGGACTGCTGATGGGACGCGCTGACGGGTCAACTCCGGCGATACCCCAGCGTGTTCGCCGACGCGTCCTTCGAGCTTTGTCGGTGTCGGTGAGGTGATCGGGGCCGCTGGTGATCCAGCGTCGAACATCGTGGACGGACGGCGGTTTGGACGGCAGTTCAGGAGCATGAAGCCCCGCCTGCAGCGGCGCAACGTAGCGGCGGATGGTGCGGACGCTACCGCGATGGCCCTGCTCCCGGAGCACGTGGCAAAGCTCGGCGGGCGTTATCGGTCCACGCGTCCGGCGGCGGCCGCGTGCTCGGCCGCGCGGTCCAGCGCGTACCGGCCCGCCGCATTCCACCGGCGCGCGGCACCGGCCGCGTGGCATGTTCAGAGACTTGCGGCGGCGAGGCCGACGGCCGGGCAATGACACCGGACGGCAGTAATCGGTCCAAGAATTGTGACTCTCAGGCCGCGACGGCAGCCGCACCGGGCCCGGAGCTGGTGGTCATGGCAACGCTCCCCCAATGGTCAGGATCATCCTGCGTCCTTCGTCGGCGCCGTACCGGCCCGCGCCGCCCCCGCGCCCCGCTCCTGGTGCCGTCCCCGTGGCTGCCCGGTGGTGCGTCCGAGGCCGGCCAGGTTGGCTTGTTCGGGTGTGGGCGGGTGCCGTCGGTGGCCAGCCTGCCAGCACGAGCGGCCGGGTGCTGGGGAGCTGCGGGATTGAGTGACCGGGTGCGGCGGGCGTCGTGCGCGTTGATCGGCTCGTTCGCTGGCGGTGAGCAGGAGTCCGACGCCTGCAGGCCGATGAGGACCCGGCTCGGCCGACGACGTTGGTGCTGCTGGATGTGTGCCGGGCCGGGACCGCCGCCCGGCTGCCGCATCGGCTGACAGTCGAGCGGCGCCGCACGGTGATGCTGGGCGCCTCAGCCGCCACCCCACCGGCCGCCCGAAGGCCTCGACCCCGGCATCGGCGACCCGACCCTGGGCTTGAATCCGGTGCACTCTATCGACCGCGCGTACGCGCCCGGGCCGTTCCCGCGCATGTCCACCGGCCTGTTCCACGGCCGCGACAACATCCTTCGCGACCCATCGGCATGGCTGGACGGCACGCCCCCACCCACGCCTCCGCCCCTGGCTTCGCCGAGTTCACCAACCGCAAACTGCGCCGCTCAGCCCACCGCAGCGTGGCCGAACTGGAACGCGACGTCTGCGGCTGCGTCTACGAATGGAACAAGGTCCCGAAGCCGTTCGTACGGACCGAACCCGCCGACGAGATCCTCGAAACCCTCGCCGCATACTGCAATGAATCAACGATTCGGGATACCAGGGGAGCCGGGCCAGAACCAAGACGGTAGCAACGAGTCACCATCGGCAACGTTATGTGATCGCTCCGAGACGGAATGCCCCAGGTAAGAAACCACTCACAGAAGGGAACCTGATGCGCCCCGCATCCGTCCTCGTCGCGCTGACGCTGAGCACGACACTGGCAGGAAGCCTCACCGCCGTGACCGCGGCTCCCGCCGACGCCGCACAAGGCTACGTCCGCGTCTGGACCCCGGGCTCAGGCAAAGGCCACCGGGACTACGTCAACCCCGTGGGCTGCTACACCACCGGACGGCAGACGGTCCTCGGCAACAACACCGACCGCAGGATCGAGGTGTACGGCAACGGCGGCTGCCAGGGAAACGTCTACAGGTACGTCCAGGCCGGAGACCTCTTCGAGGAGTGGCCCTTCCGCAGCTTCTACGCTCCCCGATAGCCGCAACACGACAAGCCGCCCAAGAGGCCCACGCCCTCCGCCCGTCCTGGACAGCGGACCCGCAGGGGCGGTCTCGTCTTCGATCAGGCTCCTGTTCCTCACCTTGCCGACACCCGTTACCGGCCAGCGCGATCATCACCGGCTCGGCGCCGTCAGGCTCGGCCGTCGTTCGTTCCGGTGTGGTCTGTTCGGCGTGGTCCGGGTGCTCGTCCTGACCGCGCTCGGCGCGGCCCTTGATAGCTGTGGGGGAGGTCTCATTCAGCCGGTTCCTTGACCGGGTGGATTCCCGATCTCCCCCACCGGATACCCCGAGCTGCCGAGCCGGCACCGGAGAGGCCCCCCGAATGATCGCCCGGTTCGGCCTCTGGAGTGCCCGGTCCGGCGACGCTTCGGGGCGGCCGGTTCCCGGCAGTGGGGCCGCGGATCTGATGTCCGATTCTGGATGACGCGCCGATGCCGTCGCAGGAGATGGGCAAGGCGAGGCCGCCCGGGCGCATCTGACGGGCCGCTACGTCCGGGCCCGGACCGGCTATCCCAGGCCGCCGCCGCGCCGTCCTGATACCGACCTGACACCCGCAGCATGGGCGATCTCCCCCCGCTGGCCACGCGCGCCATTCCTCGCTGCCGTCGACGTTTTGGAGTCACAGAAGGAACCACAACCTAGAGGTTCAGGGTCCTTGGTCCTGCGGCCTGCTGTTAGGTCCACAGGACCAGGGGGAGGTCTTGATGGTCAGCAAGAGCGCCTAAGAGTTCATGCCGGGGCGGCGTTCTGCTTGGCGCGGGTTTGTGCTGGCCAGGACCTTGATTTCGCAGCGGAATCCAGGTCACGGCACTCACCGAGTATGCGACCAGCACACCTTTGATGGCGTTGCGGCCAGCCATTGGCTTCTGTTCGGGCTTGGGACCATCCGCTACAACAGAAGCACCGAGCAGCTGACCGCGATGGGAGGGCCGGTGTACGCGACTGTCCGTGACACCACGCTGTACTTCGATGTCGACGGCGCGGGCCTGGTCGACGACGACCGGCATGGGACGTGGGAGAAGCCCGTCCTGTTCGCACTGCACGGCGGCCCCGGTGGTGAGCACGCGGGCCTCAAACGCGCGCTGTCGCGCCTGGCCGACAAAGCACAGATCATCTACCTCGACCAAAGGGGCAGCGGCCGCTCAGCCCGCGGGCCCCGCAGCACCTACACCCTCGACAACAACGTCGAAGACCTCGAAGCCATGCGCCGTTATCTGGGCCTGGACAAGATCGGCATCCTGGGCGTCTCCTACGGCGGCATGGTCGCCCTCACCTACGCCACCCGTTACGGCCAGCATCTGTCCCATCTGATCCCCATCGTCACCGCCGCCAGCGGCCGCTTCATCCCCCGCGCCCAGGAGATCCTTGCCGAACGCGGCACCCCCCAGCAGCGCGCGGCCGCCGAACCCCTGTGGACCGGCGCCTTCACCAGCGACGACCAGCTCCGCGACTACTTCGAGACCCTCGGCCCGCTCTATTCCCTCACCTACGACCTCGACAAAGCCCGCAAGCACCCGCGCATCCGCAACCACCAAGCCCTCAACGAAGGCTTCGGAGGCTTCCTGCCCGACTACGACGTCACCGACCGGCTCCCCGAGATCACCGCGCCCACCCTGGTCATCGGCGGCCTCCACGACTGGATATGCCCCCCGGAATTCTCCGCCGAGATCGCCGCAGCCATTCCAGGCGCCGACCTGCGC
Source organism: Actinomadura graeca (assembly GCF_019175365.1). Classification (NCBI taxonomy): domain Bacteria; kingdom Bacillati; phylum Actinomycetota; class Actinomycetes; order Streptosporangiales; family Thermomonosporaceae; genus Actinomadura; species Actinomadura graeca. The sequence continues at coordinate 8,191,655 of NZ_CP059572.1, read as the reverse complement.
ATCCTCGAACGCAGCGGCCACGGCGTCCTGTCCGACGAACCAGAAGCCTGCACCGACATCATCCGCGGCTTCCTCACCTACACCCGCCAGAACAGCGCGCGCCATACGGGCACGATGACCGGCCCATAGCGGCGGCTACGCTGCCCGGCCTGGCCCAAGCACCAGCAGGGACACGACTTCGCCATAGCTCACCGGACATTCGGATAGAGAGGCCAGCTCGACGCAGACACGGGCCGCCGTTCGTACCACAACTATGCGACCCCGCCCCGGCTCGGAGGACCAACAGCCGTCTTTATTCTCTGACGGTGATCGGCTGCGCTTGGCTCCCTACACGGCGGGTCCGAGCTGACGGCGATCGGCCCACTGCTACCCTCTGGCGGCCAGTTCGGCTTTCCAAGCGATGCCGGGGTCTGCGGTGCTGCGGCCAGTGAATGCCCAGGCGAGGCGGTCGATGTCGGCAGGAGCGATGTGGGTTGAGGAGTGGAACCGGGACAGCCAGTACGCCACCTGGCGGGGTGGTGGTCGGCTTTGAGCGCCCAGGGGATGCGCAAGGCTAGGTCCACCCGGGCGGCTCCACGCGAAATGGAGGCCCAGTGCACGTCTCCATCGACCATGACCGCCCCGTCCGTATCACGGGGATGACGCGCGACCTCCTCCCCCGGGCTCATCCCCTGCCAAGGGTCCCCGGGGCTTCGGGCGGTGGGGTGCGGCCGCAGGCGGTGCAGAACGAGGCGGACGCCGGGGAGCGGCGGCCGCACTTGCATTCCCAGGGGGCCGTCCGCGACGGGACGTCCGCCGGGGTGGGCTCGCCGCGGCCCCTGGTGGTGTGGGTGACGGCGATCTTGACCACGTTGATGTCGTGGGGGCGGATGCCGGATCTGATCCGCACCACTCCCGTCCGGGGATCGAGGATCTCGACGAACCGCTCCAGCTCGGCGAGGAGGTCCTTGCCGCCGGTCTGCCAGGCCAGCCGGACGGCGCGGCCCCAGGCGTCCCCCGCTGCCGGGTGGTCGCCGTCCTCGTAGGCGCGGATTCCCAGGTCGACGGCCTGGCTCATGTTCTCGTGGGCCGTGTAGTAGGTGGAGACGGGGTCCATGTGGGTCAGCGCGTCCGGTTCGTCGCCCCATTCGACCACCACGGCCGCGGGGGCGGCCTGGGGCCGGGCGTCCACCACGGCGTCGATCCGCGCCACGCGCAGGTCCTCGTAGAGGGGCGCGTCGGCGCTGCTCACCTGGAAGGTCAGCTGGTAGTCGCGGACCTCCTCGCCCCAGGGGCCGGTAGGGACCTCCACGGTCCGGTCGCCGGTCCGCTCGACGCGGTCGGTCAGGTCGGAGGTCGTGGGATGCACCTGGCGGACGCCGAGCAAGGTGGCGGGGGGCGTGGTGGTGACCCGCAGGCGCAGCTCGGCAACGGTCCGGCGCATGGCGGCCCGGGTCGTCCGCTCGAAGTAGGCCGCCAGATCGGCGTCCGGCGAGACGGCGGTCGCGGATCCCTGCCGCGCGGAGACGATCTTCAGAAGCTGGTCGGCGTCCCAGCCCTCGCCGATGCCCAGGGCGTCGCAGACGAAGCCGCTCTCGCAGCCGGCGAGCGCCTGCTCCAGATGGCCCGGCGGCGCGTTGTCGCAGCCGTCGGTCAGCAGGAGGACGTGCTGGATGGCCGACGGGTCGGCGCGGAGGAGCTCGTCGGCCTTCCGCAGCCACGATCCGATGTGGGTGTTGCCGTAGGCGACGGAGCGGGCGACCGCGGCCTTGGCCTCCGCCCGGGACGCGGGTGAGGCGACCGCCAGGACGGAGGTCTCCGGGTAGATCACGGTGGCCTCCTCGGTGCCCTCGATCACCGCGAAGCACACCCCGTCCCGCAGGACGTCGATGGCCGCCGCGGTCGCCCTCCGGGCCTCCTTGATCTTCTGGCCGCGGCGGCCGGGGGTGAGGCGCGCGCCCATCGACGAGGAACAGTCGATGATCAGGATCTCGGACCAGCGGGACGTGCCGGCGTCCGGCGCGGCCGCGGCCGACACCTCCAGCACCGCGTGCAGCTCGGTGGCGGCCGTGAACAGTTGCGGGTCCTGGCGGACCTCCAGGCCGAACCTGTGCGGGGCCGTCACAGCCAGCTCCACGGCCGCACGGCGTTGGCGGCGTCCAGCAGGGCGCTTCTGGCGCGATGGTCGCCGGCCTGCCCGGCGAGGTTCTTGAGCGATGTCTCCAACCGTCCCCGCACCTCTTTCTCGGTCGATGTGTCATCGGCGGGCCCGAGCCGGTCCAGCCGCAGCGAGAAGATGGCGGCCCGCAGCCGCTCGCGGGCCCGGCCCTCCGGTTCGCCTCCGTCCAGGACCAGACCGGGCAGCCGCCGCTCCGCCTCGTCGAGGTCGGCCACGCCGGGCGGCGCCGACGGCAGTGGTTCGAGGTGGACGCGCAGCGCGGCGATCCTGGCCGCGTCGTAGTGCCGCGACACCTTCGGCACCTGGTCGAGGACGGCCGCCGCTCCCGCCCGGTCGCGGCGCAGCATCCGGAGCCGGGCCAGGCCGAAGGCGGCGTTGACCTGCGAGCGGTCGCGCCGCCAGACGGCCTCGTAGAGCCGCTCCGCCTCGTCGGGCTCGCCGAGCAGTTCGGCGCAGTGACCGAGCGCCAGCTTCGGCGCGCTCTCACCGGGGAGGTCGCCGTGGACGGCGTCGAACCGCCCGCCCGCCTCGGTGACGCGGGCGAGGACGGGTCTCCCGTCGCCGCCGTCGCGCCCGGCGCGGGCGAGCGCCAGCAGCCCGTGGTGCCAGACCGTCCGCCAGTCGCGGCCACCGGTGATCCGCTCAGCGCCGCGGAGCGAGGCCGCCGCCGCGTCCAGGTCGGCCCGCAGCAGATGGGCACGGCAGCGGTGGAACTCCGCGGCCGCGGACCCGTTCCCCACGTCGGCCAATTGGCCGAGCACGCCGTGCGGGTCCTCGGCGATCGCGGTGGACAGCAGATCGTGCAGGGGATCGTCCGGGGGGACGCGCGGCACCGGCAGGCTGGCGGCGCGGTCGGCCGGGGACGGCGCCAGGACCGCCGGGACCGCCGGGACCGCCGGGCGCTCCGGCGCGGTCGGCCGGGGCCTCACCGGGGGCTCCGTCGGGGGCACGGCGCCGAGCCCGCCGTCGAGCAGGACGGCGCTCGGCTCGAACAGCGCGGACGGCGTGGCGTGCTGCCGGCCCGTCTTCAGCGCGAGCTCCTCCTCCAGCACTCCCAGCAGCTGCCCGGCCATCTCGGCGGCGGAGGCGAACCGGCGGGTGCGGTTCGGATTCGTGGCACGCCCGATCAGCCGGTCGAGGGAGGACGCTCCCGTCCGGGCACCGGGGCGGGACGCCGCGAGCAGGTCCCGCAGGGTCTTCCCGACGGCGTAGAGATCGGACTGGACCGACAGCCCCTCGGCCTGCTCCCGTTTGCCGACCATGTATCCGGCGGTGCCGACGAGCCCGCCGTCAGGGTCGCCGATCCGGCACACCGCCCCCATGTCGACGAGCTTGACGCCGTTCTGGGTGAGGACGACGTTGTCCGGCTTCATGTCGCAGTACAGCAGCCCGCGCCCATGCAGGTACTCCAGGGCCAGCAGGATCTCGTAGCCGTAGCCGATCACGTGCTCGACGGCGAGCGGCTCCCCGTCCGAGCCGCGCGCGGCGTTGATGACCTCACGCAGCGACCGCCCGTTGAGATACTCCATGATGAGGTATCCCCGCCGGTCTCCGGCCTCCTCGCTGTCGTGGGTGACGAAGTTGAAGATGCGGACGATGTTGGGATGGTCGAGCGTGGTGAGGTAGCGGCGTTCGTTGATGCCGAGGGCGATGGCGATCGGGTCGTTCGGCTCGATCAGGGCCTTGACCGCGACGAGGTTGCCGTCCAGATGCCGGTCCCTGGCCACATAGATCCAGCCCTGCCCGCCGTGGGCGATGGGCCCTACGATCGTGTACTGGTCGCCCAGAACGTCGCCGCGGGTGAGCCTGGGCCGGAAGTCGTAGGAAACGCCGCAGTTCGGGCAGAAGCCCATGAGCAGCGCGGGCTGCCCCGCGTAGGCGACGCTGACTCGTTCCCCGCACGTGTGCTTGCGGGTGATGCTCAGCGAGCCCGGATCGGTGATGACCCGCTCGTCGGGGTCGTCGCTCGACAGGACGGGCAGTACGACCAGGCCCGCGGCGACGCGCAGCTCCGCGCTGCCGCCCGCGGAGTCGGCCGCCCGCGCCGCCGACGGGGCCGATCCCTCCGCCCGTGGTTCCGGGCGGCGGCCCCGAAACGCGCCGGGGTACAGCGGGCGGCGCCCGCAGGTGTCGCAGAAGCCGGTCTCGTCGATGGCGCCCGCACACGCGGGACGATCACAGTGGGTCATGGGACGGCTCCCTCGGCAGTGCGCGCAGATAGCGGTCCACCGCGGCGGCGGCGGCCGGGAGGTCGCACGGGCCGCGGGCGAGCATCCCGTGCGCCCTCCGGTAGAGGGCGGCCAGCCCGGGTTCCGGCTCCGCCGGCCTCGTGGCGTGCCGGTACGCGGCGAGCAGGCCACGGAGCCGGTCACGCTCGGACAGCAGCTCGTCCAGGTGCCGGTGGGTCCGCACCGCCTCGCCCAGCAGCCGTTCGGCCTGCGACTCACAGTCCTCCAGCTCGGCCAGCACGTCGCCTCCGGCGGCGGCCTCGGCGCGGACGGCGCTGACCCGTAACCGCAGCTTCCTCGCGCCCGCCGGGATGGCGGGGACGGGCGCGACGCGGGCGGCGACGTACTGGTGCCGTTCCCGGGCCGCGTGCTCGGCGGCCGTGACCTCGGCGAGGCGGTCCCGCAGCGCCGTCAGCCGCCGTTCCGCCGGGAAGCCCAGCATGCCGCGCAGCTCCTCGGAGTCGCGGCGCAGGCAGACGACGACGCGGTTGTCCCGCTCGGCCAGCGGTTTGATCACCTCGTCGGCCACCGCCGCCGGATCCGCGGCGTCGTCGAGACCGTCGATCATCAGGGCGGCGTCCGACACCGGCGCGGGGCCGAGCTCGGCCTCGATGCGCCGAGACACCTGCCCGGCCGACATGCCGGAGACGTCCAGCGCGAGCGCGGCGTCGGAGCCGCCGCCGGTGTCCGGGACACGGGCGGAGTGGCCGGAGGACTCGAAGATCCGGCTCAGCGACGCGGAGTCGGCCGAGCCGTCCTCGCCGGTCACCACGATCTTGATGCCGCCCGGCCCGCCGCCCCGGAGGAACAGCACCACCTTCCACGCCGCGCTCACCTCGGCGGGCGGGGCGGGCAGCACGTGGCCCGCCACCCGCGGCAGATGACGGACGATCGTGTGCACCGGGATCATCCAGGCGAGTCCCGCGTCGGCGCCGCGCCAGCGGCCGACGACGATGCCCACGACCGTCCCGGACATCTCGTCGACGACCGCCGACCCGGAGAAGCCCCGGTCGACGCGCCCGTCCGGGGTGTCGAGCTGGATCCACTCGCGGCCGGGGCCGCCGGAGCCGCTGAGCGTCCCGCCGATCCACACGCCGTCGTCGAGGCGGAGCGGATATCCCCTGGTGTACACCTCGCGCCTCCAGAGCGGCAGCTCGCACAGCGGCGCCCCGGAGCCGTCCGGGGCCGGCTCGGCGAGGTCGAGCAGCGCGAGGTCGCCCTGCCCGGCTTCGTCCGGCGGCACCCAGCAGCCGGCGGCCACCCGCGCGCGCCCGGCGGGCACTCCGGGCAGGCCGAGGAAGTCGACGCCGAGCTCCTGCCCGGGAAATCGATCGCCGGCGCCGGCCGAAATCACATGGGCACAGGTCAGCACCTGCTCCGACCCCAGCAGCACCCCCGCCCCGACGACCGTTGCCCCATTCCGGATTCGTACCCACCAGGGCTCGTGACCTTTGCCCAGCAACATTAGAAGATCCTACGCGTCCGCTGCGATTCGCGACAGATGCCACGCTATCAATCAGTATGTATCGTGATTGATGGGAGGCAAGGCCCGGAGAACCTTTCCCGGGGAATCAGCCCGCGGGGCCAGAACCATCCCTTATCAAAATTATCGGACCATGCTGCCCGTTGTAGGTACGTTCCCGACCAAACCGGGCGCTCAACTAGGGAATTCGATCGACTGGGAGGCGTGGTGGGACGACGGCTGCACGCGGCCCTGCGGGGAGCGGCGACACCGCTCGCCCTGGGCGTACTGAGCGCCTGCGGGTGCGGCGGATCCACGGACGAGGCCCCCGTGACCCTGCGGCTGGCGGCCTACTCCACTCCCAGGGGCGCGTACGAAAAGATAATTTCGGAGTACCAGAAAAGGGTGAAGGTCAGGTTCGAGACGTCCTACGGGGCGTCCGGCGACCAGAGCGCCGCGGTGGAGTCGGGCGAGCGGAGAGCCGATATCGTGGCGTTCTCCCTTGAACCCGATATCACCCGGCTGGTACGGGCCCGGCTGGTCCCCGAAGATTGGCGCTCGGACGCGTACGGGGGCCACGGCGGGATGGTGACCAATTCGGTGGTGGTCATCGCCACCAGAAAGGGAAACCCGCGCAAGCTGCACACCTGGCGTGACCTACTCCGGCCAGGAATAGAAGTGATCACCCCCAACGCCTTCGTGTCCGGCGGCGCCCGGTGGAACGTGCTGGCCGGATACGGCGCGGAGTCGGACCGCGGCAAGGACAAGGCCGCGGGCCGCGCCTATCTCCGCGCGCTGTTCGCGCATGTGCCCGTGCAGGACTCCAGCGCGCGCGGCGCGCTCCAGACCTTCAACTCCGGCTGGGGGGACGCGCTCCTGGCGTACGAGAACGAGGTGTCCGGCCTGGCGGCGCCGCTGGAGACGCAGATGCCGGAAGCCACGATCCTGATCGAGAATCCGGTGGCGGTGACGCTGGACAGCGAGCATCCACGGGAGGCCAAGGCGTTCCTGACGTTCCTGCGCACCCCGGCCGCGCAGAGGATCTTCGCCGAGAACGGGTACCGGCCGGTGCTGCCCGGGATCGCGGACCCGCGGCGGTTCCCCGTCCCCCGGCGGCTGTTCACCATCAAGGACCTGGGCGGCTGGGAGAAGCTCGACGGGGAGTTCTTCGATCCCGAGCGCGGCCTGGTCGCCGACATCCAGGAACGGTCATGAGCGGGCCCGGTCAGAGTGCCCGGCGCGTGCTCGGCTCGACCCGCGCCGAACTGACGGCCTGGACGCTGCTGCTCGCGCTGGCGCTCGCGGCGACGGCCGCCGCCGGGCTGCTCGCCGACCGCGCCGTCCGGGCGGGCGGCCGGGACCGCACGTCCGACGCCGCCGAGATGAGCGGGCACGCCCAGGTGATCCACCGGTCGCTGGCCGAGGCCGGGACCGCGGCGACGGGCGGCTTCCTGGCCGGGCCGCGATCCGCGCAGCGGACGGTGCTGGAGCAGCAGTACCGCGACGCGGTCAGCGAGACGCGGACGCGGCTGGCCGCCTCGGCGGCGCTGGCCGGCGGCGACCCGGGGCGGGCGCGGAGCGTCGCGCGCATCGCCCTCATGCTCCCCCGGTACACCGCGCTGGTCGCCAAGGCCGAGGACCTGAACCGGTACGCCGGCACCGACCCGAAACGGGCGCTGCTCGGCGCGGCGTATCTGCGGGAGTCGACCGCGTATCTGCGCACCGCCCTGCTACCGGCGACGCTGCAACTGTGGCAGGAGGAGATCGAGCGGCTGTCGCGGGCCCGCGGCGACGCGCGCTCGGCGATCGGCCTGCTGTCCGTGCTCGTGCTCGGCTCGCTGGCCGCGCTCGGCTGGGCACAGCGCCGCCTGTGGCTGCGCTTCCGCCGGGTGTTCAACCTCGGCCTGGTGGGCGCGACGGTGCTGCTGGCCGGCGCGGGACTCTGGCTGATGGTGGCGCTGAGGGACTGGCCCTGCACGGACGAGCGCCTCGGCACGGTCGGCCGGCTGCTGGCCGGCCAGCGGGCACGGGTGGAGACCGAGCGCCGGTCGCTGGACGCCCGCGCCGACGACTACCTGCGGCTCGGCGGCAACGGCAACGACGCCGGCGCGGAGACCCTGCGGACGCGGTTCCGGACCAAGGCCGGATGCGACCGGCCCGACCGGTGGGTCCCGGCCGCCACCGCCGGCGTGATCAGGACCTGGTGCACCGCCTACGACGAGGAGATCGACGTGCGGGAACGTCAGGGACAGCACGAGGAGGCCGTCGCCGCCGCGCTGCCCGGCGGCCGGGTGGCGGTCGCCTATCAGGCCGTCGACGCCGACCTCACCCGCCTCATCGGCGACGGCGAGACCGGCGTCCGGGACGAGGTCGGGGCGATCCCCCGCGCCCCCGGCGGGGTCGGTGAGACGGTCGGCGGCGCGTGCCTGGCGGGCGCGCTGCTCACGGCGGCCGGAGTCTGGACCCGGATCAGGGACTACCTGTGATCGGGGACGTGATGCCGCGGGTACGCGGAGCCGCCGCCGGACTGGCGGCCGTCCTGATCCTCGCGGCGTGCGGCTCCGGCTACCAGCGGCCCCGGGTGGCCGTCCCCGTCCCGGACGGGGTGCGCAGCCCCGCGCCGCGGGCCTCCCCGGAGCCGTCCGGCTGCGAGCCGCGCAACAGCCTCGCCGCCGCCACGTCGCCGCCCCCGCGCCTCACCGGCGGGAGCCGGAAGATCAGGGCGGGGGTGGACCAGACGATGACCCGGATGGCCTACCGCGACCCGGCGACCGGCGAGTTCCGCGGGTTCGACGTGGATCTTGTCCTGGAGGTCGCCAAGGAGATGTTCCCCGGCCGCGACCCCCGGGACACGGTGGTGTTCGTGGCGATCACCCCGGCGGAGCGGCAGGAGCGGCTGCGGGACGGAACCGTGGACATCGTCGCCGACTCGATGACCGCCACCTGCGGGCGCGCCGCGCGGATGGCCTACTCCACCGACTACCTCGACTCCGGGCAGACCGTGCTGCTGCCCGGGAACTCGCCGCACCGGCGGATCGGGGACCTCGCCGGCAGGCCGGTCTGCGCACCGGCCGACACCACCGCCCCGGAGAACCTGCGGAAACGCCCGGAAGGGCTCCTCCCCGTCACCGCGCGGAACCCGGCCGACTGCCTGGTCATGCTGCAGCAGGGCCAGGTCGCCGCGATCTCGGCCGCCCACAACGTCCTGCTCGGCTTGCAGGACCTCGATCCGGCCACCCGGTTCCTGCCGGTCCCGCCGCCGCGGCCGCGGGACGACCCGTCCTGCCTCCGGCACCGGCTGCCGGCGGCCGGCTGCACGTGGTTCAGCGACGAGCCGCACGCCCTCGCGTTCCGCCGGGAGGACACCGAGTTCGTGAAGTTCGTCAACCACGTCCTGGAGAAGATCCGGGGCAACGGCCGCTGGCGGGAGATCCACGACCGGTGGCTGCTGGACCATCCCGACCAGGGCCCGCCGCCCGCGCGGTACGGCCCGAACCCGACCTGGCCCCCCGGCCGGTGAATCCCTTTCTCGGAGGAGAGACCATGACCGAACTGCTGCGGTTCGAGACCACCGGCGGAGGCGAGGTCGCCGTCGAGGTGGGCGAGCTCGAACCCGGGGTCGAGCGGGTCGCCCGGGGCGGGCAGGAGGCGCTCCGCCGCCGTTTCCAGGAGGCCCTGGCCGGCGTCCGCGAGGCCGCCGCCGACGCGCTCGACGCCTTCCGCTCCGACCGGCTCGGCCCGGACCAGATCGAGTTGGAGTTCGGCGTCCGGCTCAACGCCGAGGCGGGCGCGGTGATCGCCAAGACGTCCACCGACGGCCACCTGACGGTCAAGCTCACCTGGTCGTCCACCCCGCCGCAGGATTCACCGCGCTGACCGCCCGGTGCCGCGGGCGGCCGGGCTCATCGCCGGGTGCGACTTCCCGCGCTTCCACACCTTGGTCGACGTGGGCGGGGGTGGCGCTACGGGATTCGTCAAGCTGCTCGGACGGGTGGTTCGCGTGTGGGCTGGTGCAGCGCGAACGGTGATCCGGGCCGTCCGGGCCGGTCGTGGTATCCGGAGGTGGAGACGTTCAGTACTCGCCAGGCCACCGCGACCGGGATCGAGTCGGCGGCGAGCTCTCTTGCCAGCAAGGAGCTTGTCGCCTTGCCGCGCCAATTCGATGGCGCGGCGGCGGAATTCGGGCGGAAACGCAACCGGCATCAGCCCCGGTCAAGTGACGTCGAGTACGGCCTTGCCGCGGATCCGGCGCTGCAGAAGTGCCTCCGCCGCCTCGGCCACCCGGTCCCACGGGCCGCGCCAGCCGATCTGCGGGTCGAGCCGCCCCTGGTCCAGCAACTGCAGGAGATAAGCGAGGTCCGGGCCGAACGCCCAGTCGAGCCGGTAGGCCTCGATGCGCAGCCTGCTGCCCAGATGCCGGATGGCCTCGAAGTCGATCATGGTCGACCCACCGGACGCGTGCCCGATGGACTGGACGATGCCGCCGTCGGCCAGCAGCCCGTACGCCTGGGCCAGCAGGGCGCCGCCGACGTTCTCCAGGACTCCGGCGACCGGCTCGGTCACGTTGTCGAGCCCGACGACGACCTCGGCGGCGCCCAGCTCGGCCAACCCGGCTCCGCGTTCCGGGCTGCCCACGGCGGCGACGACATGAGCCCCCGCCAAGGCGCCGAGCTGGACCGCGTACCGGCCGACACCGCCGGACGCGCCGGTGACCAGAATCCGCCGCCCGATGACCGGGCCGAGACCGCGCAACGCCTGGAGGGCGGAGACCCCGGCCACCGGCAGCGCACTGGCGACGCCGAGGTCGACGGTGTCAGGCACCGTCACCAGCTTGGCGGTGTCCACCGCGCGCAGCTGCGCCCAGGCGCCGGCCGGGCCCCAGGTGACAACACGCCTTCCGACCTCGGGACCCGAGCCGTCCGCCGCCGCCTCGACGACGACGCCCGCCGCGTCCCAGCCTGAGACGCCACCCGGCTCGGTGCGCCGGGACAGGTCGGCGACCTCGCCGAAGTTCAACGACACCGCGCGGACCTCGACCACCGTCTGCGCTCGCTCCGGCCGCGGGTCGGCGACCTCGCCGACCCGAAGGCCCTGCGGTGCGTCCGGGTCGTAGATCAAGGCGCGCATCGGGGACCTCCGTGATCGTTCATCAAGGGCACGCCACGATCTCATGATCGCCGTCTCCAGGGTTGGCCTATGGCAGCAGATCCACGATGCCGCCAAAGCGCGTCGGCCGGACGGCTGCCGATCAAATTGATCCGTGCTGGTCACAGCCCCGCCGCAGCTCCTCGCGCGTGGGCGGCTGAGAGCCGAACGTGAGGGGCGTCAGGGGCCGACCGACGCACATGCGGCGCGCGGCCTCGCCACCTGCCACGAGACCCCGAACGGCGCCGACACCAACGCCTCGCACGCCTTGGGCCGCGAGCTGGAGGTCTCCAGGCACTCGGCCCGCCCGTGCTCGGTGATCCATGCACATTTTGTAATGAGCCACGCAGCGGGTCATCGCCCACCGTAGCTTCATCTCGAAGAGTTGCCAGTCGATTACGGACGGTTAGAGGGGCGGAGTACTCGGATGAGACCGATCGGGGACGGGTGGGGTGGGTCGGAGCACATGCTCGCCGAACTCGACGAGACCGGAGCCGACCAGGAGCACCTGCGCCTGCGAGAGCGGTTCGATGAGGCGTTGGTGGCCGAGCGAGAACCGCAGGCCGTTGTGCTGGCCGCAGCGGACTGGTGGCAGGCGGCAGGTATCGGGATTCCGGTGTCCCTGCTTCACCAGCAGGCTGCCCGCCGGATGTCCACATTGGCCCCAGGGTGTTCGTTGACGCCAAGGGGCTTCGAAGCCGGACTTGCGTGGGCGACCGCTCCTCCAGCGCTGCTCGTCGCAGACGATGCGGGGCGCTACGAACTCGCCGACGGCATACCGCTCTCGTTGTTGCCGCGACATGAGAGCTTGGTGAGTGAAACAGGCAGGCCGGTGACGCCGATGGCGGCTGTCGCCCTGGCGGCCAGGGCGCTGAGCGACCTCCGTGGGGACCGCGAGGTCGCACGGTCGGCGTTGTCCTACGCCATCGACGGCGACGATGCCGACGCGGCGGCGCTGGCCCGGTGGCATCTGCTCGAGGCCGACCTGGACGATGGCGATCGCGGTGCGGCGCGGGCCGGGTTCGAGCGGATCGTCCAAGAGGGCCATTTCGCGATCGCGCCGCGGGCGATGTTCGCTCTGGCCAGATTGGACTTCGATGCCAGGCATCCGGCGGCCGAGGAGCTGTTGCAGCGGGCGATCGACTGCCGTCACCGCCTGGTGACGTCTCCCGCCGCACGCCTTCTCAGGGATCTGCGGCTACGGCACGACGATGAAGCCGGGGCGATCACCGCTGGCCGGATCGTTTTCGACTGCCAGGATCCCCTCTTGGCGGCCTTCGATGGGCGCGTCCTGGCGGCTCTGCTGGTCCGGTCAGGAGAGGACACCGCGGCTGAGCAGGTGCTCCGTCAGGTCATCGACCTGGAAGACCTGTTCGAGTCCGGGCGCGCGGCCGCCGATTTGGCACGGATCCTCATCGAACGCGGTGAATACGCCGAAGCCGAGCGGGAGTTGACCGAGGCGCTCACATGGGATGTCTTGCATCGTGCAGACCTTCAGATCGCCCTGGCCGGGGCCCATCTTGCTCAAGGGGACCTCACCGCCGCCGAGGAACTGATCGACAAGGCAAAGGCGTCTGACCTGCCGCCCAGTTCGCAGGAGCTGGCACGGATGGGGGTGATGCAAGCCCATATGGCCCTGGCCCGTGAAGACGATCAGACCGCAGCGGATATTTACACCGATCTCCTCGGCCACCCGGACCGCGTGACCCGTCAGACCGCGCACGAACTCGTCCTGCAGGCCGGTACCCTTCTGGCGCGCGGCGGCCCCTGCGCGATCCCGGGGCTCGCGCCGCCGCTACGCCACTTGATGGTCGAGGCCGACACGCCGGTGCGGGAGTGGGCCGCCTATGGCGTAGGCCGTATCGCCGAGTCCGAAGGCAACACGCGATTGTCCGGCCAGGCCTATCGGATCGCGGCCTGCGGCGCCAATCCCGACTATGCCGTACGCGCCGCACGCAAACTCGCCGCGGCCGATCTCACCGAACATGACCAAGCCCTGAATTCCCTGCTGCAGATCCTCGAGGGCGACGCCGCAGACGCTGTCGCCGGCGCCATCGTTCCCGCTGGCACGCTGATCAGGCACAGCCGACACCTCGGCTTCCGCCGCCGGGCCAGACTGGTTCTGCGTGTTCACGAGGCGTGCCTGCGCCACATCGAGGCGGGCGACCCGTATGCCGCCCATATCGCCTTCGCTCTGGGAACCCTGCATTTCGAAGTGCTGGGCCGTCCCCGCAAGGCGATCGAACCATGGGAGATCGCAGCCGATTCCGATGACGCAGACATCAAAGCAGCCGCGGCCTTCAATCTCGGCCTTGCCCACGCGCACGTGTCGCAATCCATCTCGGCCGTACAGGCATTCCAAACCGCGATCGCGACTGGGCACTTCGAGTTCGCACCCAAAGCCACATACGCGCTCGGACAACTCGCCGAAGAGCTCCACGACCTTCCCGCTGCCACCGACGCCTACCTGCAAGCGCTGACGACCGAACACCCCGAGGTCGCTCCTCGCGCGGCCTTCCAGCTCGCCTGCCTTGTCCGCCGAGACCAGCCTGACGATGCGGAATCCGCCCTCCAGCAGATCATCAATGCCCCAGAGGCGCCAGCGGACATCACCGGCGCCGCCTACGCCCAGCTCGGCCGAATTTACGCCGAGAACGGCAACCGCAAACTCGCGCGCCGGTTCTGGCACAAGGGAAAGAGGCACGCCGACCACGCGACAGCCGCCGCCTTTGCTGCAGAACGAAAGAAGATCGGCCGGGTAACCAGACGACCTCGCTGAACTCGCATCCCGCATCCCGCATCCCGCATCCCGCAGCAGCCAGCGCACCTTCATTTGGAGACTGCTCAAGTAGAGGCTGTCCCGTAATGGTGGAGGCGTGGGACGACCGGGCGTGCCGCAGTGACGTGTCGTCTCAAGCCGGGGCAGCCGGTCATCGCCAGGTTGTGCATAAGGGCGATGCCGCGGGTGGCTTGGTGGACGCCGTCGCGTTTGCGGCGGCGGTTGCGGAGGACGTTCCACCACGTCATGTGTGCGAAGGTGTGCTCGACGCGGGCACGCACCCGTTGGTGGACGGTGCTGGGATCGTGCTGGCGGGCGGGCGGCCCGCTGCCGCCCCGGGGCCGCCGGCAGGGCATGACCTGCTGGTTCGCCTGGCAGCCGCCGTCGGCTCGGCCATCGCGTGCGCACCCCGGCACGCGGTTCCGGCACTTGGATCGCAGAAGGCGGTGCAGTCGTTGTGGCCGCCCGGGACCGGACGTCCGGCCGCGGCCACCAGTCGGGCGCCGACGTCAATGACGGCCTGCATGTTCACCGGGTACCGGTGGTTCTTGGACGAGGCGGTGACCGTGCGGTCGTGGATGGGAACCGGTGTCCCGTCCACGGGCGGCACGGCTGGCGGCCGTGCCGACGAGTGACCGGGGCGGGTGCGGGCAGCGGCGCCGGGTGGTCGACGAGACGGTGCGCGGCGGGCTTGGACACCCCGGGCAGCGGTAGGCCCGCCGCAGTGTGAGCGCAGTGGAGGTTGGTGCGGTAGGACACCGCGATGAGAGGAACCCGGTCGGCCGGCGCGGGCTCCAGCGCCGTCCGGCGCGGGTCTGGTCCCCGTCCCGGCCTGTAACGATCCGCACCGGGCGGTGGAGACAGCCGCACCGGCAGGCCGGTGAAACACCGGCACCCACTCGTCCCGGTCGTCCCGAATCACCCGCCCGACACCAAGACCAGGCGATCTTGATCGCCTAGCGTACGGGACAGTCTTGAGCGGTCCCCGCGTCCGCGATGGGCTGCGAAGCCCTCGGCCGACGATGCAGTGCCAGGTGAGGGACCGGACTGCCTGCTCGCCGCGGATGGTCACCGGGGAGTAGTCGGTTGTGACTCGATTGCTAGATGAGACAGGGCCGTGAGTACTGTGCCGCTGCCCTCCTCAACCTCTCCAGCACCAGACCGGTCTCTTCTCGATGAAGTCGATCTGGGCCGTCCGGCGCTCGATGCGCCAGAAGCCGCCCTCCCGCCGGTAAGCGTCGCTGTAACGGACATGCCAGGCGAAGTCGGTGGGCTCTTCCGACTCGTCTTCGCTGAGATGGTGCGCGACGCAGGCGACGTGACCGGTCGCCGTCGCGTTCTCTCGTCCCGGATCGAACACCTGGCCCACGATCTCGTGCATCGTGCGTGGGAATCTCTCCAGGGATCGGAGCGCCTTGGCGATCTCCTCTCTTCCCTTGAAGGAATGGACGGGTTCGAGCTGCTCCGGCGGGTCCGGCAGGACTAGCACCGCATCGTCGGTGAAGAGACCCACGAGACCGGTGTACCTGACATGGTCGGCATAGAGCGCGTACCTGGCGACGAGGTCGGTGAGCGCGATCCGGTCGCGCGGATCGAGCACCCTCATGAGAGCCTCAGGCGTTCAGCGCCGATCGCGGCGAGTCTCACCGACGACCAAAGAACCTCGGCGTACCACGACGCGAAAAGCCCACGATCCAACGACATGTCCGGAGCATACAGGGGCCCTGGGACCCGCTCTTCGACCCACGAGCGTGGGTACGGCGCTCATTCAGAACGCCGATCGGCCGAGTTCCCTGCATGCTCGGGCAGCAACTCGTCGGCATCAGGATGCGGATGGCTGTTGCAGCCCTGAGGACACATCTCGTGCGGGCTGAACGGTGAGTAAGCGCGTCTGATTCGCTCCGATTTCGACGCCGTACGAGCAGGGAGCTCCCATGCCAGCTGATCAAGTGGTCCTACTACGGGCTAAACCATTCTTACTGTCGTCCGGGTGGGTCGTATCCCCGGTGAAGGTCCGCCGAACCTTCGGAGCTGGGCATACTTCCTAGCCTCGGTGTTGGGACGCTCAGTGGGTGTTGTGTGGACGTCCCCCAGCTCTCCTCAGATGGCAGTGGTACGCGTGCAGTTGCGTGCTCGTGCCGAGTGGGGATTCCGCGCGGACGTTGGTGCCCGCTGCGGACGTCGCCGGAGCACGGGCCGGAAGCAAGCCGACCGTCACTTCTGTTTCGTCGCTCCCCACCCACCCAGACAGGAAAGTGGCTGGAAATCTGGTGCTCCTATGAATGAGGGGCGGGGACCGTGCCGCGGCAGCGCCAGGAAGGTAAGCCGCGCCTCGACTTCGCATTCCATGAAGCCGGGAACGACGTCCGTGATGGCCTGGATCGTGGCAATACATCGGCACCTTGGGCGGCCGGGGCCGGAGACTAGTCCGACGGCCGGTGGGTAGGGAAGGCAGGTGTCATCCTTGATCGTGAATGCCCAGGTGTGGCGTGGGCTCATCGTCGCCGCGATCGTCCTCGGTGTGTCCGCGGGGTGTGACCGGGCCGGTGACGACGATGACGTGCGCACGGCTGTGCAGAACTTCGAGTCTTCGGTTCGAGAACATGACGGCGCGGCCGCCTGCAGGGCCTTGTCGCCGAAGGCAGCCGAGAGCCTGGAGTCCGGTGGGAAGGACTGCGCGGCACAGATCACGGATCTGGGTCTGCGTCCGGGCGGCATCGCGGCGGTCCAGGTGTGGGGTGAACGGGCGCAGGCGAGGCTGAGCGACCAGACCGTTTTCCTGGTGCGTTTTCCCGACGGGTGGAAAATCGCCGCCGCCGGATGCCAACGCGAGCCCGAAGGACCCTACGACTGCGAGGTGCAGGCCTGATGCGCACCGTCTTCACGGTCACTCTGCTGATCATCGTGGGTGGGTTGCTGTACATCACGATCATCGGACTGATGGGGCGGTGAGCGGAATGCGCGGGTTCGTCCGGGACAACTCCCTCAGCCTCTTCTTCCTGGGCATCCTGCTGCTGGCCCTCGCGGGGCAGGCGTTGTCGGGATGGCACGAGTACAACAACGAGGCACTCGCCCAGTCCGGTGCCGAGATCTCGCTGGCAAGGTACCTGTCGTCTTCGCAGTTCGGCGTCGACGTCGCGGAGAACTGGCAGTCGGAGTATCTGCAGTTCTTCCTCTATATCTTTGTGACCGTGTGGCTGGTCCAGCGCGGTTCACCCGAGTCCAAGACCGTCGGCAAGGAGGGCGAGGAGTCCGACCGGGCCCAGCACGTCGGTCGCCATGCCACCGACGCCGCGCCCCACTGGGCCCGGGCCGGCGGACTGCGCGGCGTGGTCTTCGCCCGATCACTGGGCATGGTGATGGGCCTGATCTTCCTGGCGTGCTGGCTGGCCCAATCAATCACCGGACGGGTCGCCTACAACGCCGAACAACTCGCCGACTACCAAGATCCGGTCTCGTGGACCGGCTATGTGACCTCGGCTGACTTCTGGAACCGGACCCTCCAGAACTGGCAGTCCGAATTCCTGGCCGTCGCCTCCATGATCGCCCTCAGCATCTACCTGCGCCAGCGCGGCTCGCCCGAGTCCAAACCGGTCGGCACCTCCCACGACGCCACCGGAATCGAAGGCTGAGCAAGTCAGGCCGGCCGCAGATCAGAGTCTTTCTGCGGCGGCTGCGGTGCCTTGCGGGGGTGCGGGTCCGACGCCGCCGGACCGCACACACGTGGCGTATCCCGGTGCCGCGAGGGCGGTGCCCTCGGGGCGCGCTCGTGCTTGTGGGCCAAAGGCTCCGATCGCGTGGCTACCTCACCAACCTGATGCTGCGGCGGGTCGCGTTGCTGCCCGGGGTGTCCAGGTCAGCCGGGCGTGCAGATTGTCGGAACCACGGTTGGCCTTTGCGCCCGCGCCGCCGGGTCGCCAATCGGCATATCGGCGGGTGATTGTTCTGGCCTGTGCAGCTAAGGACGCGGTGGGCGAGGCTTCTCGCAGTGATTGATCCGTTGGGATGCGCGCCCTTTCGAGCTGGTTCCTCCGCCGTTTGTTGGAATGCAGCGATCGGTGGTGGAAGGCGTCCCCGGCCGTCCCGGGGTGGGCGTCCAGGTACAGGACGACCGGGGACGAATCGGGGCTCAGGCCGTGCCGTACCGGAGGGTGAAGGCGCCTGAGCCGTCATAGGCGTGGACCCGCCACCGGTAGGTGCCGGGGGCGCCTTCGAAGGTGAGGGTCTCGTTGGGTTCGGGGTCGGTGGAGCCGGCGACCGTCGTCCAGGTGCTGCCGTCCTTCTTCTCCAGGTAGAGGTCGAAGTCGACGCCGTCGAAAGCGTCGAGGCAGGCGGAAAGCGGGCCGGAGGCAGTGGTGGTGAAGCCGCCGTCGGGTTCGTGGGCGCTGGAGCCCGATGTGACGTTGCCGGACGCCTTCGTCTGGTTGCCGTCGCAGGCGCCGTCCGCGTCCGAGCGGTGCCCGTTCGCGGTGACGAGCTTGCGGCCGCCGTCGCGGGCGATGAGCTGCAGGACCTCGTCGACGGGCTGGAAGAAGACCTCGTCGCCTTCGCCCTGCCCGTCCTTGCAGGAGCCGGAGCCGCCGGACGTGATGCCCTGGGCCTGGCCGCCGGTCTGCGTGATGAGGGCGCCGCCGGAGTCGCCCGGGTCGGCGCAGATGTCGGTGCGGATCAGCCCGCTGACCGTCCCTTGCTCGTACTTGACGGAGGCATTGCGTTCCTGGATCTTCCCGCACCAGAGCTTCGTGTTGGTGGTTCCGCCGGAGCGGCAGACTGCGGCGCCGATGGGGGCTTCGGTGGCGCCTTGGACGGTCTCGTAGGAGCCGTCCCAGCGCGTGAGCTTCGGGGTGGGGGTCCACTGGGCGTTGGTGTCGATCCACGCGTAGTCGTCACCGGGGAAGGAGGAGCCCTTGAACGTTCCCTGGTCCACCTGGTTCGAGCCGCGTGTCTTCTCTCCGACGCCGCCGCAGTGCCCGGCGCTGATGAATCCGCCCGTCACGGAGAACGCGATCGAGCAGCCGTACTTCGACGTCCAGTAGCGTTCGCCGCCGACGAGGTCGTGCAGAGGGCGGGGCCTCGCCGTCGACCGGACGATCGTCACGGTGCCGGCGTCCACTCCGCTCGCCGTGGCGAACCGCTTCGCCGCGGCCGCGGAGGACG
This sequence comes from Actinomadura graeca, assembly GCF_019175365.1. Lineage (NCBI taxonomy): Bacteria > Bacillati > Actinomycetota > Actinomycetes > Streptosporangiales > Thermomonosporaceae > Actinomadura > Actinomadura graeca. The sequence goes on along the minus strand of NZ_CP059572.1, from coordinate 8,172,726 downwards.
CCTTGATGACGACCGTGTTGCGCTGGACGTCGACATACCACGAGGTCACCGGCTTGGGAGCGGATGCGGAGTGCTGGTTCAGCTTCGTCTGGACGGCGTCGAGGGTGCGTTCGGCGTACCGCACGACCTTGGGCCGCGCACCGGCCTTCTTGATGGTGGCGACGGCGGACGCGTCGGTGGTCGCGACGACGAGGTTCGCGCCGTCGGTGACCCAGGCGCCGCCGAACGTGCCGCCGAGGGTCGTCCGCATCTGCTTCTGGAGGCGTGCGGCGTGCATGACGGCCGGATCGGGAGCGAAGGGAGCGGCCTGCGGATGTTGGACGGGCGACCGGGTCTGGCTCGCGAGTGCCGGTGCGGTCAGAGCAGCGACGAGACCGGTTCCGGCGGTGATGCCCAACAACACATGTTTTCGGGCCATGTCATTCTCCTGGGGGGCGGGGTGGGAGCGGTTGTCGAGAGGCGTTCACGGTCATGTGCATCAATGGGGCCGCGTCGCGGGACGCCAACCCGTTGTTCGACCGCGAAGGGCGTTCCGAAGAGGGGAAACGAATAGCCACGTCGTGCAAGCGACCTGCGCGTCCTGGTCGCGGAGAAGCCCACTGAATGGCGCATGCGGTCGTGTCCACCGCCAGGCTGGTCGCGGTTCTGACACCGGCCGCAGTGGGAGCGCGCTGCGGGGGGCACATCGGATCTCCTTGTCATGGTGGCCGTTTCCGTCGGGCCACCGGGCGGGAACGTGGGAGCTACGGCGCCGCTTTCACATTCAGCAGCTTCGGTCCCCTTGCACGATCCGGGGTACCGAGCGCTTGCGACGTACGTGACGTGTCCGGTGCTCTCGATCGTCCGGGCCCGTCTCGTCAGGCCATGGTCCATTGCGCGACCGCATGATTGGTAATTCCAACCGGTCATAGCCTCGGCGACCTGGAACCCGGGGTCGGGCAAGTGCACGATGCTGCACCTGATCGGCACGCTGCGCTGGGCAACGTCGCCGACGGCCTGCTACACCGGCGCCGCCAGGCGGAAGCGCGAGCGGCGCGCCGAGGCCCCGCTCTCCGGGCCGCGCCGTCCTCGACCGGGAGCTGTCGGAACTCGGCACCACCATGCTGCGTGTCACCCGGCAGCACGGCGTTCGGCGAGCGGCCACGCTGCCCGACGAGTCGGCCGCGATGATCAGCGGATCGGCCCGGTGCGGTCGGCGACCGCGACCGGTGTGCTCAACGGAACGTACGCCCATCGCAACGAGCGGATCCCGGCGGTGCGGTCCAGCGGCCTGTGATCGCGACGGTCGGCGCCACCCTCGACCGTGGCGCCTGGCTCAACGCGGCGACCGAGCGGTATCCGGCGGTGGTGCTCGGCGCGGCGGTCGGCGGTGTCGGCGCGACGGTGGTGGGCCTGCGACTGCCTGGGGATCGCTGGTGCCATCGACGGTGGCGGCCGAGGCGACGCGGCTGGGGCCGGGTGGCCGGTCGTCCTGCCGGGTTCTGGCCGATCCGGCCGCGCCGGTGCTCCGGGGGGCCTTATCGGACGTGGTCGGGCACCGTCCGTCTTGATTTTCGGTTAACCGTCATCAGGCGCAACTCCTTGATCAGAAGTTGCCTCGGAAACCGTGCAGTCCCAACAGTTGTTTGCCAATCATCGTTTGGGTCACAAGGCCATAATTGTCTTATCGACATTCGGCATGCCCAAAATCAGGTGATGAGATAGTGGACAACTCAGTAAACCCTGGGTAAAGATTCTCAGTCTGGCACGATCCGGCCAACATTGATGAAACTTCCCGGAATCATTATGTAAAATGCTTGCGTAGTCGCCCCCTTTCTTGAAGGTGGGCGCCCAAGGGGTCTGGTGGGACTGGCGGACGCGCCAGGACGTCCACCGGCACTGATCAAGTATTCAACGGCCGGTAGGGCTGGCGTGACAGGGTTTCGGGGGCGAAGACAATGCCGATTCAGGCTGCTCGAACTGGTGTGTGCGGAGGAAACTCCAAGCCGCATCGGTGGTATCGGCCCGACCAGTCCGACGAACAGGTCGCCTCCCCCGCCCATGCGCGGTCGGCCTGTCCGCATCTCCAGCGATCCGAAAATCCCTCTTGGCTGGGCTGAACATGGATCGACGGGACGTTTCTGCCGGTCAGGACCGGAGTCCAACACTAGGTGACGACGCGGCTGCCCCGTAGAGCGGGGACTGTGCCACCCGGCAAGGAGGTCCTGTTCCTGAACGAATGCTCTGCAGTTGCCCCAGGCCACCGACAAGGCCGTTCGACGACCGCCGCCGGGAGCGGCGATGTCCGTGTCACGGCCTCGGGAGTGAGAGGGAGCCCATGACCTCTCCACCGACCAGGAGGATCTTCTCTTGACCGACCAGAAGCGCACCACGAGATCCATGCTTTCCCGAGGACTGTCCATCCTGAACTGCTTTCACCCTGGCGAGTGCGAGCTGGCCCTGTCGGAACTCGCCCGCCGCGCCGACCTGCCGAAGCCGACCGCCCACCGGCTGATCGCCGAGCTTGTCGACGCCGGCATGCTGGAACGCGGGGACCGGGGCCTGCGCCTCGGCTTCAACCTGTTCATCTTGGGAATTCGCGTACCGCGCCCCCGCATGATCCGGGAACTGTCGCGTCCGTGCTTGGAGAGAATGCGGGAACTCACCCGGCAGAGTGTGTTCTTATTCGTTCCGAACGGCCTCGATCCGGTCATGCTGGACAGCCTGCGCGCGAGCCGGGGGGACGAGTCCTCCTCCTGTACGCCCGCGGAAGGCGCGGCGGCGGCACACGCGGTGGCGAAGCTTCTCCGGGCCTACCGCACCCGGCTCGCCCCCACCGTCGCGGGCGACATCGAGCAGCGACGTCCGCGCCGGACCATCCGCGAACCCTCCGCCGAGGAACTGGCCCGGGTGGCCGGACAGGGGTTCGCGGTCGCCCATGGGCAGGACGCGGTCGCGATCGCCGTTCCGGTGCTGGACACCTCAGGTGCGATGATCGCCGCACTGGCGGTCACGGGCACACCCGAACAGATCCACCCCGTCAGGACGGCCTCCTATCTCCAGGCTGCGGGCGCCGGGTTGATTCGCGCCATAAGGGGCGCCCCCGGCCTGGTCCAGGTGCAGTGAACGGGCGCTCGCCGTACGGCTTGCTCCGGCGGCCCGGCCACGGGCGGCCGGTGCCCTGCGACCTCGCCCGCGATACCCACATGGTCGTCAAGCCGGACGGGGTCGGCCGCGGACTGGTCCCTGAGGTGATCCGGGCGCTGCGGGAGGCGGGACTGACCGTCGAGCCCGTCGGCGCACTGCGGCTCACCCGAGTCCAGGCTGAACGCTGGTACCCGGAGAAGCTGAACGAACCGGACGGGCCCCTCACACTCGCCTATCTCTGTGAGGGGCCCATGCTGGTGCTCGCGGTCGTCGGGGACGACGCCCTGCGCCGGACCCGCCGCGTCAAGAAGGACGTCCGCCGCCGGTTCGGCACGAGTGAGCGCCGCAACGTCGCGCACTGTCCCGAGACCCGTGGTGAGCGTGATCACGAACGGGCCGTGTTCGGGCCCCTCATCCGCTATCGATAGCCCGGCGGAACCGCGATGGTGCGGCCCGCGATGCCGGAGGCCGGGGTGTGCGGGGCCGTCGGAGATCACCCGCGCTGGAAGATCACCTGGGCGGAGAGCCGTTCGAGGCCGGTCGCCGCGTCGTGGACACGTTCCACGGCGTGCCAGCTGTCCTCGCCACGGGGCAGGAGGACACCGGTGTTGGCGACCGGAGGAATCCGGCGTACCACGTCGGCTTCGGACGAGGATCCCAGAAGCAGCAGGTCACCGCCCTGCTCGGACGGCCATGCCTCGTTGAAGTACAGGATGTGCGTGACCAGCTTCTCCGGCTTGTCGACATGGGGGGCGAGCCAGCAGCTCCGGCCGTACCGCCAGACGTTCACCTCGACGGGGCCGTCGTCGATCGGCAGGCCCGTCAGCCGGGCGACGGCGGCGCGGTAGGCCGGTCCCGTCACCTCGGTCACGAAGCGCCGCCAGGGCTCGGCGAGCTCGGCGGCGCTCTCCCCGGTCCCGTCCAGTGGATGCAACTGGCGGTGGTACATGGCGTACGACTTGTCCAGACCGGAGCGTGTGACCATCCGGAGCCCGTCATGGGGGAACGTCTTGAGCAGTGCATCCAGGTCGGCTTGGCCGAAGGTGTTCCGGGCGTGGTACCAGCGGAAAGGGGTGTCCTCGTGTGTGATGTGTTCGAGCGAGACCATCGGAGTGCTCATCGGCCCTCCCCCGCGCGCAGCGGCTCGGGTGTCACCAGGTCGCCGGTGTCGTTCAGGAGGAAGTTCTCAAGACCGGCCGAGCCCACCGCGTAACGGCAGTACTCCCGGCGGATCCGTTCGAGTGCCTCCCGCGCCGTCGTCCCGCGCAGGATGACGTCCAGGCAGCACAGGACGGTTCCGGTGCGTCCGTGCCCGCCGAAACAGGCCACCTCCACGGTGGCGCCGTCCCGAAGCGCGGCGGCGGCCTCCTTGATCCGTGCGATGAGCAGCGCGCGCTCCACGGGGGCCTCCAGTGTCGGCCAGTACACGAAGTGCGAGGTCCGGGCGTCCTCCTCGCCGTGCCAGCGCTCGTCGAGGTAGAGGCCGAAGTCGGCGGGTTCGGCGTGCGGTGCGTTCCGGCGGCGCTCCTCGCTGTCCAGCGACGTGCCCCAGACCTCGTACGCCCCGACGCGGTACCGCGTCCTCCAATGACGGTCCTTCATGATCTCCTCCGCTCGTGTGCCCGCGATCGTCCCGGGATCCAGAAGCCGGACGCCTGGTACTCGTCGGGCCCGAAGTTCTTCTTGAAGCGGGTCACCGACGTGCCGGGATAGGTGTCACCCAGGTAGAGGGCCCGCGCGCCGCGCGCGCAGGCGTCCTCGGCGACCAGATGGAGCAGGTAGGGCGCCGCGCGGGCGGGCGCCGCCCGTTCCTTGTCCATGGCGCCCTGCCAGTAGACGACGTACGGCCCCTGGTAGAGCGTGACCACCGCGGCGATCGCCTGACCGCCGTGCCGTGCCATCCAGACCTGGCAGTCGTGACCCAGGTGGTCGGCGACCGCGGTGAACTTCGTCGGCGGGTTCTTCGCCCGTATCCGCCGGCGGGTCTCTCCGCGCGGCTCGTCCGACTGGTCGTCCCACCGGTCGAGTGACAGCTCGAAGAGCCGGTCGAACTCGGGGAGGAGCCGTCCCGTGCCGTCGCGTTCGATCGTCAGCCCGGCCCTTTCCGCCCGCCGGACGGCGGTGCGCAGGGTCCCCCGGAACCGGTGGCGCCAGACGTGCTCGAAGCCGCCCTCAAGGTCCAGGATCTGCAACATCCGCGGATTGCGCCGGGTGCCGGGAGGGACCAGCGAATCCCACAGGGCCACCGACGCGTGGTGCGGGCGCAGATAGACCTGGTCGGCGGGCAGGGCGGCCAGGTCGCCCAGTATCGCTTCCGCGCGGTCGGCGGTGACGACGCCGGCGGCGGCGACCACGCCGCCGACACCCCAGCCTTCCGGCCAGGACGCGTACTGCGTGCGGGTCCCGTCCGTGGATCGGGCCAGAGGAAGCAGCACCCTCGCGCCGTCGGGCCAGGTGTACAGGCGTGTCGCGTCCTGCCAGCCCTGCGCGCACACGGCCGACCGCCATCCCGGTGTCTGGCTCGGCAGCGCGTCCTGGGCGGCTTCGGCGATCATGTCGCGCCACAGGCGGTCCGGCACGGGCGTCCGTACCTGGACGCGCGTGGCCGGTGTGCGGACGTTCAACGCCCACCGTCCCGAGCGCCGTCGGCGCTGACCGCACGCACGGTGTGGGCCGCCGGGTGGACGGACGCGCCGGAAACGGCGGGTGCATCGGCGGTCAGCAGCCTGCGCACCCGCACCAGGTCGTCCGCCCGCACGCCCTGCGCCTCCAGTGCCGTCTCGATGCGGCCGTACCGGGCGTTCACCTCGTCCAGCCAGTGCTCCATCGTCTCCGGGGAGGTGCACAGCCGGGAGATGTACTCCTCGCGGGTGTGGCCGCGCCGCGTCCACTTGTCCTTGAAGCGATCGGCCTTGGCGATCAGGTCGGCCCTGCCTGCGGCGTAGTCGGCGCAGATCTCGCGCGGGGACGCCCCGGCGAGTGCGAGCAGGACCGCGACGACCAGGCCGGTGCGGTCCTTGCCGAAGTGGCAGCTCAGCAGGAAAGGACGGTCGGCCACCCGGGCCAGCGTCCGGAAGAGATGCGCCCAGCTCCCAGGTACCGCGTCGGTCAGGATGCCGTGCAGGTACCGCGTGCGGTCGGCGACGGTGGGCCGCCGCGCGGCGATGGGATCGCGGGGGTAGCCGCTCAGCGGCACGCGCAGCCAGCGCACGCCATGGGCCAGGAGTGCGCTGGGCGGCCCATAGCGTTCGACTTCGGGGGCCGACCGCAGGTCCAGCGCCGACCTCAGACCACCGGGTCCGGCCAGGACGCCCGCGTCCTCGGCGGTGAACGCGGTCATGTCGCCGGACCGGTGCAGGATTCCGGGCCGCAGGCCGGAGGCCAGCGGTGCGCGGTAGTTGATTCCGGGGACGGCCGGCATGCCGGTCACGCCTCGCGGTCCGGTGACAGGGTGAACGCCGCGGTGACCTCGTCCCAGAACCGGGGGAAGTCGACGTTGACGTCGGGACCGTAGGCGACGCTGACGCACGGGAGGGCGGCGAGGGCCGCGAGGACCTCCGAGCGGACGGCGGGTTCGGGTCGTGGGTGCGGCAGCAGGCCCAGGTAGTCGGTGAAGTGCCGCAGGTCCGCTCCGGCGAGCAGGGCCTCCGCGAGCGCCTCCGCACGGTCGGCGACCGGCTCGATCGCCCAGCCGCGGCGGGACGGGTCGGCCCGCGGCAGCACGATGCCCGCGGGCCGGCTGCCGGTGGCCACGGTCGCACCGGTCAGCGCCGTGAACTCGTCCAGGTCCGCGAAGATCCGCTTCCTGCCCTGGGGGCCGGTGCTCCACACCGCGCCCGAGGGGACCGGGATCGGCGGCCTGCCGGATCCGTGGCGGCGCAGCGGTGCGCGTTCGAAGGCGTCGCGGGCGGGGTGGTCGGCGAGCAGGGCCGTGGCGATGCCGACGCGTTTGGGCCAGCCGCGCAGCACCGGCGGGGAACCGGGGCCGTGCGCCCAGGCGACGAGGGTGTCGTCGGACACGTAGTCCGCGCCGCACCGGGTCACGGCGAGGAACGCCAGCGACGACTTGCCCTGGTGCTTGGGCCCCAGCATCAGCACCGCGGAGCCGTTCACCGCCACGGCCGATCCGTGCAGGAACACCGCCCCGCGTCCGGTGAGCTGCGCGCCGAGGAGCGTGCCGAGCAGACGGACGACCGCCCGCACGGAGGCGGGCCCGGCGTCGGCCGCCTCCACGGTCAGCCGTCCTCCACCGGCCGGGACGGTGATGAGGAGCGGGGCACTGTCGGTCTCGCCGTCGCGCAGGAGCACGCTCCGGTCGAGCGTGCGCTCCAGGATGACGTAGCGGGGCCCGTCCGGGTGCAGCAGCAGGTGTGGTGCGCTGCCCGGGTCCTGCTGGGCGGGACGGCACGCGGTGTCCGTCCGGATGGTGCGGGACGGGGCGTCGGACCGGGTGGTGAAGGTCATGCACGGCGCCGCGAGGGAGGTCGCGTCGTCCATCTCGAACAGGGGCTCCACCAAGGCGCCGACCGCCGTGCGCAGCCCGGGAACCGTGCTGCGCACTCGCAGCTCGGCCGGTGGAAGGGCGAGCCGGAAGGTCTCGACGGTATCCGGTAAGGGATCGGCCGGGACTCGAACGGTCTGGGATGACACGGCGGCGACTGCCATTGGCCTCTTCCGTCGAAGCTCGGATGACGTGGGTCACGGGGTTCCCGCAGCGCAAGGTTCTCGTGCGGTCCCCGGGCTGCTCGCGCTCCGTGAGCAGCGTGACAGTGCGATCGTGGCGGACTCGCGATGCCGAGAGAAGGCGGTGTCTCCCTCCATGAAACGGTGATGTGCGCGCAATTCCGGTTCGTTTCGTCCGGCGGAACACCGGCGCGGTCCATGCGGTGTCTGAGTGCATCTCACGCGTCGCCGGACGTGCGCAGTGGCGTGGTGATGATCGTCAGGAAGACCACGGCGGCCGCCATCGGCTCGCCGGCGAAGGCGTGCAGCGCCGGTCCGTCAAGGGTGAGCACCGCGGCGGACAGCAGCAGGGCGTAGAGCTTGGGCAGCCGGGAGCGCAGCCCGGTGCCCGCGGCGCGGCGTGCGGCCCGGGCCGTGGCGGCCGCCACACGGGCGGAGCACTCGGCGTGGCGGCGCAGCAGCAACGGGACGAGCATCGCACCGGACGGGCCGGTCCAGGCGTCCTCCGTGGCGGTGCGCACGATGCGGCGCACCGCCCGTGCGGCGTCGGCGTCCTCGCCGCGGAGGGCCGTCGCCGCAGGAGGCGGCACGGCGAGGCAGAGCGGGAGGAGGGCCGGCGCCAGCGCCGGATGGACGGCGAACGCCACGGCCAGCCGCACGGCCAGACCGGCGGCATGCCGGCTCGCCGCGCGTCCTGCCGGGCGCGGCGACTCGTCGTCCGTCGTCGTCGAACGGGCACCTCTCAAAACGCGTCTCCCCTGGACACGGTGAGTGTCGGTACGCGCGTGCCGACGCGGGAACTCCAGTCGGCCAGCACCTCGGTCAGGATCGGGCCGGGTTCCCCGGTGAGCCGGACCTGCGCCGCGCCCAGCTCCAGGAGGGCGCTGATGCGGGCTGCGGCGATGCGTTCCCAGGTGTCCTCGTCCAGGTCGACACCGCCGGAGAACTCGGCCGACAGCACGGTGCGCCAACCGTGCGGCAGGGAGCCCGCGAGCTCCTCCAGCCCGCACAGGCGAACGGTGCGGGGAAGGCGCGCGGGCACGGAGTCGCCCGGGGAGAGGGCGCCCAGGTGCACATTCTCGGCGAGGTCGGCGAAACCCAGGCGGCTCGGCAGGGCCGCGACGACGACGAGCCTCCCGCCCGCGGGAGCGTCCTCTCCGCGGACCGGGCCCGGTGGCGTGGCCCGTTCCGCCTCCCTCAGGTGGCATCGCGTGGCCTGCCAGTGGCGGACTGCGCCCACGTCCGCCGCCGTCATGCCGTAGACGAGACGGGCGAGCAGGACTGCCGTCGCCATCAGTCCCGTGACGGCGTCCGGGCGGTGCACCGCGCCGGCGACCGGGACGAGCGCGGCACCGACCGCCAGCAGACCGGCAAGGACGGTGACGGTCCGCGCCTCACGGCGGCGGATGGCCCAGCCAGCCCGCCCGGTCCCCCGCGCACGCAGTCCGCGGGGCCGCAGTACCAGGCCGACGGCGAGCACGGCGCACGCACCGGAACCGGCGGCCAAGGCGGGTGCGACGGCGGCGAGAACGCCGCACAGTGCCGCGACCGTCAGGAGGGAGCCACCGATGTGTGCGCGCGCGGCGAACGCCGCGCCGGGTTTCGGCTCCCACCGGATCGCGACTCCGGCCGCCGCGTACAGATGGTCCCGCAGAGGCACGCGTGGTGGGGTGCGTGCTGTGGCGAGGCTCTGGACGATGCGGAGCAGACGGGTGCGGGCGGCCTCGTCCCTGGAGAGGGCGGCCGGAGCCAGGGCGGAGGTGTACAGGCCCTGTCCCGCCTGGTAGAGCAGCCAGCATCCGGTCAGCCACCAGAGAACGGCGTCCGGTCGATGGAGGAGCAGCAGGACGCCGAGGGCGCACGCCGCGCTCCGCAGTGCGGCGCCGCCGATCAGGCCCGGGAGCCCTGTCACGGTGCCTCCGTGGCGGTCGCGTCCGCGAGAACGTGGCCCAGCGGGTCCTGATCGTGATGGCGGACGGGATCCCACTCCAGCCGCGTCCGCGCAACGTCCGCGGCAAGGCCGGTGACGTCCCGCAGGCCGTCGGGGCAGCGGGGGAAGTGCCACTCCAGGAAACCGGCATCGGAGGGAAGCAGGTGCGCCCGGACGGCGGCGGCCGTCTCCCCGGGGCCGAGCGGGCGCACGGCGGGTGCGCCGCCTTCGGCGGCCGACAGCACGACCAGCCTGCCGATGGGGGCGCAGTCCACGGTCCGGACGCCCAGGACGTGCTCCGACTCGCGCGGGGTGAAGATCACCTTGTTCGGTGTCCGCGGCAGGTCGCCCAGCCGGTGATGGCCGTCGCCGTGCCGCAGCAGCGAGGCGGCACGGACCCGGCCGGCCAGGCCGAGGCCGGTGAGCGTGCCCCAGCGGAAACGGGGCAGCAGCCCGCTGCCGACGGCCCACCAGCCCTCGCGCCCCGGCACCAGCAGGGTCCGGTCGCCGCTCACGAAGCCGCCGCCCGTCCGGGCGTCTCGCGCCTGGGTGGCACCGGCCCGGGCCAGGTGCAGGGCGAGGGTGCTCTTGCCGCTTCCGGAGTCGCCGAGGAACACGACGGCCCGCCCCTCCCCGTCGGTCGCCGCGGACGCGTGCACCGTCAACGCCCCGCGGGCGGCGAGCACCGCCGCCACCAGCCCCCGCAGCACGACGTCGCCGACCCTTGCGCGATCCTCGGCGCCGCTGTCGTCGGCGTGCAGGATCGTCCACCGCCCTCCGCGGTGGACGATGGCGTGCAGAGGGAGGCCGGGCCCGGTCGCGTCCGCGGGGCGGTCGCCGCTCCTCACCCAAGCTCCATGGTCCGGCGCGCGGCGGTAGTTCTCCTCGCGCAACCGCTGGGCGGGTCCCGACGCGGTCGCCGCCAGGCGGTCCAGTCCCGCTCCGTCCCGCACCGAGCGCACACTCAGCACGGCCTGGTCGCCGGCGGGACGGCCGGCGGGCATCGCCGTCACGAGCCGTGCCGCCACCCGGGCGGTCTCGGTGCCGTCGTCGGCCGAGTACGACCAGACCACCGGCCCCCGCAGGCCCGCCACCATCTCGGGGGGCATGTCAGACGCCCTCCCGGCGGCGGGCGGTGAAGATCGACGGCAGCAGCCGCCCTGCCCGGTACTCCTCGCGGGCGGTGGAGAGGGTGCGCTGGATGAGGTCGACCGGCTCCTCGCCGTAGATGCCGACCACGCTCCCGCGGAAGACCCGCACCACTTTCAGCCGGTCCCCCAGCAGCGCGACGGCCCACTCCCGCAGATCCGTGCGCGCCACGTCGGTGAGACCGGCCTCGTCCAGCTGCCGCATCCGGTCCGGCAGGGAGGTGGTGAAGAAGACGTTCGGCGGATGCGCCTCCCGGAAGGCGGCCGACGGAGCCCGGCCCCGCGGCGTCAGGCTCACCTCCTCGGTGGCGACCAGCAGCCCGCCCGGGCGCAGCAGCCGGGCCGCCTCCCGCAGCACCGCGCCGGGCCTGGGGAAGTGCGGCATCGAACCGGTCACCACGACGACGTCGAGCGACGCGCCCGGCAGCGGCACATCGGCGGCGTCGGCACAGATCTCGGTCACTTCGGAGCGGCCCTGGGCGGCGGTGATGCGGCGGCTCACCGCGCAGTGCTCGGGGACGAGCTCGACGCCGTACATCCGTGCGACGCCGGGCCCGTCGTCGTCGGTCAGCGCGTCCGCCAGATAGCGCAGCGCGCCGCCGAAGCCGCTTCCGAGCTCGGCCACGTCCAGGTCGGCGTCAGGGAACCCGTCGCGGATGAGGCCCGCGACGCGATCACAGCCCTGAGGCCCGAAATGGCCCATCTGGTCGAGGCCCAGCAGCCCTTTCGGGCCGCTCTCCCCGGTGAACTCCACGATCGACGCCTCGGTCTCCTCCCAGTTGTGGAGGGCGGGGAAGAGGTCGCGATGGTAACGGTGCTGGATCCGGGTCTGCCCCGTCTCGCCGTGCTGTCCGGTCTCGTCGTGCCGCGCGGTGTCGTCGCGCCGGCCGGGCGATGGGGTCACCATGACGTGCGGCCCCCGTCGACGAAGTGGACGAGCAGGACCCGCCGGTCCTGTTCGGCGAGGTCGGCGACCGGTGCCACGGTGTGCCAGGAGTCGGGTGAGGGGACGAGCAGCACCGAGTCCGCCAGGCCCGGCACGATCTCGGCGGCGACGTCGTCCGCGGCGGGCGAGCGGAGGATGCGCAGCGCCCCGCTCCATTCCGGGCGCCATCCCTCGTTGAAGTACCAGGTCTGCGTGACGACCTTGTCGGCGCGGTCGGTGTGCGGGTCGATCCAGGACCCGGCGCCGTAGCGGACGGCGCGCACCTCCAGCGCGGTGCCCCCGAGATCCTGACCGGTGGCTTCGGCGACGGCCGAGCGGTAGGCGTCTCCCAGCAGGAACGCGACCACGTCCCGCCACGTCGGTGTCAGGCGGCGCATGCCCCCGGGGACGGGGACGCCGTCCTGGACCAGGGACAGGTTCCAGGTGCGGTACCCCTTGCCCGCCGCCGTGCCGGCGGGCCGTTCGGTGAGGACGAAGCCTTCGGCGGGGAACTCCGCGGCGAGCCGGCGCCGGGCCGCCTGCTCTGGTACGGAGTCCTCCACGAGTCCCCAGGTGAAGGGGACACTCGCCATGGTCGCGCGGGCGATGGCGTCCCGGTCGAGTAACGCGGTGCCGGTCATGCGGCCCCCGTCTCCTCTGGCGCGCCGACACGTGCTCCCAGCGCGGTGAGCTTCGCGGGCAGGTCCTCGTAGCCGCGGGCAAGGTGGTCGGCACCGTGCAGGATCTGCGGCGCGCCGGTCCCCAGCGCGGCGAGCAGCAGCGTGGCGGCCGCCCTCAGGTCGCGGGCCTCCAGCGGGCCGGGGGACGGCTTCAGCGGGCCGGGGGTGATGCGCAGTTCGTTCCCCGCCCGGTCGAGGACGGCGCCCATGCGGCGCAGGCCCGCCACATAGCCGAAGCGGTTCTCCCACACGCCCTCGATCAGCCGCGACGGCGCGTCCGCCCCCAGCAGCATCAGCGCGAACAGCGGGCCGGAGTCGCTGTACACGCGGTGCGATGCGGCCAGGACGTCGGTGCCGCGCAGCCGCCCCGGAGGCCCGACCCGCAGCCGCCGCCCCTCCCAGTCCAGTGGCACGCCCATGGCGTCGAGGCACTCCAGCTCCGGAGCGAGCCCCGACCGGACCACGTCCGGGCGTTCGAGCAGCAGATCCAGCTCGCGTCCTCCATGGACGGCCCACGCGACGAAGGTGACGACCTCGATCAGGTCGGAGGGCAGCGTGATGTCCGCACCGCCCAGCGGCCCTCCCAGACCTTCCACGGTGATCCGTCCGGGAAGCACCTCCACCCGCGCCCCGGCGGTGCCGAGGATCCGTGCGAGCTCCATCGCGTCGGGTTTGGGGTACGGGTTGGCGAGCACGGTCGTGCCCCGGGCGGTGACCGCGGCGAGCAGCGCCGTCTTGGTCGCGCCCGAGTAGTACGGGCCGGTGTGCGTTCCGGTGCCGGGCTCGGGCTCGGCGAAGTCCGCGAGATCGATACGGGTGCCCCGCAGTCCCCGCCGGGGGGCGGTGGCGCGGAACCCGTCGCCGGTCACCTCGCAGTCCGCGCCGAAGCGCTCCAGGACGGCCGCGATGTGCGACATCGGACGCGAGCCGCCCGTCCCGCCCCCGATCGCGCACCCGCCGTGCTGCCCGGACGTCGCCTCACCATGCGCCGCGAGCAGCACGGGCAGCAGGTACACGCCGCCGTGGATGCCCCCGCTCCACTCTGCCGGGACATGGGTTCCGCGGAGGCCGGACGCGTCGACGGTGACGCCGGCTCCCTCGTCGTCCACGCTCACACCGAGATCGCGGAGCATCGCCGACAGCAGCCTGCGATCCTCGATGCGCGGGGCGTTGGCGATGCGCCACGGACGGCCGGCGAGGCACGCGGCGGCCAGGCTCGGGACGAGCAGGTGCTTGAAGCCCCCCATGCTGAGCGCCGGACGCGGGACGGCGGCGGGCCCGCCGAGGACGTTCCAGGAGGACGGGAGGACGGGCGGGCGGCCGCCGTCCGCGACGGCCGTGGTGGATGGGCTGTTCAGCACGCGGCTGCTCCTTGGGATTGGGGCCGGGCGGCGTCCGTCACCCGGTGGTCTGCGGCGGCCGCCCCTCCCCGGGGCCGCCCGGGTGGCCGAGGACCAGCACGAGGAACCACGGCCGGCGCGATAGCTTGTCGAACTTGCCGCCGAACTCGTCCCGCCGTGCCTCGTCGGCACGGGGCTCGTACAGCTCCCGAAGGGAGAGGCCGGCGGCGTGCACGTCGGCGACGATGCGGCCGAGCGGGCGCCGGAAGAACCGGACGACCGGGGTGGGCGGCCCGAAGGAGGGCCACTCGTCCCGTACCTCCTCCACGCGGAAGTAGTCGCCGCTAGGGGACATCTCGAAGTCGTTCAGCGGGTGGTGCGTGGACAGGACCACGGTGCCGCCGGGCGCCAGCACCCGGCGGAACTCGGCCAGCGCCGGAACCCAGTCCTCCAGGTAGTGCAGGGTGAGCGAGGACACCACCACGTCGATGGATGCCCCGCCCAGGAAGTCCAGTGGCCGGCGCAGGTCGTGCACCCGCACCTCGGCCCGTCCGCCCAGCCGTTCGCGGGCCCGGGCGACCAGCGTGGGGCTGGCGTCCAGCGCCACGACCCGCGCCGCGCCCTGGTCCGCCAGCCACCGGGTCAGGCCCCCGCCCGCGCATCCGGCCTCCAGCACCCGCCGGCCCGCGAGCGGAGGACATTTGCTCTGCACGGCGGGACGGTCCAGCAGCGTGTTGTAGATGTTGTCCGCGCTGCCCTCGTCGTACTGGACGGCGAAGTCCTCGTAGCTGCGGTCGTCTCGGTCGTGGGCCATGGTCTCCGCTCCTCATCGCACACGGGAGCGGCCCGGCGCCGGCGAGGTGCCCTCGCCGCGCCGTACTGCGGCGGCCCCCTCGGCGCCGTTCTCCAGGCCCCTGGAGGGGCCCGCGGGGGCGCCGGTTCCGAGTGGAAACCTATCGTCGGGCTCCGCGCCGGCGCCGGAGCCGCCACGGCGGAACTCGTCGGGGACCGCCGCGCAGGTGGCGTCGAGGAGGTCGAGTGCCTCCCCGGCCTCCTCGTCGGTGGCCACCAGGGGCGGCAGCAGCCGGATCACCTCCGGCCGTCCCAGGCAGGGGGACACCACGAGCCCGCGCCGGCTCAGTTCGAGGAGGACCTCCCCGGCCGCGCCGCCGGGGTGGAACTCCACGCCCCACAGCAGGCCGCGGCCCCGCACGTCCGCGATCAGCCCGGGATGTCCGCGCGCGATGCGCCGCAGCCCGCCGGCCATGAGCTCCGCCAGGCGCACGCCGCGGGGCGCGAGTTCCTCCACCGCGCGCAGCGCGGCGCTGCCCGCGGCGGCGGCGAGCGGATGACCCGAGAACGTCGTGGTGTGCACGAAGGGGTCCTTGGCCAGCGGCGCGTACAGGTCCTCGGTGGCCACCAGCGCGGCCAGCGGTTGGACGCCACCGCCCAGCGCCTTGCCGAACAGCACCGCGTCGGGACGCAGCCCGGCGGCGACGCTCAGCGCCCGCTCCCCGCATCTGCCGAGGCCCGTCTGGATCTCATCGGCGATCACAAAGGCGCCGTGTTCGCGGGCGGCGGCGGCCAGGGCGTCCAGGAACCGCGGCGGCAGGACCGCGACACCGCCCTCGCCCTGCACCGGCTCCATGATCACGGCGGCGACGTCGCCGTCCGTGAACGCCCCGGGCACCGCCTCCGGGACGGCGGGGATGTGCGTCACCCCGCCGAGCAGCGGTTCGAGGGATCGCCGGTAACGCCTGCTCCAGGTGGTGGCGAGCGCGCCCATCGACTTGCCGTGGTAGGCGCCCTCGACGGCGACGACCCGGGTGCGGCCGGTGGCCAGGCGAGCCAGCTTGAGCGCGGCCTCCACGGCGTCACAGCCGTTGAGTCCCAGCCACACCCTGGTCAGGCGGCCGGGGTCGGTGTACTCGGCGAGTTCGGCCGCGAACCCGGCCGTCGTGCCATTGGCGAGGACGCGGGTGGACACGGCCATCGCGTCCAGTTCACCGGCGACCGCCTTCAGGACGTCCGGATGCCCGCGGCCGAGCAGCGTCACCGCGTAGCTGCCGAAGTCCAGTACGGAGCGCCCGTCGGACAGGACGATCCGCGCTCCCTTCCCGTGGGACTCGACCGCGCCCGCGCCGTTCATCCCGTACACCAAGGCCAGTCCCGGCGAGAGATGCGATCGGACCTGGTCCAGGACGCCGCGCGCGTCCGGGGCGGCGTCCTCCGGTGACGCGCTCACGCGTGCCCGCCTCCCGCAGGGACGGCGGCCATCGGCGCGCCCTGTGCGCCGTCCTGAGAGGAGGCGCGGGCTTGGACGAACCACTGGTGCACCGCGGACGTCGCGTAGCCGCCGGATGGCAGGAAGAACGAGATCGTGCAGGCGAAACGGCCCGGGTACAGCGAATCAGGCTCGACGCGGTGAACCGAGATGTGCGTCTGGAGCACGGTCGGGCGGGCGGCCGTGCTGCGCACGCACTCACCGTCCGTCCAGCGGTAACGCACGTAGTCCAGTTCCGGGCTGTGCGCCGCGAGTGCCAGTACCGCGGCGCGCGTGGTCGCGAAGGCGTAGGGAACGCCCTCACGGTCGACATCGGCGACCTCCCCGGCCGCGTTCTCCCGGAGAAGATCGCGCACCTGTGCGTTCCATTGGTAGGAGGCGTGCGCACACCGGTAGAAGACGGGGACGCGGGGATCGAGACGCCGCCAGAACTCCCCCGCCGGCCCCCGGTGCTCCAGGGCCTGCCTGCCTTCGGCGGAACCGGAGCGGCGCAGCAGTTCCAGCGCCGTGTCCTCGTCGCCCGCGAGCAGGGACCCGCCGATCAGATGGGTCTCCTTCGGCCCGCCCGGCACCCCGAAACGCTGTGTGTCGTAGTAGTTGACGAAGAAGTGGGTGTGCCGCCGCGGCCCCTCGGCGAGCACGGCCGCCGTGGCGTCGTCCAGGTCGCGGACGATCAGCCGGAAGCCGTTGCCGTCCAGTCCCCCGGTGCGCAGTGCCGCGGTGCCGGTCCCGTGCGGCGTCACGCGCCAGGCGCGGCGCCCTCCGCCGGCCGGTACGTTGGCGCGTTCGATGTCGGCGTGCGAGAGCAGGCCGCGCACCGAGACGAACTGCTCGGTGACGCCGTCCTCGTCCTTCAATCCGGCCGCCGCCACATCCTGCACGTCCACGGCGAACGCCGCGGCGAGCTCGCGCAGCGCCTCGTGGGTGGTCAGGCCGCGCTTCCAGAGCAGCAGGTAGGTGTGCGTGGACCCGTCGGGCGGTGCCGTCTCGAGCCCGAGGTACTCGGTGACCCGGAAGTCCTCGGGCAGGGTTTTGAGCGAAGGCGGATGCATCGGGACCTCTCCGGACGCTGGACTGCCTGCGGGGACGGTCGTGGCGAGCCGCTGCCCTCGCGCGTCAGCCTCCGATGTGATCGTGGTCGCGCCCTGGCCGCACGAAGGAGCGTCTCTGGCGAATGCCGCCCGCAGCCATTGGCATTCCCGCACCCGAGTGGCGCCCGCCCTTCCGGCGCGCAGGATGGAACGACAATTCATCTCGCATACGGTCGATACGACGACCACTGAAGTGGATCACGTGGTTTTTGTCAGGTGATTAGGTGATCACTCAATGGCGTCGCACCGTGACAGCAGTTCCGCCATGTCGGAATCTACTTGCGGCCGATTTTGGGGCGAGAGGATGTTCCGTGCGGCGGAACACTTCCTGATGCTTCTTGCTCCGTCCTCGCGGGCCTGCCTATGGTGACCGAGCCGCTCATCCCAGCCGTTGCTCAGCCACCGAACCAGCCGTCGCCGGGAGGTCCGAGACAGTTATGGAACAAACCTCCGTACCGGCCGTTTTCCCAGAGCCGCACGTTCTCGAGAAGCGCTTCCACGAGTTCCTGGGGGAACGCGGCCTTACCGTCGGCGACGTGGTCGGCGAGACCGACCAGGGGCACGGCAGGCCGGCGCTCGCGGTGGCGAGCGGGTCGGTGCTGGCCGGGTTCGGCAACCATCGCAGCGATCTCGATCTCCTGGTCCTGGTCGAGAACGACCGGCTCACCCGGTTCCCGATCCAGTCGCACGAGCACGGCACACTGATCGACGTCAACATCCGCCAGGCCAGCGCCGTCAGGGACCGGAGCGCACGGCTGCGCGACGGTTCCTGGCCGTGCTTCGACACGGTCACCCAGGACGCCTGGAACCACCGGCGCCGCACCATCAAGACCGCGACCAGGCTGGCCCTCGGCCTGAAGCTGATCGTCTCCGAACCGTGGGAGACCTGGCACGCCGGGTTACGCGAGCCCTGGCTGGTGCGGGTGGTCGAGCAGTGGTGGACGGTCGAGGCGCACCGGCTGGCCCGCGCGGCGGGGCTGCTCGCCGGCGAACGCCCGGCGGTCGCGGCGATCCGGGGCCGGGAGGCGGTCGTGGCGGCGCTGAACGCCCGCGCCGCCGTCGCCGGGCAGATCTACTTCACGGAGAAGTGGATCGGCGAGAAGCTCAGGGCCGTCTCCGACGACGCCCTCGGCCTGCTCCGCGAGGTCCTCGCCCCTCCGCTCTCCCCCGCGGCGCGGGTGGCACGCTGTCTCGACCTCGTCCAGGAACTGACCGGCCCGGTCTCGTATGGGGGGACGACCCCCCACACCCCCGAAACAGCCCCGCCCCTCGTGGGGGGACGACCCCCCACACCCCCCGGAACAGCCCTAATGCGCCGCTGCACACAGTGCTGCGCTGGGCGAAGGGCATAGGCACCGCGCGACTGGAAGACCGCACAATCGTCGACCGCTGGCAGCTGCGAGCCCTGGAGATCCCGCGCACCGACTTGCCGCCACCGGAGTCCGACGAGGTCCTGTGGTCGGGACCGCCCGGCACCGACCCGCCGCCCGGGATCGCGCTGCTGTTCGTGCACGACATGCTCTGGCTCGGCGTGGCCCCGCCACAGGAGGTGTCCTGACCATGGACGACACGGGAGACGTCCCGGTCATGACGGCCGGCCCAGGTGCCCACGAAGCCCTGCCGGATGTACGGCGGCTCGTGGCGTTCCGTGCCCACGGAGCGGCCCGCCTGCTGCTGAAGTGCTACGCCGCGCTGGAGGACGTCGAGGGCGCGGCGGCGGCCGGGCAGACCGAGGTCGCGGTCCTCATGGCCTACGACCTGGTGCAGCTCTCGCTGTCCGTGCGGAGCCTGCGCACCCACGGTGAGCTGACCTTCACCGGCGAACAGGCGAGCTTCGACCCATTCGCCGGACTGCCACCGCAGGACGTCGAGGACGGGATGCGGCTCGCCGCCGCGGGGCTGGACGCCATCGCCACAGGACGGTCCGACGAGTGGCTGGAGCGGCTGCGCGCCCATCTCGACGCGACCGAGGCGGGGCTGGGGTACGCGCGGAAGCTTCCCAACGTCCGGGCAGGCAGCGGCATGATGAAGGGGTTCAAGCTGGCCCGGACCTGGTCACCGCATCTGGAGCGGCTCGGGCTGCCGGACATCATGCCGAACAACTGGACCCAGCGTGCCGACTGAGCTCCCCGGCGGCGGGCACGCGCTGACGCTACGCGGCGTGACCAAGCGCTACGGCACGCTGACCGCGCTCGACGACGTCGACATGACCATCGCCCCGGGCGAGATCGTCGGGCTGCTCGGGCACAACGGAGCCGGGAAGACGACGCTCATGTCGATCGTGGCGGGGCTGCTGCGCCCGGACGCCGGGCAGGTCGGCGTCCTGGGAAGGGACCCGGCACGGCAGCCGCACGAGGCCCGGCGCCTGCTCGGCCTCGCCCCGCAGGAACTCGGCCTCTACCCGCCCTTGACGGTCCGCCAGAACCTGCTCTTCTTCGCCGAGCTCGCCGGTCTGCGCGGCGCCGCGGCCGACCGCCGCGTCGAGGAGGTCGCCGAGCCGCTGGGGCTGACCGGGCTGCTCGGCCGCAGGGCGGCGCGGCTGTCCGGCGGAGAGCAGCGACGGGTGCACACCGGCATGGCCCTGGTGCACCGGCCGCCCTTGCTGCTGCTGGACGAGCCGACGGCCGGGGTGGACGTCCAGACCCGTGAGCAGCTGCTGGCGATGGTCCGCGCCATGGCCGCCGAAGGCACGGCCGTCTGCTATTCGACGCACTATCTGCCCGAGGTGGAGGCCATGGACGGCTCGGTCGCCGTGCTGAGCGAGGGCCGCATGATCGCCAATGGCACGCTGAAGGAACTGGTGGGGCGGTACGGCGACAGCGGCATCGACCTGACCTTCTCCGGAGTGCCGCCCGAACTGCCCCTGCCCTGGCCGCAGGTGCGGGACGGCGGGGTCCTGCGGGTGACGGTGGAGCAGCCGCACCTGGCCGTCCCGCAGGTCATGGCGGCCCTGGGCGACGCCGCCGGGGCGCTGGTCAACCTGAGGCTCGTCCAGCCCAGCCTGGACAGGGTGTTCCTGCGCATCACGGGACGCGGCTACGACGAGTCCGCGGAGACCCCCGAGACCACCGGGACCGCCGCCGCGGTGACCGAACCGGCCCGGACCGTCGGAGTCGCTGAGGAGGAACCCGTATGAGCGACGGTTCGCTGGGACGGATCGCCTCGCTGGTCCGGCACGACCTCCGGCTCCAGTTGCGCGACCCCGCCCCTCTTCTCGTCCGCAGCGCGATGCCGCTGCTCCTCATGGGTTTCATGCAGCCGCTGTTCCGTGCGGCGCTGCGGGCCGACCAGGTCGAGAACGCCACGGGCGCGGAGCAGGCGGTGCCGGGTATGGCCGTCATGTTCACGTTCTTCCTGGTGAATCTGGTGGGCTTCGCGGTCTTCCGCGAGCACGGGTGGAGGACCTGGAACCGGCTCCGCGCCAGCCTCGCCCGGCCCTGCGAGATCATCGCCGGGCGGATCGTCGTCCCGCTGTGCGTGGCGGTGCTCCAGCTCACGGTGGTGTTCCTGGCCGGCGGCCTGCTGTACGACCTTCGGATCGCGGGGTCGTGGCCCGCGCTCGTGCTGGTCGGGGCGGCGCTGGCGCTGTGCGTGGTCATGTTCGGGATGGCGCTGGTGTCGGTGTGCCGGACCGTCTCGCAGATGGCCGTGTTCGCCAACCTCGCGGCGCTGGTGTTCGCGGGCCTCGGTGGCGCGCTGACACCGCTGTCGGCCCTGCCGGGCTGGGCCCGTCCGGTCGCGCCCGGCGTCCCCAGCTACTGGGCGATGCGCGGGTTCACGGACGTGGTCATCGACGGCGGCGGGGTCGGCGCGGTGGTGCTGCCGGTGGTGGTGCTGCTCGGCTTCTCCGCCGGTTTCGCCGCGGTGACGCTGCTCTTCTTCCGCTTCGAGCACCAGAAGGTGTCGTGGTCATGAACCCGGCGGACGAGACGACGGTGGTGGTGTTCGACTGCTTCGGCACGATCGTCACCGAGCGCCGGCCCATGCCCGGAGCGGACGACTTCACCAGGGCCGTCGCCGAGACGCTCGGCATCGGCTCCGGGCTGGCCGGGGAGGTCGTCGAGACGGTGTTCACCACGCTGTACGCCGCGCTCGTCGACAAGTCGGCGCTCCAGCCCGCGACACGCGACCTGGTGGGCACGGCACTCCGGGACCGGGGCGTGGCCCGTCCGGCGCAAGACGTGGACCGGGCGCTGTGGCGGGCGCTCGGCTGTTGCGACGACGACCGGTACGAGCTGTGCGAGCCGGCCGCCGAGGCGATGCGCCGGGTGGCCGCAGCCGGGCACACGGTCCGGCTGCTGTCGAACTGCTACCTCCCCGGCGACCTGATGCGCCGCCTCCTGACCGGACTCAAGGTCCCCGAGGTCTACGACCTCGCGTTGTTCACCGCCGACGGCGGGCCGAAGAAGCCGGACGCGCGCGCCTTCGAACTGATCACCACGGGCCCCTTCCGGCGGAAGGTCATGGTCGGTGACTCCGCCGGCAACGACATCGCCCCGGCCCGCCGCCTCGGCTGGGACACGGTCCAGGTGGACCCCGGCCGCCCCGACTTCGCCGGTCTCGACGCGTTGCTGGGCCTGCGATAGGCACGAAATCCGTTCCGTCCAGAGAAACGACGGCGATGGGACGGGCACCCGCGACTAGCTTTGACGGTATATCGGCGCGCTGCACTGCGCTCGAGGCCCCTGAACCATTTCGGCCGTGCCGAAGGAGTTTCCTGTGAGAGTTCTGGTCATATGGCCTCCTCATGTTCCCAGCTACTTCAACGCGGGTCACCACACGCCGCTTTACATGACGGCCGGGCATCTGCGGCGGCTGGCGCCGGTGGAATGGGTGGACGTGCGGGACGCCGGTGTGCTGAACACGCACTGGAAGGCGATCGGCGATCTCCTTTACCAGGGCCGGTACGACGTCATCGCGATGATGAACGACTTCGACGCCGTCGACGGCTTCGAACGGTTCACCGACTATGCCCGCGAACTGTCCCCGTCCAGCCGCCTCATCACCTTCGGCCGGCTCAGCAGCATGAACCCCGGCTTCTTCCAGCGCTACGGCCTGGACGCCATCGTGCAGTCGGGCGACTACGAGACGGGTGTCGCGCACTACGTCCGTTCCCTGGCGGCCGGCACGCCCGGCGCGGCCCTGCCCGGCGTCGCCGTCCGTGCCGGGGACCGGTGGGAACCGCCGTCGCGCGCCGGGGACGCCCTGGAACCGCGCGACTGGACGCTGCCCGACGTGCGGGAGATCCCGTACGAGAACTACGACCGGCTCTACGCGCGGGACGAGGACAAGTTCTGCGGGATCCCGTTCCGCCGTGAGCTGGTGGTCCCGGCGGCCCGCGGCTGTCCCATCGGCTGTGAGTTCTGCGAGGTGCACGAGATCTTCGGGCTGCGTGAGCGGCGGCTGCCGGTCGACGCCGTCACCGCCTACGTCGAGGAGAGCATGCGGGCGCTTCCGTTCGAGTACGTCTCGTTCTACGCGCCCACGTTCACCCTCGACAAGCGGTGGGTGCGCGAGCTCTGCGAACGGTTCCTGACCGGCCCGGTGTCGCCACGCTGGAAGTGCGCCACGACGGTGCATCACCTCGACGCCGACCTGGTGGAACTCATGGGCGAGGCGGGTTGCGTGCGGATCTCCGTCGGACTGGAGACGCTGGAACCCGACGGCCACGGCTCACTCCCCCGGGCCAAGCAGATCCACGAGTCGCGGTTCCGGGAGCTCGGCGAGCAGTGCGCCCGCGCGGGCATCGAGCTCAACGCCTTCGTGATCGTCGGCTTGCCCGGCACCGGGACGGAGGGCGCCCAGCGCACCCGGGACCTGGTGGAGCAGATCGGCGCGCGCTTCCGGCCCACGATGTACACGCGGCTGCACGACATGACCCCGTCCATGACCCCGCTGCAGATCAGCAGGTACAACCGCCACCTGATCGCCGATCCCGGCCACGGGGAGGACGGGCTCTACGCCTTCCTGTTCGGCCGGGAGCCCCGGGTGACGTCGGTGCACGAACGGATCCCCGAGGTCGCCGCCCGGAGCGGCACATGACCGCACCGCTCACCACCCCGTCCGCGCGCGGTGTCGCGTCCGGCGACGGGGTGCCGTTCCCCACGCGGCGGGACGTGTGGGAACTGCGCTGGGCACCGCGGTGGCAGCGGGACGGCGTGCTGAACCTGAAGAGCTGCGAACTGCGCCATCCCACGGCGTCCCGGCTGGTACGCGCGGCGGCGGACCGGCTCACCCCCGACGACCTGACCTGCTACCCGTACCAGCAGGCGCTGCTCGCCGACCTCCGCGACCACCACGGCCACGAGCCGTCCGGGATCCTGCTCACCGCCGGGTCCGACTCCGCCGTCGGCCTCGTCGTGGACGCCCTGGCGGCCGGGGGCGCGGGCCTGATCCTGCACGAGCCGACGTTCGAGAGCTGGCGGTACTACGCCGCGCTGCGCGCCGTGCCCGTCGTGGGCTGCGCCGCGCTGGACGCCGGCGCCGCCCGTCTCGACGTGTCCCGGCTGCACTCCACCATGGCGGACCACCCGCCGGCGGTCGTGGTCGTCACCAATCCGGGGAGCCCCTCGGGGCTGCTCCTGTCACCGGAGCAGATCGCCGAGACGGCCGAGGCGGCACGCCGCGCCGGGCATCTGCTCGTCATCGACGAGTGCTACGGCGCCTTCACCGGTGTCACCCACGTCCCGCTCGTCGCCTCGGCGCCGCACCTGCTGGTCGTCTGCTCGTACTCCAAGACCTTCGGGCTCGCCGGCGCGCGTGTCGCGTCGGTCCTCGGCTCGCCGGCCCTGGTGGCCTACCTGTCGCGGTTCCGGCCGGACAGCACGGTCTCGGCCACGGCGCTGGCCCTGCTGCGGGCCGTCCTCCGGGAGCGGGACGCGTTCGCGGAGGTGTGGCGCGACGTGCGGGCCATCCGCTCCGCCTTCGTCCGGGACGTGCTCGCCGGGCATCCCGGGTGGAGCGCCCTCGACCCGGGCGGCAACTACGTGACGTTCAGGACCGGCGACCGTGCCGTTCCCGGACGGATGACCCGCCACCTCGACGACCACGACGTGCGCGTCCGCCCGCTCGACGGCATCCCGGGGCTGGAAGGGTGCCTGCGGGTGTCCCTCGCCGACGCCCCCGCGATGCGGAGGGTGGCCGCGCTGATGAGGGACGTCCGGTGACCGCGGCGCCTGCCACGTCCGCGCGCAGGATCGTGGTGCTGGGCAGTCCGGGCAGCGGCAAGTCGACCTTCAGCCACGCCCTCGCGGCCGGAACCGGGCTGCCGCTGGTCCATCTCGACGACGTGTACTGGCGCGCGGGCTGGCAGCGGCCCCCGGAGGACGAGTGGGAACGGGTGGTCGAGCGGCTCGCCGCGGAACCGTCCTGGATCATCGACGGGAACTTCGCCGACACGGTGCGCCGGCGTGCCGAGCGGGCGGACGTCGTGATCCTGTTCGACCGGCACCCGTGGCTCTGCGCCGGTGCCCTGGTGCGCCGCTCCCTGCGGCTGCGCGGGAACGCCTTGCTGGGGCGCCCCACCCGCGAGTACCTCCCCGCCGGGCTGACGGCGGGCGACCCGCCGGTGCGCAGCGTCACCGCCCTCGTCCGCAAGGCCGTGGGATTCCGCGGCCGGGAACTGCGCCTGATGCGTCCCCTGCTGGCGGCCGGTCCCGCACCGGTCCTGCATTGCCGCAGCCGCCGTGAGGCGGCGCGCGTGCTGCGGCATCTGTCGGCGCAGGAGCGGCCCACGCCCGCCGAACCCGCCGGGGTGCCCGTGTGCACGTGCGCCCAGCGGCAACGACCCGGCGGCGGCCCGCTCCCCCGCCCACCCGGTCCGCCACCGCGCCACGTCCGTCCGGTCCGGGAAGGGAGCACCTGAGAATGGGTGACGGCATGGAGCAGGCACCCCACGCCGCGCTGCTCGGCTCCGGCTGGCACCGCCACCGGGTGCCGGAGGGCTCCTCGGGCCCGGACCGGATCCGGCGGATCGCCGAGAGCGGCTTCGCCGCGCTGCCGATCCCCAAGGAGTTCGGCGGCGGCGGCGCCGATCTGGTCGCGATGGCCTCGGCGCAGCGCGCCCTGGGCGTCGCCGATCCGTCCACGGCCATCGCCCTGAACATGCACTCGTTCACCGTGGGGCTGATGGCCGACTACTGGCGGCGCCACCGCGACACCAGCTGGATGCTCCTTGAAGGCATCGCGGGTTCGCACGCCCTCGTCGCGTCGGCGTTCGCGGAGCCGGGGGGCAGCCCCAACTTCATGAGCAGCCGGTCGACGGCGGTCCAGACCGACAAGGGCTACCTGGTCTCCGGGGTCAAGTACCCGTGCTCGCTGGCGTCCACGGCCACGCTGGTCTGCCTGACCGCCCGCGTCGAGGCGACCGGCGAGACGATCCTCGCGCTGTGCCCCGCGGCCTCGCCGGGTCTCACCGTGGAGGGCGACTGGCCGTCCCTGGGCATGACGGGCTCGGACACGGCCAGGCTGGTGCTGAAGGACGCGGAACTCGACGACCGTCTCGTCTTCCACCGCGGCCCCGCCGACGTCATCGACGACACCGTGATCTCCGGGATGGTCTGGTTCGCGGTGCTGCTGAGCGCCACCTACCACGGGGTCCTCAGCGCCCTGCTCGACACGGCGTACCGGCAGGTGACCGGCGCCGGCCGTTTCGGCCAGCGCGTCCCCCTGCTGGGACGCGCGACACGGGAGCTGCTGACGCTCGGCGGCGCCTGCCGCCAGCTCGGCCGGGACTTCGAGGACGGCCTGGTGTCCGGTGACGCCGCCCTCGCCGCGGCCGTCGCGCTGCGCGCCACGCTCAGCGACGTGCGGGACCGTGTCGTGGCGGCCGTCACCCCCGTCGTCGGCGGCCGCCTGTACACCCGCGACCAGCCCGCCGCGAGGCTCCTGATCGACTCGCTGGCCGCCCACCACCATCCACCGAGCCTGCTGGTCTGTGACCAGGTGGTCGGAGACCACTGCTGCGGCCGGGAGATCACCTTCGACCCGGCCGTGTGAAGGTCATGGCCGCCCGAGAGGCCCGGCCGTCCGAAAGGAGAGTCAGAAATGCCCTATGTCGAGGTCAGCCTGCGGATCGAGTCGCCCGTCGAGGAGACCTGGCGGGCCGTCACCAGGCTGGAGGACTACGCCACGTACATGGACAACGTCGAGTCGGTCGACGTGCGCGGCGAAACCGAGGACGGCAAGCGCGTGAGCGAGTGGGCGGTGCTCCTCAAGGGCTCGGTGCTGGAATGGGTGGAGGTGGACGAGCTCGACGAGGCCACCCGCACGATGACGTTCGACCAGGTCTCGGGGGACCTGGACCAGTTCACCGGCTACTGGCGGGTCGATCCGCAGGACGACGGCGCGTCCGTGGTGACGTTCTCCGTGGACTTCGAGATCGGCATCCCGCTGCTGGCCGACATGCTCAACCCCGTCGCCACCAAGGCACTGCGGGAGAACTCCGAGCAGATGCTCCGGGCGATCGAAAGGAGGCTCGTCGTCTCGTGACCTCCTCCCAGCGCATTCTCGTCACGGGCGCCACCGGAGCGGTCGGCAGCGCCATCGTGCGCCGGCTGACCGCGGCGCGTCACGACGTGTACGGGGTCAGCAGCCGGGGCGGCCCCTCCCCGCGCCAGCTCGCCTGGCGCATCGGCGCCGAGGAGCCCCCCGGGGAACTCCGCGGTCCCTGGGACGCGGTGGTCCACTGCGCCGCCGACACACGCTGGAGCCTCACGGTCGAAGAGGCGGAACAGGCGAACGTGGCACCGTTGCGCGCCCTGCTGAAGTGGATGGACGACGACACCCACTTCGTCCACCTGTCGACGTCCTACGCGACCGGGCTGACCGGCAGCGTGGAGCCCACCTCGGCGGACGCGTACCGCAACACCTACGAATGGTCCAAGGCCGCCGCCGAACGGCTGATCACCAGCGAGCGCGCGTCGGCCGATATCGTCCGCTTCCCGATCGTGATGGGAGCCCGGGACGACGGCTTCCTGGAGCGGTACAGCGGGTTCTTCTGGCTGCCCGCCGCCATGTGCAGCGGCGCCGTCCCCGCGCTCGTCGCGGAGAAGGACGCCTACCTCGACATGGTCAGCACCGACGATGTGGCCGAGCACGTCCGCGCGCTGGCCGGGCAGGGCCCGCCGGGCGAGGTCAGGCTCGCGATCCTCGGCGGCGGCGACGGCGCCCCGCGGATCGTGGAGACATTCGACACGGTCCTGGCCGCCATCAACGGCTGGCGCGAGGAGAACGGCATCCCGGAGATCCGGCCGCTTCCCTACGTGACGATGGACCAGTGGAACCGCTTCTATCTCCCCTTCGCACGGGAATACCTGGACCGGGTGCAACTGATGCGCGTCACGGCTTTCCAGGCATATCAGGGATATCTGTCGGTGACCGAGCCTTTCGACGTCACGCACAGCGTGGAGCCGATCGTCCCGACCATTTTCCGCTCCATTCGCCGCTGGGCGGAGAAGCACGAGTCGACCGCACGCCGAATCCCCCGGCCGTGGCGCCCCTGAGCGCGTCGGATCCGCCGCGGCGGCGCCGGGCTCACTGCGCGGTCGAACTGTAGGAGCCGAGGTGGAAGAGCAGCGCCCGGTCTCCATCACCCGGCACGGCGGCGCTCACCCTGCCGACCACGATCCAGTGGTCCCCACCGCCGAACACCTCCTCGACCGTGGCGTCCAGCCAGGCGGCGGCCCCCGCCAGCCGGGGGGCGCCGTTGCCGGGACCGCAGGTGAACCCCACACCGGCGAACCGGTCGACACCCGCCTCGGCGAAGGTCCGTGCGATCTCCGCCTGCTCCGCGGCCAGCACGTTCACACAGAAAGCACCGGCGGCCCGGATAACAGGCCAGGTGCCCGAGAGCCGCGCAACGTTGAACGAGATCAGAACGGGGTCCAAAGACAGCGACGTGAACGACTGACAAGTGAATCCGACCGGCCCGCTCCCGGACATCGCGGTGATCACTGCGACACCGCTGGGAAACCTCCCGGCCACGGCCCGGAAGACGGAGGAGTCGGCCATCGTCGTCGTGAACGTCATCAGACCCTCAGCGCCGGAGAAATGGATATCGAGGTCACTCGCCACACTTCTCCAAGTATGCATCAGATTCGAGAATATGGCATCATCGAGCAACGAATGGCGCCCCGGGCTCCCGCGGGATGCGACCGCGGCCGGGCCGCTGACCCGGCCGGGTCCTCCAGGCGGCGGGTCAGCCGTCCAGGGGAATGTGGGTCGAGCCGGTCTGGGTGAGCTTCTGGATGGCGTAGACCTCGGATCGGCCGGGGCGGGTCGAGTCGGTGAACTGGAACACCGCGCGTCGGCGCACGACCTCTGTGCGGAGGTCGGCCGGGTTGACCAGCTCGACACGCTGCGCTTCCGGGCCCCAGGCGAAGCGCGGGCACTCGACGTGCGTGCGGTCGCCGACCGCCTGCTTGCGCAGAAGGGCGTACGCGGCCTCGGTCGCGGGGATCACGGGAGCCTCGACGATGGTGATGTCGAGCTGCACCACCGCCGGCTTCACCGGGCCCGAGTCGACGTGCAGGACGAGCCGTAGACGCTCGCCAGGGGTGAACGGGCCGTTCGCCTTCTGGAGTGCCGCCAATGAGAGCTCATACAGTTTGCCCGGGTCGAGTGTTTGCGGCCCGCCTGCGGCGTTCGGGTTCGTCAGCTCGCGCGGGGTCTGATCCAGGTCGATCTTCTGGAGTGTGAGCGTGACCCTCGGGCTGCCCGGGGGTGCTTCGTCCCAGTCGAAGCGGATGGCCAGCGTGCTGCCGGGGTTGCACTCCCGCCGCTCGGCGGAGAGGGTGATGACGCGCTGCGGGCTTGTGCCACCCGCTGCCTGCTGCGGGAACTGCACCGAGACGCTCGCGTGGGCGGACGGCGAGGCGAGCCGCCGGTTGTATTCAGGGTCTTCGAAATGGACGTAGCGCGGGACGAGGGGCAGGTAGGGCGCGCTCGGGTCGGCCACACGGAGCGGGAAACGCAGCACATGGCTGTAGCCGTCGTGATACGGCTCCGCGCCGGGCTCGCGGGGGGCGAACCGCGCTCCGACGCGGGCATGGATCGTCGCGCCGGGCGCCATGCCGGCGATCAGCCCGCGGGCCCGGTCGGCGCGGGTCTTCGCGTCGCCGGGGAGCCCGAACTGGTGGATCGACAGCTTCGCCGTCTCGACGGTGTCGACCTCCGGGCCCGGCAGGGGCACGCCGACCGCGGCGAGCTGGGCCCGCAGGGCCGGTGTCAGCGCCAGGGTCGGGGTGGTGATGTTCTCAAGCGCGGTGACCCGCCCGGCGCCTACGAGCTCCAGGGCCAGGCCCCAGTCGGCGATGCGGGTCTCCGGTGTCTCCGGCTTCTGCCCGCCGACCAGCGGGATGGCGCCGTCGACCCGGTAGACGAAGGTCAGGACTCCGTCCCAGCCCACGTCCAGTGCGGAGCGGTCGACTGCGGCGAGCTGGAGCCGGAGGCGCTGGGCGGTCGGCCGGTACGTCGGATTCTCAGGCGGGTCGTCGAAACCGGCGCGGAATGCCTCATCGGCCGGGGACGACGTGACCAATGCCGGCTTCTCGGGGTCGAAGTGGCTTGCCCAGGTGCGCAGCGCGACTCCCTGCCGGCCGTCGACATTGGCCGGCAGTGGCACGGGACGCGGGGTCCGGTGCTGAACCGGGAGCCCGCCAGAGAGCATGGCGAGGCCGCGCGGGCGTGGGTGCTCACCGGACAAGGTGATGCCGCTCTGGCGCAGGACATGGTTGCGGAGCGTCACGAACACACCGGGACGCGCGCCGCTGACCAGATAGCGCAGCCCGCCGGGCAGGACCGGCTGCCAGCGTTCCAGGGCCAGGCCCTCCGGGATCCCCGGCTGCCGGCCGTCCGGCTTGGGGAGGTCGGGCTGATCGAACAGCGGCCCGGTCAGCGCCGGCAGTGGCGGGTCGGGCGGTGCGGGGAGCAGGCTGCGGACGGCCGGTGCGCGGAAGCGCCGCGGCAGGCCGCCGGCCGGCCGGCCGGTGTGCAGGGCCGAGCGGAACTGCACCGTGCGCTGGACGGTCTGCCACCAGAGCGTCTGGCCCGCCGCACCGGGGGTGGCGGCGCCGATGACGCCCCGCTGTCCCTTGGTGTAGTGCACGCTGACGCGCAGCGCGCTGAGACCCCAGGGCCACGCGGGCAGGTCCTCGCGCACCGGGCGCCGGGTGAGGTGGAGCGGCTGCACCCCGGCCGTCTGCGGCGGCGCGAGCTCGAAGTCGCGGGGGCTCGCGGGGATCGCCGCGACATGGCACTGGCCCTCGCGGTAACGCAGGCCGGCGAGTCCCGGGCGGATGCGGAACAGCCGCTTCGCCAGTGGCGACGTGGTCGTCACCCGGACGAGGGCGAAGGCGTAGCCCGTGGTCAGGGCCGCCTCCCCCACGTCGTCCGGGCGGGTGTTGTCACTGATCGTCCGGTAGCGCAGAACAGCGATCGGCGACTCCGGCGCCAGGAGGCGCTGGGACTGGACGGCCCAGCTCTGGGCCTGGGCACGCAGCTGGTCCTCGTCGGCCAGCTCGGGCGTTTCCGGCCGGACGCTCCACATGCGGCTCGCGACGGGCTGCAGCCGGGTGGTACCGGGTGCGAGGCAGAGCAACTCGGCCACCAGCAGCCGCGGTTGCAGCGGCGAAGGACCGCCCGCCGGGACCGTCGGAGCCGGTCGCCACTGGAGCCCCAGGTACGGGCTGACCACGATGTTCAGCGGACGCGGGTTCTCCGCCCCGTCGACAGTCAGCGGCGCGGGGATGAGAGTGGCGGCGGGATAGCGGCGAGGGTCCTGTCCGTCGGCGGGCGCCTGGCCGAGCAACCCGCTGCCCGTGATGAGCGCGGCGGCCAGGGTCCAGCCGTAGGGCGGCTTGTTGGTCGGCGCGAGAGTGCTCACGGCTTGGGTCAGCAGCAGCCCGTCCTCACGCCAGACAGGGTCGGCGTAGGGGGAGGGTTCGGGGAGGGCCGGCCGGCTGTCCGGCTGTGGCGGGTAGACGGAGCGGCGCGGGTCGAAGGCCCGGCGCAGGGCGACCGGGCGGCTCAGCCGGGCCGGTGTCTCGGGGAGGGCCGCGAGGATGCTCTGCAGGAGGGCGTCCTGCGGTTCGGGGGGCGGGTTCTGAGCCCGGAACCAGCTTTCCTCCAGAGCCAGGGGATCGAGCCGGGCGAAGCTGCGTCCGACGACGGTGTCCAGGCTGGCGAAGGTGACGGCCAGAGGGGTGCTGTCCGCCCAGCCGGAGAGGGCGAGGGCCAGGGCGGGCAGGGCGGTGGCGGGGGCCGCGGCGCGCAGGCGGGCGATGAGCAGCAGCGGGTCGATCTGCAGCGGGCCGGCCTGCCCGGCGGCTGGTTGGGCCAGGTCACGGGCCGTGTCCTGGAGCCTTCCCACGAAGGGCATGGTCAGCAGCAGCCAGCGCGGGTCGGCCGGGTCACTGGGCGCGTAGTCCGCCGGGCTGCTGAGCAGGGCGCCCTGGCTGCCGGTCGGGAGGAACTGCAGCGTGGTGGCCACGCTTTCCGCGACGGGCGTCTGCCTGATCAGGTGGTGGGCGCTCGCCTCGATGAGCAGTGTGTCCCGGGGCAGTGCGTCGAGCGCCGCCCCCGAATCGGCCAGCAGGGCCGACAGCCCGGCGCCCAGGTAGCCGGCGCTCACGCTGCCGAGCGGGCTGACGCCTTCGACGGGGTCGGTGGTCTTGAGGGCGGCCATGGCGCGGAGGAACTGTGCGGCGCGCTGGGGTGCGAGCAGGCGCACCTCCTGCACGGCCGTCCAGCGGGCCTCGCGGCCGAGGGTCCCGCCGCTCGCGTCGGACGCCGGCGTCACCTCGACGAGCTGGTGCTCGACCAGGGCCAGGGTCTGCCAGCTCTGGCCCTGGGCGAAGGTGAACAGCAGGGGGCCCTCGGCGCCGGTCAGGACGGAGCCGGGCAGTTCGTGCTGGTTCAGCAGCACCCTGATCGTGTGACGCATATGCGTCAAGGGCGGGGGCCCGGCGGCGCGTGCCGCCGGCAGGGTGATGCGCGCGGCGACCGGGTCGTGGTTGAGCTGCTGCGGCCAGGAGACAAGGTTGGTCGCGGTCAGCATCCCGTTGAACAGGAAGCCCTCCTGCCAGTCGGAATCCTGCAGCCGCGAGGTGAAGCCCACGACGAGGTCTCCGGCCGAGGAGCCGAACAGCTCTGCCGCGTCGGCGCTTCGGCCCGGACGGGGATCATGCAGCGAGCGGCCCCAGTGGGCTATGAGCAGGGCCTCCACGAAGGCGCCGGTCAGGGGCAGCTTCGGCAGGTCGTCCGGCCGGGCGGTGGCGCGGAACGTGACGGTGGCGAAGCCGGGGGCGGCGCGTCCGCTCAGGCCGGGCGTCTGGGCATCGGCGAGGCGCATGCCGGGCAGCAGCTGGACGCCCTCGGGCTGTGCCGCGCTGTAGCCGTGCCAGCCGAACTGCAGCGTGGTGTCGTCGGCCAGGGCGGCGGGCGAGCCGTCGGGGAGCTCGACGGCGAGGGCGAGGTCGCCGAAGAGGCTCGCGGAGTCGAGCGTGAAACGATCCGCCCCCTTCGCCATGAGATCGAAGGTCAGCGCGGCCGCGACGGCCTCGCCTCTGGTCGTGGCGGGCACCGCCGCCGGACCCGCGCCGAAGCGCGCGGCCACCTCCTCGGCGGTGAGGGCACGGTCGTGGACCGCGAGCATGCGGTAGGTGCCCAGCCAGGCACGGCCGCCCGTGATCTCATCGCCGAGGGCCAGTTCGAACCGGTCGTCCCACGCGGCCAGGGTCCCGCCCACGTCGTGCTCGGCCTTGAGCTGCCCGTTGATGTAGATCCGGGTCCGGCCGTCGGCGGAGCGTGTGCAGGCCAGGTGGGTCAGGGACGTGCCGAGCGAGCCGGCCGGGGTGGCGAGGTCGGGGGCGCCCTCGTCGCTGGTGACACCGGTGCGCAGCCACAGGTCGGCGAAGGACGAATCCAGCAGTCCCTTGCGCTGCTGAAGGGCCACGTTCCGGTGCCCGGCGTCGGACGAGACGGTGACGATGGTGAATTGCCCGCCCGTCAGCCCGCCGGTGACGGGCTTCACCCACGCCTCGACGCTGATCTCGTTGCTCGCCTTCACCGCGGCGTTCAGCTTCGTGGCGGGGACGCCCGAGCGGATGAGCGTCGCTTTGGTGAGGGTCAGGCCGTTGGGGCTCCAGCTCAAGCCCTGGGTCGTGGCCGCGCTCAGGTGCAGCGGCTCCCCGATGCCGGAGGAGTCGTGGACGATCGCGCCGCCGCCCTCGTCGAAGCGGTAGAGGGCCCGCAGGCCGGTGGGCGGTCTGCCGACCCGCACGGCGAGGGTGAGCTTCAGTGTGTGCTCGCCGCCGGTCATGTCGAGGCCGAGGGCGACCCGCTGCGGCACGATCGGGTCCGGGCTGGACGCGCCGGACAGGGTGAAGGGCGGCGTCGTGGGACCGGGGAAGCCGATCGGCGGCAGGGCGGCCGTCCACTCCACCCGGAACAGGTGGAAGGAGAGCCGCACCTGCCCGGCGGTGAGCCCGGCACCGCCGGACGCCAGTGCGATGCCGCCGACCCGCAGGCGCGGCGCGTCACCGGCCTCACCGGCGGAGACGGCCAGCGGCCACTCCAGGGCGCCGCCGTCCAGGCCGATGGCGCTGAGGTTCAGCGCGGTGCCGCCGCCGGAGAAGGTCAGCCGCACGCAGTTGCCCAGTTCGGCCTGCTCGTCACCGGAACCGGCCACCGGGAGCTGCAGCCGCCCTATCACGTCCACCGTGGTCACGCCGTCACCGGCGAAGACCACGCGGTCGAGGACCAGCGGGAAGAACCGCAGGCCGAACAGGTCGAGGCCGGGCGGGGGCGCGTCGGGGTCGTCGTCGAGCGGGCGCAGGCGCCACTCGTACCCGGTGCGGTGCTCGTAGTCGCTGCTGCGCGCCTCGGGGTCGTTGGCGTCGAGGTCGAGCTCGACGGCCTTCGGCGAACGGGCGGAGGCTTTGCTGTAGGTGGCCCCCTGGGCGGGCAGGTCGCGGAACCAGAGCCGCCAGGACGCCGCGCCGTGGCCGAGGGCAAGGGGCACGCGGGTGGTCGTCAGCTGCACGTCACCGGCCGTGGGATGGCCCAGCGGAGTCCTGATCAGGTTGGACGTGGGCAGGCTCGCGCCGCGTACCAGGCCGCGCTGGTCGGCGAAGCCGCCGTCACCGGCGAGGCGGGCGGCCATGCTTCCGGCCGTCAGCCGGTACCGGGCCGGGTCCGCGGGCGTGTCCGGGGGCAGGCGGCGCAGGCCGCCCGCTCCATCGGCGAAGTCGCCGTCGATCCCGAGCAGGGCCGCCTCCCCCGTCAGCGCCAAGGGGGCGCTCGGGGCGGGGGCGGCGTTGTCCAGGCGGAGTTCGCCGGGATATCCGTCCAGGGCGAGCGTCGCCTGGACCGGCCAGGCGTGGATCGAGGCCAGGTGGCGCAGCACGGTCCGGCCGTCCTGCCGGGCGAACGCGGCGACGCCGTCGGCGGCGGCGAGGCCGGCGCGCTCGGCGAGGCGCCGCCAGTGGCCGGCGTAGTCCGCGCGGGTGAGCGGACGCGGTGGCTCGGGCCGCGCCGTGTCGGGCAGCGGAGAGCTCTCGCGAGGATCTTTGAGGATCTTGGGAAGCTGGGCCAGGGCCCGGACCTCGTCGGTGTAGGGCAGGTCGTAGCGGTACTGAAGGGGCAGGCCGAGCGCGGCGTCGTTCTGCGGAGCGTCGCCGTCGGGACGCGGGTCGAGCACCAGGCCGGGCAGCGACAGCGCCGTCAGGGGCAGGTCGTACAGCTTCGCCTCGTCCGTGCCGAGCCATTCACGGGCGGGCGAGAGGGCGCCGCCGTAGCGCGGCCAGCCCTCGGCGCCCTCCGCCGCGAAGCGCCACCCGGCAGGCAGATCGATGCCGTCCTGGCGGGTCACCGGCAGCTCGAACGGGACGAGCTGCCGGCCGGCGATCGGCACGTTGGGCGGGCTGACGCTCTGGGTGAGCGCGAGGGCCTGCACCATCGGCAGAGCCGGGTGGCGGCGCCAGACGAGAGGCAGGGCGGCGCCGAGGGTGTCGGACGGCAGGGCACCGGCGTCCACGAGGGCCCGCAGCAGCGCCGGGTCGACACCGTACTGGAAGGCCCAGGCGCTGAGACCGGCCGAGGGGACGGGCTTGCTCCGCCATGCGAAGCTGATCGTCTCGAAGGCGAGCCGCACGAGGGGCGCGAACAGCTCGCGTCCGGTGACGGTATGCAAGGGCAGGGTTTCCAGGCCGCCGATCCAGTCGTCGAGACCGGGCAGGGCGTCGGCCGCGGTGGGCGCCTCGGTGCTCAGCCAGAACAGGCCGTTGAGCGCCACCTCGGGGGCGTCCAGCGCCAGCTCGGCCGACTGGAGCCGGTACTCCTGGCCGCTCGGGGCGAGCACCCACGTGGCGGTCATGCGCTGGGCCGCGGCGAGGGTCAGGCTCCAGGGCTGCTCGCCGGGGACCCGGCCGCCCCCGGCCGGGTCGTCATTGCCGAAGCCGACGGCGCCGAGCAGCAGGTTGCCGGGCGGCGGGGCGGGCTCCTCCCGGGCCGCTCCCGCGTCGAGGTAGACCTGCTCGGACAGGTTGGGCAGCGGAAGCTGCGCCCAGCCGTCGTCCAGCGGCGTGAATCCCCACAGCACGGCCGGCGTGACGGGGCGGGTGCCGCCTTCCGCCGCCCGGGTCCAGGACGGCTCGGGCTCCCGCAGTGTGGCGCGGAGCCGGCGCGCGGCCTCGTTGGGGTCGAAGGCGAGCGTGGTGGCGGCGAGGGTGACCCGTTCGCTCCAGCCCGTGCCGTCGCGGGCGGCCTGGTAGCCGAGCACGCCGGTGGAGCCGGCCGGCGGCCCGCCCGCCTTCAGCTCCACCCGCAGTTTCGCGCCGTCGACGGCCACGCGCGCGCTCGCGGGCGTGATCCGGGCGAGTGTGTCCGGCTGGGCGGCCGGGTCGTAGGGCCGACGATCACTGAGGAGCACGCCGAACTCGTCCCCGGCGAAGCCGATCGGACGTGTGCCGGGCTGCTCCTGCCAGGGTGCGATCTCCCAGAAGAGACGCGGGATCGCGAGCGGGTTGGCGAGCTCCAAAGTGGCCCATTCCGGCATGGGCAGCGGCTCGGCCAGGCCGTTCAGCGGGTTGTTCGGGTTGAGATAGCGGTTGAGGCGCCGCCAGGAGGCGATGACCGCCGCGCGCTCGCCCTCCGTCAGCCGCTCCGCCTCGATCGTCATCCGGAAGCCTCGCACCGCGGTCCCCGCCGGCACGGGGTCGGGGACGACCCGCGCGAGCTGGAACACGGCTTTGACCGGCGCGCCGTCCCAGAGCAGGCGGATCTGGCCGAAGGCCGAGAGGCCGCCGGCGTGGACGGCGAGGGCACCGAGCAGGCGGGCCGGCCCGGTCCGCTGCGTGATCGCCGCCGGCTCGATCCCCAGCGCGGTGTACAGCTTCTGCGTGGCGCTCGCCTGGGCCGTCATCGGATCGAGGATGATCTCGCCGCCGAGGCAAGTGAAGGTCGGCAGCTTGCCGGCGACGCCCTTCGCCCAGCCGTCGGCCGGGGCCTGCAGGAGCAGCAGGCTGGCGGTGCCCGCGCTGATCGCGGCGCGGATCGCCTGCGGTGAGAGCTTGCCGTCGGGCTTGTTCCCGCTGCGCTTCCACACGTACTGCGGTGTGCCGCCGCTGGTCGGGCTGATCGTGACGGCGGTGACGTAGACCAGCGCCAGCAGGGAGCCCGGCAGCAGCACGTCGTCCTCGCCGGCGGCCTGGCGTGGCGTCGTGTCCGCGAACAGGGTGCGGAACGCGAGGTTGGTGGCCGGGTCGGCCAGCCGGATCACCTCGGCCTCGGCCGCCCAGAAGGGGCCCGCGATCTTCAGCTTCGGCAGCTCGGGGAGTTTCGCCATCTGCTGCTCCTGGTCCGCTCATGGCCCCGGGGGCCGCCGTCAGAGGCCGTTCCGCCTACACGTCCGCGGGGTCGATCGGCCGCGGCCCGCTCGGCGCGGCGCTGCCGCGGCGGGCGCGGACCACCAGGGATCGGCCGCGCATCCCGCTCCCCTGGCTCGCGCGGTGCAGTCGCCTGAGGGCGAGCTGGTCGGGCCGTCCGGGGTAGGACGGCAGCAGCGCGGCCGGATCGTCCGCGCGCATCATGCCGTGGTACCGCATCAGCACGGCGCCGAGCAGCAGCTTCTCGGCGAGGACGCCGCTGAGCCCGGCCTGGATGGGGCGCACGGCGACGGTGAAGGGGACCGTGACCGACGGCGCCTGCGCGTCCCCCGCGGCGGCGTCGCGGACTGCGACGATCAGTTTCTCCACGGCTTCGGCGAACTCGGGGAACCGGGCCCAGCGCCGCAGAGCGGCGATGTCCGCCGTGGTCATCGCGCCGCTCCACCCGATGGCGGTGTACTGCGTCCCCGGCGCGTTGCGCGCGAGTTCCGCCTTGCCCTGGAGCTCGTCGGGGATCTGCTCCGGTCCGGCGGGGATCTCCACGCGGGTGACGGTGTCCGGGCCCGCGCCCGCCGCCTGGGCGACGATCTGCGCGATCGCCCCGGTGAAGGCGCTGTCGCCGGGGAGCCGCCGCAGATCCTCCGCGGCGGCGTCCGACGGCCCTTCCCAGACCAGGGTCAGGGTCTGCGTGGGCAGGAAGTCGATCAGCGTGCCGAGCCGGCCGGGCAGGGCCCCGGCGGGGGCGCCCACCGGCTCGGTGGCGTACCAGCCCTCGAACAACTGCCGGATCTTCGCCGCGTCCGCCTCGCTCATGAGCCCGGCCAGGGCGTCGCGGTCTCCCCTGGTCATCACACCGGCGAACAGCAGGCGTCCATGCTCGTCGATGGCCGTCCGGTTGCGCGTGTCGAGCGGCAGGTCCGCCGTCGAGTAGCCGTGGCCCAGCTGCTCCTCGCTCACCTGGACCAGATCGACCATCAGCGGGAAGTCGCCGAGAGCGCCGGCCGGGGGCATCAGCGTCGTCCGCGCCACCAGGAAGCGCTCGCCGAGCTGACGGTGGGCGAACCTCTTGGCGACGGGGTCGTAGAAGCACTCGGCCTGCACCTCGATGTTGCCGCTGAACAGCTCGACGATCTGGTAGACGACCTCGGGGTCGGGCAGAGCGCCGGGCTTGCGCGCCGTCGCCCCGCCGGTCACCGGGTCGGGCTGCTCGGCGGGCCAGCGCTGCTGGGCCTCGTCGGAAAGGCTGTCCCAGAACCGGCGCAGCGGGATGGCGATGCTGCGCACACGGGTGTCGGGCTGGAGCGGGGCGTCGCCGGGTATCGCGTCGGGGAAGGGCGGCAGCCGGTGCCACACGATGTCCGCGCCGCTCACGGTGGCGCTGGGCAGGGGCGAGCGGTACGTCAGGTCGCGCTGGGTGACACTGTTGATCTTCGAGACGGTGCCGTCGGTCTGGGCGATCACCAGCAGGCGATGGTCGTAGTAGAACGGCAGGGCCCGCCACTGCAGGGCGAGGACGCCCTGCGAGAAGTCGCCGACGCGTTCGGGGAGGTCGAGGCCGCGCAGCTCGTCCTGGTCGGCCGCGCCGTCGAGGACGAGATGGTCCGGCCGGTCCGGCAGGTGGTCCGGGATGTCCGGGTATTCGTCCTCGACAAGGCGCACGGGCAGCTCACGCTGGTTGTCATGGGCGAAGCCGCGCACCCAGTGGTACCAGCTCGTGTAGCCGAACCGGCGCAGCAGGCTGAAGGCGATCTGGCGGAAGGCGAGCCGGCGGACGAGGGTCTGGTTGTGCTCGGCCAGGGTCTGCTCATGGTGCTGGGCGACGATCACCTCCCAGATCGCGCCGGGCGCCGGCGGGCGGGCCGGGGTGGCCGGCTCATCGAGCCGGCGCGAGCCGAGTATGAGCGGGGCGTCGACGGCCTGCGTGCGCTCGATCACCACGTCGAGCCCGCCCGCGGCGGGGTCCACCTTGACGGCCGGGACGTCGATCTCGGCGGCGGCGCGGCCGGGGAAGAGCGTGGGCGATCGGCGAAGGCTCTGCCAGAGCAGGTCATAGCGGCCGTAGGGCTGGAAGTAGTAGCGCAGCGTATGGGCCCAGCGGTCCTCAAGCAGCTGGGTGTAGGTCAGGCGTCCGCCGGCGTCGGGCGTGGCCGGCGCGGGCGATCCCGCGCGGGGGTAGGCCGTGGCCGCCCAAGGCCCGGCGCCGGTCGCGGCCATCCCGCCCTGCCCCGCATACACCGCGCCGCCGGCGTCGAAGAAGCGCGCCGTCCAGGCCAGCACGTCGGGCAGCACCTTGGCGATCTCGGCCTCGCCGGTGGGGAGGCTGACCTTGCCGGTGTCCGGCACCTTGGGGTCGTTGCTGTTCAGCGTCTCCAGGTAGTACTTGAGCCGCAGCCATTGGACGTGCTCGGGCACGTCGTCGTCCGCGGTGGCGAACACCTTGGCCAGCGCGCCGGTCGCGACGGTGAAGTGGTTGGCGCGCTCGTCGGTCGGGCCGAACTCCTCGCTCCGCACCGTCCCGGCGAGGCTCTCCACGGCCTGGAGGTCGGCCGGGGCAAGGGAGGGACGCAGAAGCTTGATCTGGTCGGCGCTGAGCATGGTGCGGGCGCGGAGCAGCTTGCGGGCCGGGTCGTAGTCCAGCAGGGGCGCGACCGCCGGGTCGAAGGGTTTCGGTTCCGCGCTCAGCTTGGCCGACGGCCGTACCTCGATCGTCGCGGGGAGCGCCGCACCGCGCAGGAGCAGGGCGGCCTCGCCGTTGAGCGGCAGCCTGATCGTGCGGGTGAGCGGGGACGGCTGCGGTTCGAGCTCCACCTGGCCGGTCCCGCCGTCGGGCCGGCCGACCAGGCTGCACGGCGCGGTGAGCGTGAAGCGCACCTCGACGTCGGTGTTCGAGCGCCCGCTGATGGTGACGGCGCGGTAGCGCAGCCGCTGCCGGACGGTGGGCCGCAGGCTGATCTGGACGAGGGCG
Source organism: Actinomadura graeca (assembly GCF_019175365.1). Lineage (NCBI taxonomy): Bacteria > Bacillati > Actinomycetota > Actinomycetes > Streptosporangiales > Thermomonosporaceae > Actinomadura > Actinomadura graeca. The sequence continues at coordinate 8,132,671 of NZ_CP059572.1, read as the reverse complement.
AGAAGATCGTCGCCCGCCGCAGGCCGCTCGCCGAGCTGGATGCTGCGTCCCGGCTGGAAGAGCAGTTCCACATGGAGGTGACGGCGGACGGCGGCGAAGGCCGCGGTGTCGGGGTCGGCTTCGGGGTCGGCGATGACCTCGCCGCTTCCGAGCTGCGCGAAGAGCCCCTGGAGCAGTTCCAGCAGCTTCGGGCCGCGCACGGCGCCCGAGATGGGGTCGTGGAGGCTGAAGGTCACCGCCAAGCCGAGGCGCTGGAGCACACCCCAGCCGTACCGGTCCGCGCCAGGCGGGCAGCTGGCCAGGAAGTCGGCCAGGTCGTTGGGCAGCGTGGGCGGGCTGACCTGCAGTGCGGCGGCGTAGCCGTCCGATATCCGGCCTTGCGGGTCGGTGACGCTGCCGGGGCGCATCGCGCGCAGCCGCTCCACCAGCCGTTCGAGCAGCGGATGCAGCGCGGTCTCACGCTTCCCGCCCGGCCGGGTGACGCCTTCCCACGTCGGCCACTCCAGATAGGAGTCCTGCCAGGAGTACCAGGGGCCGCGCTCGTCCTGGACGCCCTGGGCGGAGGGATCGGGCCGGCGGCGGCGCTGGACGGCGCCGGGGTACCAGGCCTCCCACTGGCTGGTGTTCAGTGTGTCGCCTGGCACGAGCGGCAGGTCGTCGGCCGGGAGCATCTGGACCTCTTGCAGGAGCCGCAGCTCCTCGGCGAGCCGCGTGGCGCTGGCGAAGGTGTCGGTGGTGGCCGCGTCGATGTCCAGCTCGTACAACCGGTAGCCGGCGTTCAGCTCCAGAGGGTAGGCGGCGTCACCGCTCGGGCCCTGGTTCCAGCGGAAGCGGATCGCCCGGATCCCCAGGGGATGCGGGCGGAACCCGACGATGGCCCCGATATCACCGGTGAAGACGAAGGGGTCCGGGCCCGCCGCCTCCGCGTCGGATCGAGTGATGTCCTGGAGCGGCATCGGCGCGTGGGCCAGGCCCGGCTCCGCCCGCTCGTCCTCGGGCCTCACCACGTCGAAGCCGGCCGGGCGCGGCAGCCACTCCAGCTCGGCCGGGCGGCGTTCCTCACGCGGGTTGCCCGAGTGCTCGATGCGGTCGTCCGGCGCGGGGGACGCGGGCGGCGCGGCCACCGCTTCGGCGGCGAGCCTGAGCTGCACCGGCGCCAGCGCCGAGGGCACGTCGCGGTCGGAGACGGTCTGGAAGTAGACCCGCCACGCCTCGGGACGCCAGGCCCCGTCGGGCAGCACGCCCCGCTCGCGCAGTGTGGCGACCGGGACCACTGCGGCGCGCGCGCCGGGCGGCCCGAAGACGTGATCGAGATCGATCTTGATGTCGGCGGGCAGGGGCCGGGCGTTCGACGTCGGCAGCCCGGTGGTGCGCCCGCGCTGGGTCGTGCTGTCCAGCCCGTAGGAGCCGATCGGCACGGTGCTCTCGCGGCGGAAGATCAGCCGGTGGGTGCGGATCGGCACCGCGGGGCCGTTCTGGCGGGCCGGCTCGCTCCACTCGACGTAGACCTGGCGCGGTGGCATCACCTCCGGGGTCGCCGCGCTTCCCGCCGGATCGAGGTCGGACGGGGCGATGCTGTAGGCCACCGTGAGGTCGCCGTCCACCGGTACGGCGGGCGGGGTGTTCGGGTAGCGCGTCGCGATCAGGGTGAGCGGGCGGCCGGAGCCGCCGGAGAAGTCGACGGGGGTGATCGTGTAGACGTAGCCGCGCCCCTCGCGCGGGAGCGCGGCGCGGTCGTCCGCCGTGTCGGGGAAGTGGTCGACCACCTGGAAACGCGGCTGGAGCAGCGAGAGGGTGTCGGTCGGCGTGGCCTGGTCCGCCCCTTCGGCGCCGGCCACGTCGGTCGTGTGGCGGTGCAGCACCTTGACGGGTTTCACCGTGGTGGTGTGCTCGGCCTCGTCGCCGTCGAGGGCGCGCCTGCGGACGAGATAGTGGGCCAGGTGGTGGTCGGGGTCGTTCTGGGCCCGGCTCGTCCCCGGCATGGCCTGACGTCGCCAGCCCAGGTCCCAGGTCAGGGCGATCGTGCTCGCGTCACTGTACTGGCGCACCTGCTCGAACTCGGGCGGGAACAGGCTGAACTGCGCCTGGGCGACGTTGAAGGCGCGCACGCCTTCGGCCGCCGGGCCGGGTCCGGTCGCCTCGGGCCGCTCGCGCTGGCTGATCGCCGGCTGGGCGTCCAGGCCGGTCGCGACCTGGTCGAGCCAGGCGGGACGGCGGTTGTCGGCGGTCCGCACCGCGAACACCAGCCCCATCTGGAAGGCCGTCGAGCCGGCGACCAGCGTGTCGCGCCTGGCCTGGTCGCCCTCGGCGTGGAAGGCGCGCAGGTCCGAGATGATGTCGTGGATGATCACACCGCGGAGCTGGTGGGCCTGCTGGTCGGCCTGGACCGGGCCGACGGCGCCGGGATCGCCGTCGTCGTGCGCGGCGCCGTCGGCGGCGTAGATCGTCGTGCGCGGGTCGAAGGCCGACTCCAGGAGTTGCCCGTAGAGCTCCTGCGGGTCGCGCTTGAGGAAGGGCGAGCCGCTGAACTGCTCGTAGGCGCCGCGCACGGCCGCCTCGAAGGAGCTGTCGGAGGGGTTCTGCACCCGCGGGTCGCTGACCGGGGGACGGTAGCCGGGCAGCGCGCCGGGGTCGCCGACCGGGCGGGCGGTCGCGCCTTCTCCCGCACCGGCGTAGTGCTGCTTGAAGGCGTTGGCGAGGTGCTGCGCCAGGCTGAGGCCGTTCTCCAGAGGCACGGGGGCACCCGGTGCCCCCGTGGCCTGGTTCACGACGCGGCGCTCGGCGGAGCCGTCGGTGTAGAGCCGCGCGGCCCAGTTCACCGCCCAGGTGATCGGCTGACCGGCGGCGACCGCGTTGCTCACGTCGACGAACCGTTGTCCGGCCAGGGGCTCGTAGTGCAGGAGCGTGTAGTTCTCGCCGTCCGCCGGCTTCGGCACGCGCAGGGCGAAGTCCTTCCCCACGACGGTGCCCTCGGCGGGAGGCGGCGGCAGGAAGCCCGGTTCGGGCTCCGCCACCGGGAAGCCCTCCTCGTCGAGGACGAGCCGTCCCTGCGCGTCGCGGTGCAGCCGTTCACCCTGCGGCAGCAGCACGAAGTAGATCTTGTGCTCGCCGTCCCAGCCCGGCGGCTCGCGCAACACGAAGATGACGTAGCCGGGCACATGGAACACGTCGGCTTCGGCCGGGGCCGGCGCCTCGCCGATCACGGCCGCGAGGGCGCGCGGCGGCAGGGCCGGGCGGCGCGCGGACTGCAGGCGCGTGAAGGCCGGCGCGGCGGCCGGCGCGCCCTCGGTGCCCGGCACCGGCTCGACCTCGGTGGCCTCCAGCCCCAGGGACAGGAACTCCTTGGTCCGGTCGAGGGCGGCCTGGACGTTGTCCTCCTCGAAGGCCACCCTGACGGTGGCCTGGAGGCTGTGGCCGCAGCAGGAGACGCCGACGGTGCCGACGCCGCGGACGCCGGGCACGCTCAGCCCCTTGACGCCGATCTCAAGGCCGGCACTGAACGTGATCTCAAGGCTGAAGCGGAAGGAGAGCCTGATGGTGGTGAAGACGAGCGGGATCTTGATCCAGAACTCGATGGCGAAGGAGACCTGCACCTCCAGCCCGATCGCGCCGTAGACGGCCGACTCGCCGGTGGGGTCCCGGAAGTCGATCACGCCGATGTAGCGCGCTCCGAAGGCCACCCGCGCGGTGGCGCTGATGCGCATGCCGACCAGCCCGAGGTCCACGCCGGCGCTCAGCTGGAGTCTCCCGCGGGCCAGGAAGCTCGTCCCGAGGACCATTTCCGTGGTCGAGACGCGGAAGATGAACCCGCCTTCGACCTCCACGGCCAGCGGGCCGAGCTCGGTGTGCCAGCGGAGCATGTTGGGCCAGCCCAGCTCGTAGTGGAACAGGCCCGGCTCGATGAGCAGCGTGGCCGAGAAACGGCTGTCGGCGATCGCGTCGCGGACGAAGTCGGGCAGCGGCGGGTGATCGCCCGGCTTGCCGCCCTCGGGCTTGGAGATGTGGGCCAGGAAGCGCTTCTGGCGCGGTGAGAGCAGCACGAAGCCGCTCAGGATGGGGTTCTCGCGGGCACCGTCCCGGTTGCCGACGTAGTCGGCGTAGTTGGTGTTGAACCAGCCGCGCACCGACATGAAGAAGGTCAGGTCGCTGCGGAAGGCGATGATCGCGTCGACGAGGAAGACGCACGCGAGATCGGCCTCGGCGAACGCCTCGTAGCGCAGGGGCGAGGCCGACGCCGACGTCTGCGAGATCATCGCCCGCAGCACGATCGTCCAGCGCGGGTCCTGGCCGGCCTCCTCCAGGTCCACCGCCCAGCGGTCGCGTTTGGACAGGTCCCCCTGCGTGCGCGAGAGGCCCTCCAGGGTCTTGAGCAGCTTCCGGACGTCGTTCTCGGCGTCGGCGGCCTTGATGGCGGCGATGGTGAAGCGGTAGCCGAAGCCCATGCCGATCTCGCGCAGGTAGATCTGGATGACCGGGATCATGAAGCTGACCTGGCGGATCTCCAGGTAGAGGAACCAGGCGCGCAGCCATGGCAAGCCGGCGCCGCGGCGCACGCGCAGGAAGCCGAAGCTGGCCGCGATGGCGGGCAGGCCCTGGATCTGGACGAGGCCCTCGCCGACCAGCCCGGTCTGGTCGGGCTCGTCGACGAAGTCGACGACGCCGTTGAGCCGGAAGGCGGCGCCGATGGCCAGGTTCACCGCCAGGCGCGTGAAGTGGATGCGCGGCACGAACTCGCCCGGCAGCGGCAGGCCGATGAACAGCTCGTGGTAGTCGGGCCGCGAGTCCGGCGTGTCGCCGGGGCCCTGGGCGAACTTCAGCTGGCCGGTCACCAGCATGGCCCCGTCGCCGCCGAAGAACTCGCACTGCGGCACGAAGCCGATCGCGCGCAGTTCCATCTCGAAGCAGCCGAGGAAGCCGAACGACGTGGGCTTGGGCAGCTCGATCAGGAACTTCACGTGCTTGCCGATCACCCGGGCGTCACCGGTGAGCGGGCATTGGACGAGGTCGATGCGGGTCTTGCCGAGCAGCGCCAGCGGGCCGTCGGGATCGTCGCCGGGGGCCGGGACGAACTGGGCGGAGCCGGTGACGGTGAAGTAGAGGTGGAAGGCGCCGTCGTCGACGAAGCGCAGGCCCAGGGCGTCGACGGAGAACTGGAAGCGCGTGCCCTTGCAGTCGAGCAGCTTGACGCCGCGCAGGTTCGCGGCGCCCTGCACGAGGGTCAGGTTGCCGCCGTCACGCTGGGCGAACTGCAGGGCGATGTCGGCCGTGGCGTCGCCCACGAGGTCGGGTGGCAGCGGGCCCGAGCCGGCGATGGTGAAGTCGGCGATGCGGTTCTCGCGTATCACGAAGCCGCTGTCGGTGAAGCGGAAGCGCGTGCGCAGGCCGTTGAGGCGGGCCGGCCGGTCGGTGACGGTGGCGGCGAGGGTGACGCCCTTGGGCGTGAGGGCGAAGTCCCGCACGCTGAAGGTGATCGGCTCCTCGCTGGCCCGCGTGAAGTCCAGTTCCAGCGCGGCCCCTTGGGGCTGCTGGATCTGGTAGTGGTAGTCCTTGGTGGCGATGGTGAAGTAGTGGAAGGTCTTGTCGCCCAGGTCCTTGCCCTTGAACCGCCAGCGCAGCCCGAACAGGTCGGGGAACTCGCGCTCGGACTCCGGGGAGCGCAGCTCGATCCCCCGGTCATGGTCGACCTTGAGGGCGAAGGTGCCGAGGTCGAAGGTCAGGCGGCACAGCAGGTCGAAACCGAGGCTCAGGACGCGCAGCCGCACGCCGATGTCGAAGCCGACCTCGCCCTGGGGCAGGGTGATCGGCAGCCCGGTGAGCGGTGTGGGGGTGTAGAGCTGCAGGAACTGGGCGTCGCCGCCCTGGCCCTGCTTGAGGAAGGGCAGGGTGAACGCCCCGCCGCCCGCGTCGATGTTGACGCTCAGCTGGGCGCTCCAGCCCTCCTGGAGGTCTGCCGGGTCGAAGACCACGGGCGTGCAGAGGGCGGCCGGGTCGTTGAGGTCGAGCGGGGCGATCGGCGTGGTGAGCTGGCGGAAGAAGCCGGGCAGCTTCGGCTCGCCGAGGGCGACGTCGAGCAGCACCACGCTGCGCGGCCCGTCCGCCGGTTTGAGGGTGACGCTGAAGAGGGGCTTGTCGGGCGGCTGGGGTGGCTCGTCGTTGTGCAGCTCGCGGTCGCCGTCGCGGCCCCAGGCGAAGGTGCTGCCCGCCGTCACCGGGTCGCCCCCGGTCAGGGTGACGACGAAGGCGGCACGGCCGAGGCCCGCGCCCTGGCGCAGCAGCAGAAGCGAGAAGCGGCCGGTGGCCGGCACGCCCACGCTGAGGCCGGGAAGGGTGAAGGCGGCGCCGGGAGCGGCGGCCTGCCAGTCGAGGCGCAGCTCTTCCGGGCCGTCGCCGCCGATGATCAGGCGGAGGGTGACCTGCTGCTCGCCTGCCGGGCTGCGGTCCCCCAGGTTGGGGACGAGCCCGCCGAGCAGCCGGTTGAGGGCGCCCTCCTTCCACTGCAGGACCAGGCACGCCTTGCCGCCCGCGCGGTGGAAGCCGACCGCGGCGCCGTCGACCACCAGCCCGGTGTCGCCGATCATCACGGGGTACGGGAGCTGGGCCGTGAACGGCGCGTCGAACGTGATGCCGTCCCGGCTGGCCCTCCCGCTGAGCTTCGGCACGTCGAGCTGGACGAACGGGCGTCCGGGGTCGGGCTCGTAGCGGGCGTCGCCGCCGCCGGTCACCTTGCGCATGGGACGCAGCAGCTTCGGGCCGAAGCGCAGCGCGACGGGCATGTCGGTCACGCGCAGGACGGTCTGCGGCAGTATGTCGATCCCGAGGCTCAGCCCGACGGGCGCGCCATCGCCGCTGCCGGGGGCCAGCACGAGGCTCACCGCGTCTAGGCCGGGCAGGCCCAGCACGAGTTCCCGCTCGAAGAGCAGGCGCGTGGTGAGGCTGACGTCGTCGGGCTTGGCGGTGATCTGCGGCGGCTCCAGCCAGACATGGTCGAGCACGGCGGGGTCGGGCGGCCTCGGCAGGAAGTCCGGCCACTTGTCGCCGAGGTAGTCGTTGACGGTGACGAACATGCTGCTCACGGCAGGCAACCCCCCCACGGCTGGCGCGAGTCGACGTCGACGTAGCGGTCGCGGCGTTCCTTGTCACGGGCGCTGAGCACCGTTTCCGCGGTGGGGAGCACGACGGTGGTGATGGTGGACGGCACGCCGACCCCGCTGCCCGGCGTGCCCCAGGCGCTGTTCCAGACGTTGAGCGCCTTGTCGATGTCGGCGATCTTCTGCTGGTCGGCCGGGGTCTGCAGGCCGAGATGATCGCTCCAGAGCCGCACCCGGTACTGCCGTGCCAGCACGTCGTCCTCGTCGAGGATGCCGACCGAGTGCTCGATATCGCTGTAGAGACTGCGCTGGAAGGCGTTCGCCGAGCCGATGATCACCCAGTGGTCGTCGACGATCGTGCTCTTGGTGTGGACGACCACGTTGCGGCTGAACATGCGCACCCGGTTGCGCTGCTGGTCGTTCAGATCGTGGAGCAGGCCGTTCCAGAGCGAGACCTTCGCGTACGGAGGGTAGTGCGAGTCGTTCGGGTCGGCGATCCCGGTGAACAGGATCACCTTGAGATCGTCGCGGGCCTTGAGGGCGGCCCTCAGCCAGATCATGACGTCCAGGCTCCAGAAGCCCTGGTCCTCGATATAGACATAGCGCTCGGCGGCGAGGATGGCGTTGAACCAGGCGGAGCGCACCTCGAACAGGCCGTCCGGGGCGAAGGAGATCTTCTTGTTCTCCGGCAGGAGATTGAACGTCGTGTAGTTGAAACGAGGAATGGTGCGCAGCGACTGGACGTGATGCTTGCCCACGGGCGTGGCCGGCAGGACGCGCGCCGGCACGAGGGGTGTGGTGGGCGTGTGGCTATAGACCTTGGCGTCGTCATAGCGGAAGGGTTCGGGCTCGCGTGCCTTGACCTCGTTCCACATTCCGCGATAAAGGTCGTACATGGCCTGCACCGCCGGGCCCTCGACCTTCGCTTGGACGTCGTGCCATTGCAGGCGAGGGTGCGGCTGGCTGCCGTGGCGGTCGCCCACCAGGTCGAGCCCGCCGGTATAGCCGATGACGCTGCTGCCGTTGCCGACGAGCACCATCTTGGTATGGGACGCGCCGGCCGAGTGGGCGATGATGTTCAGGCACGCCTTCTCGGCGAGGGCGGGTTCCTTGCGCAGCTCGCGGATGGACGCCAGGGTGCCCACGTTGACATTGCGGATGTCGACGGCCCCCGACTGGATCGCCGGGCTCAGGATGAAGTAGTCGCTCATGATGGAGAACGAGATCCAGCCCAGGACACGGACGTCGACTCCGGCGGCCGCCTTGGCCTTGAGCAGGTCGATCAGGTGGTTCGGGGCTCCGGGGCCATCGAGTGAGAACGGCTGCCCCAGCCCGACCGAAGGCCCGGTCGAGGCTCCCTGGGAGCCGGGCGCGGGATTGACCTCGCCGCCCATCAGATGAAGCCACCAGCCGGCGATGTAGAGGAACTGGCCGCCGTTCTCGCTCGGAGTCCCGTTGCCCAGGGCCGCGATCTGCGTGGCGAGGTCGCTGAAATAGCCGACGCCGTCGATCAGCGGGGTGACCCGGCAGCCGCTGAACGTGGCCGGCAACGGCTCCGAAGGGGGATCCGTATCGTCGGGCTGAACGAAGTACTTCTTTCTCAGAGCATCGATGTCAGCCACCGGATGGCCCCCGAAACTAGAAGCGACCGCACAACAGAATTCAGCATCCCGATCGCATGGGAAAACGGCAGGCGGGTTATCGGCTGGGAACGACTATCGCACCACGGAACGATGAGGGCGGGACGAGCGAGGGCTCAACTTTCTCACGAGGGGCACACCTCCACAACTGTCCGGCCCGATCCGGTCGCCACGGTTTCACTGACGGATTGCGACCATCACCCGCCCGACAGCTGATTGTGTCGGCTCCAAGTCTTGTAGAACTCGGGGTAACCCCCATCACATCCGGTCTCCACAGTGAATCGAGAAAGGGGCACACCAGGACCGCCACCGGACGGCCCTGAGAACAATCGGCCCGCCGGGGTATCGCTCCGCCTCGTCCCGTTTTAAGCCGTTTATACCGAATGAAGGCAGGGATGCCGCCGGTGCACTCGGCCCCTTTTCGTTTCAGTCGGCGTGGCAGGCTTCGGTGCCCGAGGCAGGGACGTCGAGCGTGGGGTTGGTGTCGAAGAAGCCCACGGGCTTGAGGATGAAGCCGCAGGTGTCGACCGGCATGACCGGCCAGTCCTCGGGGCGGGGGAAGTGGGTGGCGCCGAAGGCGTGCCAGACGACCAGATCCTGTTCCTCCAGAGGACGGTCGCCGGCGATGAAGGCGGGAAGCCCCTGGCCGGGCGGGCTCTGGTTGACGAACTCCCCCGCCGGGAAGCGCTCGTCAGGGTCGTACTGGGTGACCCACAGATGGTGCCCGGCGAAGGCGGCGCGGCCGCGGATGGATGCGCCTTCGGCCGCCAGCAGCGGCGGGCGGGCGTCCGGCAGCAGGACGTAGCCGACCGGCCGTCCCAGGCGGTTCAGCGAGCCGGGGTTGGTGATGTGCCAGGCCCGTCCGCTCACCGGGTCGGCGTCGCGGACGGCCTCGGACTCGGTGCGCAGCGGCGTGACCTTGTAGGTGAAGGCGTTGCCGTAGCGGTTGCCCGGCCCGATGGGGACCCGCTCGACCTCGTGCTCGGCGATCGAGTTGGCCGTCCCGTCGACCGTCATGTCCAGCCTGGCGCAGTACAGGTGCTGGTGGAAGGCCGCGGCCAGCCCGGGGGCGACATGGGCGGCGTGGCGGCCGCCCTCCACGTGCGCGGAGGTGAACAGGATGCCGGTGGCCTTGACCTCCAGCTGGATGGCGCCGTCGAGGTACAGGTACCAGTAGAAGCCGTAGTCGTAGTTGCCGACGGTGAGGAAGAAGGAGATCACCAGGCGCCGCTGGCGGCGCACCTCCTCCGAGCCGGTGAAGATGTCGGTGTGCTTCCAGAGGATGCCGTGATCCTCCTCGTGCAGGCAGATGGCGTTCTCGATCACCTTCGGCCGGCCGTCCCCGTCGGCCAGGACGGCGTCGAAGTAGTGGATCTCGCCGAGGCAGTCGCAGCCGAGGCTGAGGGAGTTGGTGGACTGGCCGAGCAGGTACTCGCCGGCGTCGAAGTAGTTCTGCCAGAAGCGCGTCGGGCTGGGATCGCCGTACGCCACGACCATCTCCGCGATCGAGGCCCGGTAGACGAGCGGCCGGCCGGCGAACGAGAGCTGGTGCAGCGTCAGGCCCTCGCGGGCGTCGAAGCCGATCCGGAAACGCCAGTTCTCCCACTCCACGACGTCGTCGGTGACGGTGAACGACGCGCCCTCCGGCTGGGTGATCTCGATGGGCTTCTGCGTGTCGCGCAGGCTCGCCGGACGGTCGAAGTTGCCTTCCTCCGCGGGGATGGGCAGGTCCTCGTGGTCGTGGAACTCGGTCACCTTGCGGGCGATGACGTCCACGTAGGCCACGACACCGTCGATCGGGTGGGCCCAGCAATGGTCGTCGGGACGGTTCTGGAGGAACATGAGCGCGCGCAGCATCCGGCGTCCGCTCTCGCCCTCGATCCCGTAGTCACCGGCCGACAGCGGCGCCACCCTGACCAGGTCGAGGTCGGTGACACCGCGCCGGCCCATGGCCTCGGTGAACCGGGGATCGGCCTTGACGATCTCCTCGACGGCCGGGAACTCCTCCATGAGCACCGGGGGCCGTCCGCCGGTCACCGCATCGACCCGGTCGATGGCCCCGCGCGTCAACGACGCGATCACGGTCCGGGCGTCGCCGGTCGCCAGGTCGAGCAGGACGGCCCGCACCCGCCGGTCGATCGGATCGCTCTCCTTGCGGGCCAGCACCTCGGCCTTCGGCGGCTCCTCCAGTCCCAGGTAAGGGAAGCGTGTCGTCTCGGTGACCAGTCCCTCCGCCTCCAGCAGGGCGCGCGCGGCGATGATCTCGTCGGCGGTGAGACGGGCGAGCGGGCTTGCCATGATGCCTCCGTTTCGGAACGTGGACGCGCGGGGCGGCGGCGGGTCAGCCCCGGAGAGGAGTCCATGAGCCGTGCGCACCCGAGCGCAGCAGCGAGGACAGGCCCGCGTCGTGGAAGGCGCGCTCGATGTCGGCGCGCGAGCTGCTGAAGTGCTCCCAGCCGTCGTGATGGGCGGCGATCACCACCGGCTCCCCCAGGATCACGGCGGCGGCGCAGACCCCGGAGCCGTCCAGTGTCAGGGGCCGGCCCTCGAAGAGCATCGGGACGCGCGCCGACCCGCCGAACAGGACCGCCGCGTCGATGGCCGGCACCCGCCCGGCGATCTCGGCCACCGTGCCCAGGGACGCGTTGTCGCCGCTGACGTATACCGTGGGCAGGCCGTCCCCCGACAGGACGAAGCCGGTCACCTCGCAGAGGACGTTGCCGTCGGCGTCGCGGGGCGCGTCCACGGGCCCGTGGACGGCGGGCACGGCCAGCACGTCGAGGTCACCGCCGCCGTCCGGACGCGGCACCCGATGGACGGTCCAGACCGGCAGGCCGACCGCCGGGGGGCCCAGCCGGGCGGCCGTCAGCGGCCCGGTGAGGATCAGGGGCGACGCCAGGGCGAACTCCCTCCCCCGGTCGTCGAGGTTGTCGGGGTGCTCGTCGTGGCTGATGAGCACGAGATCGACCGCGCCGAGCTTGTCCTCGGCGACGGCCGGGCCCGCCGTCTTGGCGACCGGCCCGTGCCGGCCCGGCTCGTCGAAGGTCGGGTCGACGACGATGCGGAGACCGCCGAGGTCGAGAACCGTGGTCGGGCCGCCGAGGACCATCGCCGCGCAATCCTGCCGTTCCAGCATGTCGTCGTCACCGATTCCTTTGGGAGTCATGGCCGCTCATCACGGTTCATGCCCAGAAGGAATGGATGCAAGGCATGGGGACCGCATGCGGTCCTGAGCGACCAAAACCCTCAGTCCGGCGCGGACCTTACGCTAAGGAGCACGTCGGGCGGCGCGGGTTTACCCGGTGGTCCGTGGTCGGCGGCGACGATGCGGTCGTGGTCGCTCACGGACAGGCACCGGGACGGAACTCCATGCGGGTTCTCACAACCAGGCGGAAATAGCACGAATTAAGGTGCAATCCGCAATTTTCCCCTTTTCGACTTCCGAAGTCGCACTCCAGGATCATCGGGTGCCGGGCGACGTCAATGTGCGGCCACCGCGGCTTCATTCCCGGCCCGGCCGCCTGAACCGCGTCACTCACGCCCTCAGGGGGAGGCGTCGTCCGGGGGCGGGGAGACCGAGTTGGCGTTGCTGAGGAGGAGGCGCGGGCCGCCGGGCCCGGAGGCGGGGACCGTCCAGGTCTGGTTGGTCCCGTCGCTGAGCTGGAGGGCGTAGGCGATCGTGCGCTCGTCCAGCCAGACCGGCTGGTCGTCGACGCTCCGGCTCTCGGCGAGCCGGGTGGTCCTGAGTGTGGCGAGGTCGAGCGTGGACAGGCGCCAGCCTCGCTTCGGGTCGCCGCCGACGGCCGCCTTGTAGGCCAGGCGGGTGCCGTCCGGTGACAGGGACGGGCATTCGACGTTGCCCGCGAGCGTCCGGATCGTCCGGGCCGCGAGGTCGCCTTGGACGAGGTAGCGGTGCCCGCCGGTCGACAGCGTCGCGTAGAAGCGGTTGTCGTCGGCGGTGAAGGTGACGCCCCAGAAGTTGACGTCCTTGTTGCGGTACGGGACGCCGTCCTTGGTGATCGTGAAGTCCTCCAGGGTCTTGACGAGGTGGCCGGAGCGGGTGTCGAGGATGCCCGCCTGGGTGGAGAACCCGGTGGTCGCGTACGAGTGGCCGTCGATGAAGAGCGTCCAGGCGACCATCCGTCCGCTGGCCGACACCCGCAGGCGGTTGGGGAACCCGGTGAGCGGGATCCGCCGCCGTTCACGCAGGCGGGCGTCCATGACGACCAGCGCGCCGGAGCTCAGCGCACCGACCGGCCGCAGGCAGGCGACCGTCCCGGCGGCCGCGTAGGCCCGGTCGCACTCGACCGGCGTCACCTTGCGCGGGCCTGCGGGGAGCGTGTACGAGAGGCGGCCGTTGGTGAGGAGCTGGAGGTGCCGTCCGGCGGCCCCGTCGTTGGCGGGAGCGGGTCGGGCGCCGTGGAAGACCGTGTAGAGGACGGCCGCCACGACCAGGACCACGGCCGAGGCCGTCAGGGCGATGACGCGGGAGCGCAGGTTCATGGTGTCGCCTTTGCGGAGGGACGGAGCAGGACGGCGGTTCCGGCGAGGGCGATGACGCTGATCACCGCGGCGGTGAGGAGGGCGGGACGGATCCCCCACAGCTGCCATGCCACGCCGAAGAGCACCGAGGAGACGAGGTAGGCGGTGGCCTGCCCGCTCTGGACCAGCGCGATGCCGGTCGTCCGCAGCCCGGGCGGCAGCAGCGGCGCGGCGAGCGCGATCTGCCCTCCGTCGGTCGCGGCGTAGAACGTCCCGTGCAGGACGACGACGGCGCCGACGAGCCAGAGCCCGCCGGGTGCCCCGGCGAGCAGCAGGTAGGTGGCGGTGAGGGTCAGGTAGCCGCCGAGCACCACGGGCATCCGCCCGATCCGGTCGGCGAGCATGCCCGCGGGCGTGGCGAGGAGCAGGTAGACGCCGCTCGTGGCGACCGCGAGCAGCGGGAACCAGCCGAGCGCGAGATCCGCGCGCTTCTGCAGCAGCAGGTAGGTGAAGCCGTCGCCGATCGTGGCCAGCCCGAGCAGGCAGGACGCGGGGACCAGCCGCTTCGCGCCGGGCCCGCCCAGCAGGGCCCGCCATCGCAGTGCCTCGCGGGGCGGCTTCGGGCCGGGGGTGTCGCGGACGAAGAGCGCGAGGACCATCACGCCGAGGAGGGCGACGCAGAAGCTCGTCATGATGACCGAGTCATAGGAGCCTGGCGCCGCGGCGAGGACGGCCAGCGCGACGAGCGGGCCCGCGAAGGCCCCGGCGGCGTCCATCGTCCGGTGGACGCCGAAGGCCCGGCCGAGGTGTTCGGGCGGGGTGCACAGCGTGATGAGCGCGTCCCGCGGTGCGGTGCGCAGGCCCTTGCCCGCGCGGTCAGCGGTGATGGCGAGGCCGATCCCGACGCCGGAGCCCGCCGCCGCGAGCAGGCCGAGCTTGGCGACGGCGGACATGCCGTAGCCGAGGAACGCCACGGGCTTGCGCCGGTCGGAGAGGTCGGCCACGTAGCCGCCGACCAGCCGGAGCAGCACCGTGGCCCCGGTGTAGACGCCGTCGACGGCGCCATAGGCGGCGGGGCTGAACTGCAGGCCCACCACGAGGTAGAGCGGCAGGATCGCGGTGACCATCTCGGCGGAGACGTCGGTGATCAGGCTGACGGCGCCCAGGGCGACGACGTTGGCCGCGACGGGGCCCGCGCGGCCCCCGGCCGCCGGGCGCGAAAGGGTGGACAGGTACACACCGGCTCCTCGGGAGGGCCCGGCACGTCGCCGTGCCGGGCCCGGACGATCAGTGACAGCTGGTGGTGCCGCTGTCGGCGTAGGTCTTGCCGGCCTCGGGGACGAACTGCCAGTCGTAGCTGCCGGAGTGCAGCGTCAGCTTGAGGACGCCGTAGGTGTCGCTGTTGCGGGCCTGGCTGTTGGGCTGGATGGTGCCGAAGGCGTAGTGGCTCGCCCCGCCCATCCCGGCGACGAACTCCCGGATGCCGCGCGCGGGGTCGGAGGCGCCACTCGGGTTCATCGGCGCGAACCGCTCGTACTGGTGGTTGTGGCCGGTGACGATGACGTCGGCGTTGTTGTCGTAGAGCGCCTGGACGAGCGGGCCCACCGCGGTGCTGGGGGCGTGGTTGGCGCCGGACGTCCACCGGGGGTGGTGCCAGTAGGCGATGGTGCAGGGCCTGGCATTGGCGGCGAGGTCGGCCCGCAGCCACTGCTCCTGGGCGCCGCCCGCGCCGCAGCCGCCGCTGATCGACCCGCAGTTGGAATTGAGCGCGACCACGTGCCAATTCGAGCCGATGTCGTAGGAGTAGTAGCCCTTGGACGGGTCACCGGCGGCGGCGCCGAAGTAGCCGTAGTAGCCCGTCGCGCCGCTGGTGTTGTAGTCGTGGTTGCCGGGCGACGGGCGGGTGCGCGCCTTGTGCCGTCCCCAGGTCGGGTTGTAGTAGGTGGTGAATTCGCTCGCCGTGCCGTTGTCGTAGACGTTGTCGCCGGCGGTGAAGACCGTCCCGGGAATGTTGTCGAGCAGCGCCGCGGTGGCGGTGTCCCCGGAGCCGGAGTTGCTGATGTCGCCGGCGCCGACCAGCACCGGGTCGCCGCCCGGCGGGGGCGTGGTCGCGGTGGTGACGACGAGCTGCGGCGCGAGCGCCCCGGCCTCACGGGAGTCGTAGTCCGCGCCGTCGCCGCTGGAGGAGGTGACGCCGATGCTGTACGTCCCGTTGCCGGTGACCAGCGACGTCACGTCGACCTCGTACCAGGTGTTGCGCGCCACCGAGCCGAGCGAGCCGAGCGTGGCGCCGTTGATGGCGGGCTGGTCGTCGTAGGTCACCCCGGTCTCGGACCACGCGGTGTCGGTCATGGCCTTGAAGGTGCCGCCGTTGTTGCTGACGGCTCCGGCGGAGTCGTCGGTGTGCACGCGCAGCTTCACGCTGCCGACCGTCCCGGTGACGCCGCTGACGGTGAACTTGAGGAAGGTCCTCTTGACCGGCGAGTTGTCGATCCCGAGGGTTCCGGCCGTGCCGAAGTTGCTGCCGGCGGCGTCGCCGGCGACGTGCGTGTCGGCCACGGGGGTGAAGGTCTGCACGGCCGCCGACGCGGCGCCGCCGGACAGCGTGAGCGCCACCAGGGCGGACGCGCCGAGGACGCCCGTCAAGGCGGCCGCGAGCACGCTTCTGGTTGGGGACATGTCCACTCCTCTGCGGGGGATCGGGCAGTCCGGAGAGTAATTTCACCAGTGCACGTTTCGGCGGTTTCTGAGCGAGCGGACGTCGTCCACCGGGTGAATGACCTCGTTTATCAATGGCTCGTAAGAAACGACAGTCATGAAGGGGATGCCGGCGCCACCCGAGACGGTGATCCAAAATTTCAAGGCACGTTTTTCCGCGTGAATTCCGACCGCCAGGCCGGACCAATGGCGCGGGTCAGAATCCCGGCGGACGCCGGAACCCGCCGATCACCTCGGCGAGGCACTGGACGAACCGGACCGCTGTGCGGTCGTGCAGGTAGGGCGCTATCACCTGGATGCCGACCGGAAGCCCGTCCCGGGTCGTCCCGGCAGGCGCCACCGCCGCGGGCAGGTAGTTGACCGACGCCGGCGCCACCCACGTGAGCATCTCGCCATACGCCCGGTCGGTGCCGTTGACCTTGAGGGTCCGGACGGACCAGCCGGGATCGGGCCGCTGGTCGTGGGGGAAGGCGGCCGTGGGGCTCACCGGGCACAGGAGCACATCGACGTCCCGGAAGAACCCGGCCCAGCGGCGGCGGGAGTGTTGCCGCCGTTCATCGAGCGCGTGCCAGTCACGGAAGCCGACCGTCATGTCCGATGCGAACCCGCCCTCGGCACCCTCCGCCGCGGCGAGCCCCAGAAGCGCGGCGTACGACTCCTCCGGTTCGATCAGCCCGCTCTGCGCCATCAGCAACGGCAGATAGAGGGCCATCGTCTCTTCGAGCCCGACCGGCCCGGCGCGCTCGGCCACGGCGGCGCCCTCGGCGCGCACCGCCTCCAGCACGGCCTGCATGATCGCGGCCGGCTCGCCGTCGACGGGGCAGAACGGGTCGTCCAGCCAGGCCGCGACCCGGAACCCCCGCAGGGTGTCCGCCCTCGGCGCGGGCAGTTCCAGCCGCCATGCCGGGGCGTGGTCCCGGTCCGCCCCCGCGAGGACGTCCAGCCCCAGGTCGAGGTCGTCGGCGTGCCTGCCGAGCGGGCCGAGTACCGCCATGTCGAACTCCGCGAGCGAGCCGGGAGCATGGCCCGAGACGCTCCCGTGCCTCGGCACGATCCCGTACGACGGGCGCAGCCCATAGACGCCGCAGAAGTGGGCGGGCACCCGGATCGAGCCCGCCGTGTCGCCGCCGAGTTCCAGACCGGTCAGCCCCGCGGCGAGTGCCGCCGCGGACCCGCCGGACGAGCCGCCGGGTCCGCGCGCCGGGTCCCACGGATTGTTCGTGGTCCCGTAGATCTCGTTGTAGGTCTGCCAGTCCCGGGCGTCGGCCGGCAGGTTGGACTTGCCGAACACGACGGCCCCCGCGTCCTTCAGCCGCGCCACCGCCTCGGCATCGGCGGTCGAGACGTGATGTCCCCAGCGGGCCGATCCTCCGGTCGTCCGCATGCCCGCGACCTCGATGCTGTCCTTGATCGTCACGGGGACGCCGTGCAGGCGGCCGAGCGGCCCGCCCTGCGAGACCGCCCGGTCGGCCGCCAGCGCCGCCGCCCTCGCCCCCTCCTCGTCCCGGGCGACGATGGCGTTCACCTGCGGATCGAGCCGCTCCACCCGGGCGAGGTAGTGGTCGAGCAGCTCGACGCTCGACACCTCCTTCGCCGCGACGGCGGCAGCGAGTTCGCCCGCGGAGCGGAACGTCAGATCGGTCATGCGAACCTCCTGGAGAGCCTGGGCCGGTGCTGGGCGCGGGTCGTGGTGACGGTCACGGACGGGAGGGCCGAAGCTCAGCCGAGCAGGATGCGCAGCCGGTACGCCTCGTGCGGAGTCTGGATATCCGTCGCCACCAGCTCACCCCGGGCGTTGCGATAGGCGCCCGTGCCACCGGTGATGGCCATGGTCAGAGGATCGGCCCCCCGCACCCACAGGGACTGGACGGTCAGCGCGCCCCGCGGAAGCCGGAGCGAGATCACGCAGTTGGTGGTGATCTTCTCGCCCTCGACGCACGTTCAGGTCGAGGACGCGGCTCCCGCCCCTGTCGCCGTCGGCCTGAGCGGACGTCATCCAGGCGGCCATGGTCCCCCCGAGCACCATGGCCGACGCCACGACGGCACCTCTTGCGATGAACGCTCTCATGTCCTTCTCCTTCGTTGGGCGTCGCACGCCTCGGCGCGCAACCACCAGGTCACCGGCCCGGCCTCTGCACGTCTCCGGCACCGTGAACCGCGAACGCCGGACGAACCAGCCCCCTTTTCCGGCGGGCGGAACGAACCGGCGGGTGTCCCGCCCCTCGGAACGACCGTGTTGCGTCGAAGCGCGTCGAGCCCGGGTAATCCGGTTGACGGTGGGAGGTGCCCGGCGATCTCCTCGTCGCGTGGTCAAGATGCATGCGGACGAGGTGGACATCGACGCGGATCTCGTCAGGCGGCTGGTCGGCGGACGGTTCCCGCAATGGGCGGACCTGCCCGTCGAGCGGCTGGCCTCCGGCGGAACCGTCAATGCGATCTACCGCCTCGGTGACGCGCTGACGGTACGGCTTCCCCTCACCGCCGGAGGGGTCAAGGCGCTGAACCGGGAGAACCGCTGGCTACCGCACCTCGCGGCCGCTCTGCCCGTCACGATCCCGACCGTGGTCGGGGTCGGCGAAGCCGCGGAAGGGTATCCCTTCGCCTGGTCGGTACACCGGTGGATCAGTGGTGAGAACCCGATCGAGGGGCGGCTGACCGAGGCCGGACCATTGGCTCGCGACCTCGCAGTATTCGTCAAGGCATTGCGGGGTATCGACGCGAACGGCGG
The DNA here is from genome assembly GCF_019175365.1 of Actinomadura graeca. Classification (NCBI taxonomy): domain Bacteria; kingdom Bacillati; phylum Actinomycetota; class Actinomycetes; order Streptosporangiales; family Thermomonosporaceae; genus Actinomadura; species Actinomadura graeca. Next base: position 8,114,015 of record NZ_CP059572.1, on the reverse strand, counting down.
CCCGTCCAGTTATCGCGGTGTGCCGTTGTCGGATGTCGATGCGGAGACGCGCACCGCGATCGGGGAATTGCGGCACATGGATGAGCCTTTCCACGCCGATGCCGCCTTGGCGGCGTGGGAGGAGGCGCTCACCGCCGCGCCTTGGACCTCAAGCCCCTGCTGGGTGCACGGCGACCTCATGCCCAGCAACCTCCTCGTTGCCGGAGGCAGGCTCGTCGCCGTACTGGATTTCGCCGCCGCCGGAACCGGCGATCCCGCCTGTGACCTGATCCCCGCGTGGAACCTCCTCCCGCCCACGGCTCGGCGCGTATTCCGGGATGTGCTGGAAGTCGATGACGAGACCTGGATGCGCGGACGTGGGTGGGCGCTGTCCATGGCCCTCGTCCAACTCCCGTATTACCGCGACACCAACCCGGTCGTCTCCGCCAACGCCCGCCACGTTCTCCGCGAGATCCTCGGTTCCCAGGGCGCGCCACCGTCCCCGGGCGCCAAGAGGTAGGCGGCCACCAGCACCCGGTGCGCGCCGTCCGTCCAGCAGCCGTGCCACCGCCCGCACGTCGGCCAGCCCGCGAGATCGCGTGGGCCGCGCGCCACCGCAAGCAGCGTCGGGACGCGGTGGCCCTTTCACCCGGCCCGGCGGTCATCCTCCGGCGTCCGCTCCGGCCACCGTGACCACCCGCGGGTCACAGGCCAGCCGGTAACCGCGTTTGACCACGGTCTCGACGATTCCCGGGCGCCCTAGGCCGCGCCGCAGGCGGGCGACCGCCATCTCCACGGCGTGCTCGTCGGCTTGCGGCCGGCCGTCCCGTGGCCAGGGGCGGCCGCCGACGTTGAGCCGGCTCGGGAGCACGTCGCACAGCTCGGCCCGCGACACCACGTGCCCGGGACGCCGCGTGAGGGCCCGCAGGATCGCCATGGGCGCGGGGGCGATCGGACGCAGCAGCCCGTCCATCACGACGGCGTGCCCGCGCAGTTCCAGCGAGACCCCGCGCACCTCCAGCAGCTGTGACCGGCGCCGGGGAAGGTCCGACACGAGCGTCCGCACCAGCGAGCCGAGCCTGGCCCGCTCCGGCTCCATCGTCGGCACGCCCCGTCTGACCAGCGGCTCCACCGTCACCTGGCCCACGCAGGCCGCGATGACCCGCGTGCGCAGGGCCTCCAGGAGCGGCTCTTCGAGCCCGTCCTGCGCGGCCACCGCGAGCGTCGCGACCACCGCGGGCGCGGAGGTGAACGTGATCGCGTCGACCGTCCCGGCCACCGCCTGCCCGACCAGCCTGCGCAGCGGTGTGGAGTCCCCGGCGCGCGACCATCGGTACACCGGGATCTCGATCACCTCGGCCCCGGCCGCGCGCAGTGCCTCACGGAACTCCGGGACTTCCTCGCCGTACAGCTGGAGCGCCACGCGCCTGCCTCGCAGGTCCTGCTCCAGCAGGTGCTTCAGCACCTTCGCGCAGCTCTCCGACTCCGGCGACCAGCGCTCCTTCAGGCCAACCTGACGGATCGCGCCGCGCGCCTCGGGGCCGCGGGCCAGGATGCCCGCGCGGCCGAGCGCGTCGATCAGCCCGTCGTGCATCCCCCGGCCGTCGGCGGTCTCCAGCCAGGCCCGGAACCCGATGCCGGTGGTGATGACCACATGGTCGGGCGGGCGGCCGACGCATTCGGCGGTGGCCCGGACCAGAGCGGCGTCGTCCGCGAGCGGGACCAGCCGGATCGCGGGAGCGCTGACGACCCGGGCCCCGCGGCGTTCCAGCAGCGCGGCCAGTTCCTCGTGGCGGCGGGCGGCCGTCACGCCGACGGCGAATCCGGCGAGGGGCTCACTCTCGGTCTTCATACGGAAGCGCCACCTCCACGCGGTCTCCGTCCGGGACCCGCCGGATCACGAAGGTGGGCAGCGCCGGCTCGCCCAGGCAGCATCCGGTGCGCGAGTCGCAGACCCGCTTGAACATGGGCGAGGCGACGGCGGGAACGGTGCCGCGGGTACCGAGGATCCCTCGCGATATCACGTACGCGTCGCTGAACAGGCCGAGGTCGGGCGTGGCGAACAGCTCGCCCTCGAAGGTCCGGAAGAGGGACCACCTGCACGCAGTCCGCCATCGCGGACCTCGCGGGCGCGTCTCCTTCGTCGTCCATGAGCCGATCCTCATCGGAAGCCGTTTCGCGGTTGCGTCCGCTTTGTCACCGGCGTGTTAAAACACGCTCACGCCGACCTGGAACCGTGGTCATCTACAAGCGCCGCACGAAACAATTCCTGATCCTTTTCTGGATGCGGGCCCGCGCCTCTGTTCCCGGGTACGGTTCCGCGCCCGGCTCGCCGCCCTCCGGCTCGTCCGGTGGGCCCATGGACTCAGGGCGCGGGGACCGATTCCTGCTCGGTCAGCCACGAGACGATTCCCTCGACGGCGTCCCGGCGGCCGCCGCAGCCCGTCCGGCGCAGGTCCGCGCGCACACCTCGTCGGCCGTCCAGGCATCGTCCTCCCGTACTGGGAGCACTCCCCGATCGCGGCTGGATGGCCGACCGGCTCGGCGGGGCCAAGGTCACCTTTTGGAACTTCGTGGCGATGGGGCTGCGGCCCCACGCCAACGGCTCGCTGTCACCGACGGCGGCGGACCGTGACCGCCGAGGACGATGCCCGGCGTATGACCGGTGCGCTCCTCGGCATCGCGGGCGCGTTCGGCGGGGTACTGGTCAGCATCGCCTTCTACCACTGTGTTTCGTGTTGACCTGGCTCGTTTACCTCCGTGCCCACCTCGAGAAGCTGGCGGGAGTCTGAGGCGGGCGGATGTCATTCGCCCTTTGTCAATCCCGTCCCGCCTCGACGATCTTCTTCGCGAGCCTTTCGGGATCGGTGAAGAGCACCTCGTGACCGCCGGGCATCTGAACAAGGCGGTAGAGGCCGAGGCGCCCCGACATGCGCGGATGCCAGCCCCATTCGCCGGGTGGGAGCGCGATGTCCTCGGTGGCGTTCAGATAGCTCTTCGCAATTTCCAGCTGGTAGAACTTCGACAGGTCCAGCTTCTCCAGAAACGGTCGGTACGGCTCCGGGGAGAGCTGTTCATAGGCGGATTTCGCGAGTTCGAGGTCGGCGTCCTGAATGAACGTCTCCCGCCAGATCGGGAACGGCAGCGTCACCGTGTCGTCGTCCGACTCGGCGGCGAGGCGGGCGAACAGTTCCCGATAGTGCGGGGGGATGTCGTCGTTGACGCTGCCGCCCTGCCGGAGTACGAACGCGTTCCAGAAGACCAGGCGCCGAAGCAGCTCGGGGATCTCTTCGGCGACCCGGGCGATCACCGTCCCGCCGAAGCTGTGCCCCACCAGCACCACGTCGGAGAGATCCTTGTCGACGATGTACCGCACGACCGACTGCACACAGTCGTCGTGTCCGACCGCCTTGTCGACGTCCTTGCCGTGCCCAGCGAGCGTGGGCGCATAAGCGGTATGGCCGAGCTCCTCCAAACGGCCGGCGACCTGCGTCCAAGCCGAGCCATCGTGCCATGAGCCATGCACAAGTACGAAAGTCGTCACCTTTGCCACCATCCGAACGGTAGTCAGCTCAGGTCTGAGACGCACGAAGTCCCCGGTTATGTACGCGGATGAAATCACTGATGGGGGCGGTCGCCAAAAGGTCATACCGTGAAGAATTCGTGTGTCCGCGGGCTTGACCGGCGCTCATGGCGGTGATCGCGGATCGGGCCCGCGGTCGACCGTGGTGAACGGTCTGATGGGCTTTGGCTGTGGGAGGATCTGCCCGTGTCCGAAACCGCGTCCGAGGCCGTGGAGGTCGGCGCTCCCAAGGTGCGTCCGCAGTCGCTGACGCTGACGTTCCTGGGCAACTACGTGCTCGGACGCGAGGTCGCGGTGTTCTCCGGGAGCTTCATCGAGGTGCTGGGGCGGCTCGGGGTCGGCGAGCACGCCGTCCGCTCCACGCTGGCCCGGATGGTGGCGCGTGACCTGCTGGCCCGCTACCGGGACGGCCGCCGCATGTTCTTCGGGCTCACCGAGCGGTCCCGCCGGATCCTGGCCGACGGGGAAGAGCGGGTCTGGCGGCGCAGCGTGGTCAATGACGACTGGGACGGCCACTGGACCGTCCTGGCGTTCTCGCTGCCGGAATCGTGGCAGAGCCGTCGGCACGAACTGCGCTCGCGGCTCACCTGGGCCGGGTTCGGCCCCGTCGGCAACGGCCTGTGGATTTCGCCCGCCCGGGTGGACGTCACGGAGGTGACCGCCGACCTCGGCCTGGACGCGCACGTCAGGGTCTTCGACGGGCCCGCCGTCGCGCCCACCGACGAGGCGGGCATGATCCGGGACGCGTTCGACCTGGACGCGATCGCCGCCGGCTACCGGGCCTGGCTGGACCGCTGGGACCGGCCCGCGCCCGCGCCCGAGGCCGCCGACGACCTGATCCGCTATCTGCTCCTGGCCACCGAGTGGCTCGACCTGGTCCGGGTGGACCCGCGCATCCCGTTGTGCCACCTGCCGGCCGAGTGGCCCGCGATCCGCGCGCAGGAGCTGCTCTCCGCGCTGCGCGACCGGTACCAGGCCGCGGCACGGGATATCGCCGACCGCACGATCACGCTGATCGAGGTCCCCTGAGCCGCCTGCCGCAGCGCGGGATGCAGGCCGTCCCCCACGGCTCGTGCGCCGGTGACGCCACCGCCTATATTCGGCACCTTCTTGACTGTTGCTAGATTTTTGCCGAGTATTACGTCCTGGCCATCGGAGGTCCGTTTGACGACGACACTGGTTGACGAGCACGGCGAGACGGCGGTCCTGAGGATCTGCCGGGCGGCCAAGCGCAACGCCCTCGACGACGCGACGCTGCTGGCGGTGGAGGGGTTCTTCGCCGCGCCACCGCCGCACGCCCGCGCGATCGTGCTGGCCGCGGACGGCGGGCACTTCTCGGCGGGGCTGGATCTGGCCGAGCTGACCGGGCGTTCGACCGAGGAGGCGCTGGAGCACTCACTCATGTGGCACCGGGTCCTGGACCGGATCGAGCAGAGCCCGGTCCCCGTGCTGGCCGTGCTGAAGGGCGCGGTCGTCGGCGGTGGCCTGGAACTGGCGGCGGCCGCGCATCTCCGGGTGGCCGAGCCGACGGCGTTCTACGCGCTGCCCGAGGGGCAGCGCGGGCTGTTCGTGGGAGGCGGCGGCTCGGTGCGTCTGCCCCGGCTGATCGGCGCGCACAGGGTGGCCGACATGATGCTGACCGGCCGGGTCCACGACGCCGAACAGGGCCAGGCGATCGGGCTGTCGCACTACCTCGTGGGCGAGGGCGAAGGGTTGTCCAAGGCGCTGGAGCTCGCCGGACGCGTCGCGTCCAACGCGCCCTTGACCAACTTCGCGGTGCTGCGGGCGCTGCCGGGCATCGCCGAGGCGGCACCCGCGACCGGCTATCTGCTGGAGTCCCTGATGGCCGCGGTCGCGGCGAGCAGCGACGACGCCAAAGCGCGGACGCGGGCCTTCCTGGAACACCGAGCGGCGAAGGTGGCACGATGACCGGGCCGGCGGCACCTCCAGGGGACGGGCCGCAGGCCGACGCGCCCGGGCAAGCCGAGACCCTCAGTGTCCCCGACCCGCGGACGCTGGCGGGCAGCCGGCTCGGGGGGTATCTGCGCTGGCTGGAGACAGAGCGGGGGGCGTCCTTCGGCGACTACGACGAGCTGTGGCGATGGTCGGTCGGTGATCTGACCGGTTTCTGGTCCTCCATCTGGTCGTACTTCGGGGTCCGCGCGCACACGCCGCCCCGCGCCGTCCTGGGCCGTCATGCCATGCCGGGGGCCACCTGGTTCCCCGGCTCGACCCTCAACTACGCCGAGCACGCCGTCGGCTCGCCTGAGGACCGGGACCGCCCGGCGGTGATCGCCCGCTCACAGAGCCGTCCGCCGGCGGAGCTGACCTTCGGTGAGCTGCGCGACCAGGTCGCGCGGGTCCGGGCGGCGCTCCGGCGGCTGGGCGTACGCGAGGGCGACCGGGTCGCGGCGTATCTGCCCAATATCCCCGAGACGCTGGTGGCGTTCCTGGCCACCGCGAGCCTGGGCGCGATCTGGGCGAGCTGCGCCCCGGAGTTCGGGCCGCGTGCCGTGATCGACCGGTTCGCCCAGCTCGAACCCGCCGTCCTCCTCACCGTCACCGGGTACCGCTACGGCGACCGGGACATCGACCGGCGCGCGCAGGTCTCGGTGATCCGGTCCGCGCTGCCGACGCTGCGGCACACCGTCCACGTCCCCTACCACGACGCCGACGACGGCCTGCCCGGCGCGCCCTCCTGGCACGATCTGCTCGCCGGGCCCGCGGAACCGGGATTCGAGCCGGTGCCTTTCGACCACCCGCTGTTCGTGCTGTTCTCGTCCGGGACCACCGGACGGCCCAAGGCGATCGTGCACGGCCACGGCGGCATCCTCGTCGAGCACCTCAAGAACCACGCGCTGAGCTGGGACCTGCGCCCGGGCGACCGGATGCAGTGGTTCAGCACCACCGCCTGGATGCTGTGGAACGCCCAGGTGTCGGCCCTGCTGCTGGGCGCCTCGATCGTGATGCTCGACGGGAACCCCCAGTACCCCGACCTGGCCGAGCAGTGGCGGGTTGCCGCCGAGACCGGCGCCACGCTGATGGGGGTGAGCCCCGGCTACGTCATGGCGTGCCGCAGGCAGGGTCTTCGCCCGGCCCGCGAGTTCGACCTGACGGCGCTGCGGCAGCTGGGCGTCGCCGGCAGTCCGCTTCCTCCCGACGGGGCCCGCTGGGTGGCCCGGGAGTTCGGTGAGCGGGTCCTGCTCAACGTCGGCAGCGGCGGCACGGACGTGTGCACCGGGCTGCTTCAGGGCGGGCCGATGCAGCCGGTGCACGCCGGCGCCATCTCCGGCCCCTGCCTGGGCGTCGCCGCCCGCGCCTACGACCAGAAGGGCGAACCGGTCGTCGGGGAGCTCGGCGAGCTCGTCATCACCGAGCCCATGCCCTCCATGCCGGTGGGTTTCTGGGGTGATCAGGACGGCTCCCGCTACCGCGCGGCCTACTTCGACCAGTACCCGGGTGTGTGGCGGCACGGTGACTGGGTGCGCTTCGACCCCGCAGGCCACTGCGTCGTCGCGGGACGGTCGGACGCCACCTTGAACCGGGGCGGCGTGCGGCTGGGGACCGCCGAGTTCTACGCCGTCGCCGAGAACCTGCCCGGGATCGAGGACAGCCTGGTCGTCCACCTCGACGACCCCGACGGCGGCGGCGGCGAACTGCTGCTGTTCGTGGTCGCCCCGCGAGGGCTCGACGACGGCCTGCGCCGCGATCTCGCCCGCGGCCTGCGGGACGCGCTGTCCCCGCGCCACGTCCCCGACCTGATCATGGCGGTGCCCGCGATCCCCCGGACGCGGACCGGCAAGAAGCTGGAGGTCCCGGTGAAACGCATCCTGCTCGGAGCGCCTCCCGATCAGGTCGTCGATCCCGATTCCCTGGCCGATCCCGGCGCGCTGGCGGCCTTCACCGCCTACGCGCGCCGGCGCGGCGCGGGCCCCGCCGAGGACGCTCCATGAGGGTCGCGGTCGTCGGCACCGGCGCGATCGGGGCGAGCTGGACACTGCTGTTCCTGCGCCACGGCCACCGGGTCGTGGCCACCGACCCCGACCCGTCCGCCGAGCAGCGGCTGCGCGCCTGGATCGACGCCCACGACGACACCCCGGACGCGTCCGTGCGGCAACGGCTCGCCTTCGTCTCCGACCCCGCCGAGGCCGTGCGGGAGGCCGACTTCGTGCAGGAGAACGGGCCGGAGCGCATCGAGGCCAAAGCCGAGATCCTCGCGGCACTCGACGGCTCCGCCGGGCCGGACGCCATCCTGGCCAGCAGTTCCTCCGGCCTGATGCCGTCCCAGCTTCAAGAGCACTGTCCCCGCCACCCCGAACGCGTCCTGGTCGGGCACCCGTTCAACCCGCCGCATCTGATCCCGCTCGTCGAGGTCGTCCCCGGCCGGCGGACCGGCGAGGCGGCGGTCCGGTCGGCGCTGTCCTTCTACACCGCGCTCGGCCGGCGGCCCGTCCTCGTGCGCCAGGAGCGGCCGGGCCATATCGCCAACAGGTTGCAGGCGGCGCTGTGGCGCGAGGCGTACGCGCTCGTCGGCAGCGGCGCCGTGTCCGTGGCCGACATCGACGCCGCCATCGCCCACGGCCCCGGCCTGCGGTGGGCACTGCTCGGGCCGTTCCTCACCCAGCACCTGTCCGGCGGCCCCGGCGGGATCGCCCACATCCTCGACCACCTCGGCCCGCCGATGCAGACCTGGTGGGACGACCTCGGCGACGTGCGGCTGACGCCCGGCCTGGTGGACAGCGTCGTCACCGGGGTCCGGGACGCGCTGGCCGGGACGGACCAGGCCGCCCTCCTCGCCGACCGCGACGCGCTGCTCGGCCGGCTCATCGCCGCCAAGGCCACCACCACGACACTGTGAGGCCGCCGTGCATCCCACCGCCCTGCGGGCGATCGACTTCCACGTCCACGTCGAACAGGACGCCCACGGAAACCTCGCCCTCGACCACGAGCTGATGGACGCCTCGGCCCGCTACTTCAGATCCGGCACCGACCGCACGCCCACCCTGGAGCACATCGCCGACCACTATCGCCAACGCCGGATCGGCGCGGTGGTGTTCACCGTGGACGCCTCGCACGCGCTCGGCCGTCCCGCCTTGTCCAGCGAGGACATCGCCGATGCCGCCGCCCACCACGCAGACGTGCTCATCCCCTTCGGCTCGGTCGACCCGCACGACCCGGCCGCCGCGGACCGCGCCCGGAGCCTGGTCAACGACCACGGCGCGCGCGGCTTCAAGTTCCACCCGAGCCTGCAGGACTTCAGCCCCGACCACGAGCGCCACTACCCGCTCTACGAGACCATTCAGGAGCTGGGCGTCCCGGCACTCTTCCACACCGGCCAGACCGGCATCGGCGCCGGGCTGCCCGGCGGACGCGGCATCAAGCTGGGCCGGTCGAACCCGATGCTGCTCGACGAGGTCGCCGCCGACTTCCCCGGCCTCACCATCGTCCTGGCCCACCCCTCGGTCCCCTGGCAGGACGAAGCCATCGCCATGGCCACCCACAAGGCCAACGTCTACATCGACCTGTCCGGCTGGTCCCCCAGGTATTTCCCGCCCCAGCTCGTCAAGGCCGCCTCCACCTACCTCAGTCACAAGGTGCTGTTCGGCTCCGACTTTCCCCTCCTGACGCCCGAACGCTGGCTCAGCGAATTCAACGACCTCGAAACCATCACACCCGAGGCCAGATCACTGATCCTCAAGAAGAACGCCCAACTCGTCCTCGGCTTGGACGAGGCCGCCCTCGAACTCGACAGGGAGTGACGAGGCGCACCGCTGGACGACATCTCCCCAAGACCGCCACCTCGATGGACCCCTGCGGCGGAGAAACGATCGGCGCCGTGAACAATGGACCTTGAATTGCGTCACCTGCACACCGTGTGCGCGATCGCCGAAACCGGCAGCCTGACGAAGGCCGCCGCGGCCATGCACATATCCCAGCCCGCGCTGACCGCGAGGCTCAAACAGATCGAAGGCGAACTCGGCGCCGCGCTGTTCGACCGCAGCAGCCGCGGGATGCTGCCGACACCGGTCGGCGAGCTCGTCCTCCTGCAGGCGCGCGCGATCCTGCACGGCGTCGCCGGGCTCCGGGGCAGCGTCACGCGATCACGGCAGTCCGGTGGCGCGTCCATCAGCCTCGGCGGCGTATGCAGGGGCCACCTCGCGATCGGCCTGGCCGAACGGCTCGGCGACCACCTCGACGGCGCCGACGTCCGGCTGACCCTGCACTACTCCCCGTCGCTGCTCTGGGACCTCGTCGGCGCCGGCCGGTTCGACCTCGCCACGACGGTGGACTACCGAGGCTACGAACTGCGGCCCTCCGCGGAGGTGCGGTGCGCCACGATCGTCCGGGAACCGATCTTCCTCGCGCTGCCCGCGGCCGACCCGCTCGCCCGCCTGAGCGAGGTCCCGCTGGGCGATCTCGCCGACCGGACCTGGATCATGGGTCCCCCGGACGGCGCGGGCTGGCCCGACTGCTTCATCGCCACCTGCGGGCAGGCCGGATTCGAACCCCGGGTGCGCTACATCACCCCGAGCCCCGACTCCGTCCGCGCCCTCGTGGCGGCCGGACGGGGCGTCGCCGCCTGCCAGGCCGCCTGCGGTCCCGCTCCCGGACTCGCCATCCGGCCGATCGCCGGGCGTCCCCTCACGCTGCGGCACGTCCTCCTCAGCCCCCGGGACGGGCGGCTCGCCGACCGGATGACCACCATGCTGGAACTGGCGCGGGCAGCATACTGGTCCCATATCCGCGACCAAACCGACTTCTACCACCTGCTGCGCACAGAGCCGAGCATCGCCCACGGCGCCTGACAAGCCGGCCTATCATCGGCCGCCGTAAACCGATCCGGGATCAGCGCACCCGAATAAAAGAATCCGATGCCGTATATCGGCACCGTTCTTCCATCGAGGTTCGGGATCACAAGCGATCGAGTGTCCTCTACCCAAGCCCAGGCCATACCGAAATCGATTCGTTCGGTTTATGCCAAAGAGAAGTTCCTGCTCAACGCGCCGACGCCCGGCTTCGCATTCCGGATGACATGATCAACCGTTGACGGCGGGCCGGGCGGTCGCCTACCGTCCGGAGGCGAAGGAAACAAATCCCGGGAGTAGCCCCCCGCTGATGCGCCCGCAAAGGCGCATCGAACTTCACCCGAGGAGATTCATGAAAATGCGAACCGGCGTGGCGATCGCCGCTTCGGCGGCATTGCTGGGCATGACGGCCGGCATGACGCCGGCGTCGGCCCGGGAGACCCGCCTGGCCGAGGTGATCAAGGACGTCGCCTACGCTCCCGCGCAGCCCGCGACCAGCAAGGGCCACCTGCTCGACCTCTACCTGCCGGCCGGCGGCGAGGCCCGTCCGCTGGTGATCTGGACGGCGGGTTCGGCCTGGCAGCGCGACGACGGCAAGTCGCGTGCCGACAGCTTCGCCGGCGTCCTCAACGCCAGGGGGTACGCCGTGGCCGGGGTCAGCATCCGGTCCAGCTCGCAGGCGCAGTTCCCGGCCCAGGTCTACGACTTCAAGGCCGCGATCCGCTTCCTGCGCGCGAACGCCGCCAAGTACCGGCTCGACCCGAAGCGGTTCGCCTACATGGGCGACTCGTCCGGCGGCTGGACCACCCAGATGGCCACCCTCACCGGTGGCGAGGAGTCCCTGGAAGGCGACATCGGCACCACCGGCCAGCCCAGCAACGTGCAGGCCGGTGTCGCCTTCTACGGCGTCAGCGACCTGAGCAAGCTGGGCGGCGGCGGGGGCAACAGCCCGCAGGAGAAACTGCTCGGCTGCGCTGTGACCGCCTGCAAAGAGAAGGCCGCCCAGGCCAGCCCCATCACCCACGTCGACAAATCCGATCCGCCGCTGATGCTCCTGCACGGCCAGGCCGACAGTGTCGTCAACCACGAACAGTCGGTGATGCTGTACCAGGCCCTCAAGGCGTCCTGCCGCGAGACCCAGTTCATCTCCGTGCCCGACGCCAACCACAACATGAACGACGTCATGAACCCGTCCCGCTTCGGCAAGCAGACGGGCTACACGGTCAGCAACTGCAAGGAGACCGTCAGCAACGGCAGTCCCAATCCCACCTGGGATCACATCATCACGTTCCTCGATACCGCACTCGGCACCGGCGTCACGCGGTCACACGACCACGGTTAGAACCCGTTCGGCGGACCCGTCCAACGCCCTTGACCGCGCTCAGTGGGGCGGCCCGCCTCGCCGCGTGAGGCACGTGATGCCGACACGCGAATGAAGAACGCCGGTGCCACCGCCGGGGCCACAGCCCGGCGGTGGCACCGGCGCTGTCAGCGCCCAGCCCCGCCACGAGGACTGCCCAAGCGAGGCCCACGTCTCGGACGCGAACGCGACCGTCGCGACGCCTGCGATGAGCGCTCCGTTATCCCCGCGAGTGGCGTCCGAGACCCGCGCCGAGGATCGGGCCCGAGCAGATCTGCGTGGTGAACAGCGCAAGGCCCAGGTGGGAAGAGGCCGAGATGATCGAGGTCGAGGCCGACTTCACGCCAAGCCGCTGCGGCGGTTCGATCTCGCTGACGCCCCGGCCCATGTCCAGCGTCAGGAAGGCGATCCGGATCTGTTCGCGGGCATGGGTGTGCCCGGTCCAGCTTCCCTACCCCTGTAGAGAGAGGCCGGACCGGGCACGTTCTGACTGTGTTAGTGGTCGCTGCTGGTGGTGTCCCGGATCGCGGTGTCAGCGGATCCGGGTGGGGTCAGGACCGCCTGCTGGTGGCAGGTGGTGCCTGGGGGCTGACGGCGACCTTCCACAGGGCGTGGGCGATCGCGTCGGAGCAGCGGTCCAGGGCGGTGGTGTCGATGTTGTCGGGGTAGCGGTCGCAGGCCTGGTGGTAGCAGCGGTCGAAGGCCTGGTTGGCGGTGCCGCCCCATTTTTGTGCCTGGGCGGCGGATTTTTTGGCCGGGGCGCCGGTGAACAGGAAGGTGGTGGCGATGCCGGCGTCGCGGAAGGAGCCGTCGTCGCTGCAGCATTCGGCGACTTCTTCGGTGGGGATCTTCAGGGTGTCGAAGTATTCCTTGAGGTTGCCGGCCAGGGGGGTGCTGAGGTTGTCGATGAAGTAGCCGGGGTTGGGGGAGCCGACCATGTCGAAGTTGAAGTAGCCCTTGATCTTGGTCTTTTCGGCGGCGGTGAGGCGGCCGACGTAGGATTTGGAGCCGCGCAGGCCCTGTTCTTCGTCGGTCCACCAGCCGAAGCGGACGTGGTTGAGCATGGCGGGTTTGGCTTTGGCGAGCTGGAGTGCGACCTCCAGCTGGGCGGCCGAGCCGGTGCCGTTGTCGTTGATGCCCGGTCCGGCGGCGACGCTGTCGAGGTGGGCGCCGAACATGTAGACGGTGTTGTCGTTGCCGCCGGGCCAGTCGGCGATCAGGTTGGGTCCGGCGCCGCTGGTGCAGCCGGAGGTGCAGGGCTGGCGGGCCACGGTGAACCCGGCCTCTTTGAGCTTGCCCTCGATGTAGGACACCGAGCCGGTGTAGCCGGCGCCGGTGGAGCGGCGGGTGCCGCCGTTGGCCGTCGCGATCGTCTGCAGCTGCTGCAGGTGCGCCTTGACGTTCTCGACAGGGACGTCAGGCGCCGCCGTTACTTTTGGGGAACCACCGCCGATCGTGTAGGCGCTCGTGTCGCCGACACCCGGGGTGCAGGTCGGGTCACCGGACTGCGCGCCCAGCTGGACGGCGTCCCACGCCGCCTTGACCTTGTTGAACTGCTCACAGGTCTTGTCGAGGTTCTTCGCCGCGGTCAGCGTCAGCGTCCGGTACTTGGGGTAGCTCGTGCCGGAGGTCTTGAGCATCATCGCGTTGTAGAAGATCTTCGCGGCGTTCATGACGCCGATCCCCGTCAGCTGGCCACCGGCGCAGACCGGGCTGTTCGGCTTGCCGTTGCCCGGGCTGGAGCCCTCGGCGAGCAGGTAGAACCAGTGGTTGCCCGGACCGGCCGCCTTGTGGACCTCCATCCGCGGGACGGAGGCGGAGTAGCAGTTCGGGTCGTTGTTGACCTGCGACGGGTTGTACATGTTGCGGATCGGGCCGTTCCCGACCAGGTTGACGAGCTCACCGACGGTGTAGTCGGGGGTGTCGGCCGGGTTGTTGAGGAAGTGCTCGACGACCGCGCCCCACACGTCTCCGACGAACTCCTGGGTCCCGCCGCCGGACATGCCGCCCGGGGTGAAGTTGTCCAGGCCGTGGCCGAACTCGTGGTCCACCACGTCGGTCGAGGTGATCCACTGGTTGCTCTGGTTGTGGCCGAAGCTGGCGTCGGAGCCGTTCCAGTAGGCGTTGACCTCGTTGAGGCCGACCTTCGCCGGGGCCCACTGGTTGTTGCGCAGGCCGGTACGCCCGAAGCTCTTCAGCAGGTCCCAGAAGCCGGCGGCGGCGTACATGACGTCCACGCAGCCGGCTTCCTTGTCGGTCTTGGACGTGCTGCCCCAGGTGTCGTCCGGGCCGGTGAAGATCCGGTTGCCGCTGTGGTCGGCGCACGTCATGCCGGCCCGGTTCGGGTCGCGCATCGTGTAGCTGCCGCCGGACTGCGTCGTCCCGATGGTCAGGTTCGGGCCCTCCCAGATACCGGTGCCCGTACCCGCGTGGATGGTCTCCTGCTCATCGAAGCGCTTGCCGGTCTGGGCGTCGATGTAGACCTTCTTGCGGCTCGGCTGCTTGCCGTCGCGGCCGGAGACGACCGTCTCCCACGCGAGCCGGGGCTTGGACAGCGCGTGCACGACCAGGCGCGGCTTGAGCTCGGTGCCGTCGGGCTTGGTCAGCGCGCTGCGGGAGCTGCCCGCGGCCGCGGACTCGCTGACCTTCGGGGTGACGCCGACCGTGATCTGCTGCTTCTGCGCCACCGACAGGGTGCGCACCTGGCCCTTCCCGTCGGTCGCGACGACGAAGTCGCCGCCGACCACGGGAAGGCCGTGGTACGTGCGCTCATAGGCGACGTAGTACTGGTCCCACGGCGTGCCGACCACCTGCGACCGGATGTACTTCTCGTCCTTTCCGGTGTGCAGGTCGGCGGCGTTCTCGGCGATCAGCCGGTCCGCCGACGCCATCGCGGCCGCCTTCGGATCGGCCTTCTTTCCTTGGCTGCTCTGGGTGGACGTCATGGCGGGAGCCGCCATGCCCGTGACCGCGAGCGCGGTGACCACGGTGGTCACGAGGAGATGATTTCTGCGTTTCACAGCCGCATGCCTCCATCAGGGCGGGGGTGAGGCCGCCCCGTGGGGTCGGGGCGGCGGCCGACGCGACGACGGAACCGGGAATGGCGACGCGCACACGGACTGGGGAGCTGTGCGGCGCGTGGACGGTCATCGCGTCTTACGCAGATGAGATTGACATCTCATGAACGCTTGGGGGCCCTCGCATTTGGGCATAGCTCCGCGGCTATACGGCTTGAGCTGCGCGGCTTTCGCGAAAACTGCCAAATTGCCGCGGCGGGCAGGGTCGCGCGCACCGCCGCAGACCCGGCCGTTCCCAGCCCGCGCCGCCTGTGAAGGCTTGCCGTATCGAATAGGCGTTCGCCGCATCACCCTTCCGCTTGAGGGCCGATCGAGTCCCATCCGGATGATCGTCATGGCCCTGCTGCAATGGGCCCGGCACCATTCCCGATTGCGACGGCCCCACTCCCCGGGTGAGGCCGTCGTCCGGCATTACGCAGACGGGGAGGCCGAAGTTCGGGATCCGGCTCCGGTCATACTGGGGGCCGACGAGCAGATCCCCGGGGAGCGGCCGCATGCCCATCGACGAGCGTACGAACGTCGTCCCCGGCGGCCCGCCGTCCGACGCCCCCGTGCCGGACGCCGCGTCGAACGGGATCGGGCTGGCCCGCCGCCGCGCCGGCGCCACCGGACTGGACGGCGCGCAGCCGGCCGCGTTCGCCGGCGCCGCCGATGTGGTCGGCTGGTTCGGGGCGCTGCAGTCGCAGGACTACCACCCCGCGAAGTGGGCCGTCGCGCAGCGGCTCGGCACCGGGGTCACGGACGCCGGCCTGGATCGCGTGTTCGACGACGGCGGCATCCTGCGCACGCATGTGCTGCGTCCGACATGGCACTTCGTGGCCCCCGCCGACCTGCGCTGGCTGCTGGGGCTGACGGCGCCGCGGGTGCACGCGCTCAACGCCTATCCCTACCGCCGCAGCGAGCTCGACGGCCCGCTGCTGCGCCGATCCACCGATCTGATCGCGGACGCCGTCGCCGGCGGAAACCACCTGACCCGCACGGAGGTCGCGGCGCTGCTCGCACGCCACGGCATCGCCGCGGCGGGTTTCAGGCTCGGATACATCCTCATGCACGCCGAACTGGAGCGGGTGATCTGCAGCGGACCGCTGCGGGGCAGGCAGCACACGTACGCCTTGCTTGAGGAGCGGGTCCCCCAGGCGCCGCACCTGGAACGCGAGGCGGCGCTGGCCGAGCTCGTCCGCCGGTACTTCACCGGCCATGGCCCGGCGACGGTGAAGGACCTGGCGTGGTGGTCGAGCCTCACCCGTGCCGACATCTCCGCTGGTCTCTCCCTTGCCGCCGAAACGCTGGAGAGCATCGACATCGGCGGCGTCACCTACTGGTCGGCGCCCGGAGAGGCTCCCGCGCCGGCGCCGTCCCCGTCGGTGCGGCTGTTGCAGGGGTACGACGAGTTCATCGTCGGCTACAGGCAGAGCAAACACCTGCTCGACCTCGCCGGTCTGGCGTCGGCGGCATCGGAGGAGACCTCCCTCCCGAACGGCGTCATCCTGGTCGACACGCAGGTGACAGGCCGCTGGAAGCGCACGGTCAGGGCCGGAGGCGTCGCGGTCGAAGCGGCGCTCTACCGGCCGTTCGACGCCGCCGAGACCGCCGCGCTCCAGGCCGCGGCCGACGAGCTGGGCGCGTTCCTCGGTGTCCGCGCAGTCGTTTCGACGAGGCTGTTGTAAAGCCGGTCCCGGCGACCGCTCCGCCCCGGACGTTCGTCACGGCTGCGCGGCGTCGACGGTTCTGCGGGAACATTCGTTCAAGACCGGCAGGCGGCCGTCCACGCATCATCCCTTCCATGAGTGAGTACGACGTCGAGTCCCCGCATGGGATGCACGTGGTCCACGACGGCCCGCGGCACGCGCCCGCGCTGGTGCTCATCCACCGATCGGGGGCCGCGGGAACCTTCTGGAGCCCGGTGGTCCCTGCGCTTGCCGAACATCACCACGTCATCCGCGTCGACCTTCCGGGCTGCGGCCAGTCCCCTCCCGCACCGTCGTACGAGGTGCCCCGCCAGGCGGACCGGGTCGCCGCGCTGCTCGACGACCTCGGGCTTCGCCACGTCACCGTGGTCGGGCACTCCAGCGGCGGCTACGTCGCCACCTCGCTCGCCGAGCGGCGCCCCGGGCTGGTGGGCTCGCTCGCGTTGATCAGCACCGGCCCGAGTACCGGCGCGCTGCTCCCCGAGCCGCCGATCCTCAGGTTCCTGCTGGGCCCGCCGCTCGGCCCGCTGCTGTGGACACGGCGTTCGGACGCGCGGATCCGCAGCGCGATCGACGCGACGGCCGCGCGCCCGGTCGACCTCCCGGACGATCTGGTCCGCGATGTCCAGAGGATCACTTACCGCGCGTTCAGGGCGGTGTTGCGCTGCTATGGCGCGTACCTCGCCGAGCGGAGCGTGCCCGAGCGCCTCGCCGCCCTCGGCGTCCCGGTGCTGGTGATCTTCGGTGATGCCGATCCCCGCTGGGACCCGTCGTCGGCCCGCCAGTACGACGCGGTGCCGGGCGCACGGGTCGAGATGGTCCCCGGCGTCGGGCACCTGCCCGTCTTCGAGGCGCCCCAGGCCACGGGCGGGCTGCTGCTGGACTTCGTGGCGGCGGGCCGCGACGCCGGCGGGCCCGTGGCCCCCAAGGGTTAGTCTCGGCACATGCCGCCGAGCGGAGCATCATTCGACTGGACGTGGGTGGACGTGGCCGTCCCGCGCCGGACGCATCGCCTGCCCGGGGTCGGCATGGCCGGATTCCGTCAGCGCTTCTCCGCGCCCGTGGACATCGCGATGGTCGCGCATCCGTCCGTCACCCTGATCGTGGATCTGAGCGAGGACGGGGGCATCGTCCACGACGCGCACGGGCGGCGCCGGCGGGGCAGCTTCGTCGCCGGGCTCCTCCCGGACCGGCTCCGGGCGGGCGGGCGGAGCGGCGAGTGCCTCCAGATCCGCCTGTCGCCGATCGCCGCGGCGGCGGTGCTCGGCGCATCGGCCGAGCTCAGCGGGATGGTGGTCCCCCTGGAGGACGTCTGGGGCCGCGCCGCCGGGCGGTTCGAGGAGCGGCTGCGGGCCGCCGCGTCGTGGGACGAGCGGTTCGCGATCACGAGGGACCTCCTCGTCCGGCGGCCGGCCCTCAGGGACGTCGATCCCGAGGTCGCCCACATCTGGCGCCGGACGCTCGGCGGCCGGGGACGCGTCAGGGTCGACGAGCTGGCCGGCGACGTCGGGTGGAGCCGCAAGCGCCTGTGGTCGCGCTTCCGGACCCAGCTCGGCATCACGCCCAAACGCGCCGCCCGGCTGGTGCGCTTCGACCACGCCGCCCATCTTCTCGCGGCGGGTCACGGCGCCGCGGCCGCCGCCGCCCGGAGCGGCTACGCCGACCAGGCCCACCTCCACCGCGAGGTCACGTCGTTCACCGGGCTCACGCCCACGGCCGTCGCCGACGCGCCCTGGCTCGCGATCGACGACGTCGCGTGGCCGGACTCATGGCCGGGCCGACCTGCGACGATCCCCGCCGTCCGCTGAACGGCCCGGGCACGAGGCGGGGCCGCCCCGCGCCCACCGATCCCGGCAGCCATAGGGTGATGCTTTCGCGGCCGGACGAATTGGCCGACTATCTGGTCCGGGCCTCCGCCGTCGGCCCGCCGCCCCTTTCCGCCTTTTCGAAATCGAGATGCGCGGCCCGCACCGGGACAGTAGCGTTGCGCCTCGTCACATGAGGGGGAGGACAATACCGGTGGCGAAGCTGAATCAGATCATCGCGGTCGAGAAGGGCGCGAAGTCGCGCGCGCAGCGTGAGCTGACCGACATCCATCACCGCGTTCAGAAGATGCCGCTGCTGACGGGGATCTCCCGGACCTACCAGCCGCTCGACGACGAGGGCGAGGTCCTGCCGCCCGAGTCGACGCGGGTGCAGGTGAAGGCCGAGGAGATGCTGGCCGAGGCGGCGAGGGCGCTCACCCGGCTCTTCGACGTCGTGGCGACGAAGGACTGGGCGAACTGCGACGCCCGCGCCGACGTGGTCGTGGACGGGCGGACGATCCTCGCGCAGGTCCCCGTCTCGTATCTGCTCTTCCTGGAGAAGCAGCTCACCGACCTCCACACGTTCGTGGACAAGCTTCCGGTGCTGGACGCCGCCGAGTCGTGGACGTTCGACGAGTCCGCGGACGTGTGGCGGACCGAGCCGGTGAAGACGACGCGGACCAAGAAGATCCCGCGTGCGCACGTGCTGTACGAGGCGACCACGGAGCACCCCGCGCAGGTGGAGACCTACACCGAGGACGTCATCGTCGGGACGTGGACGAAGACCGCGTTCTCCGGCTCACTTCCTGCCCGGCGCGTGAACGAGCTGCGTGAGCGCGTCGCCAAGCTGCAGTCCGCGGTGAAGTTCGCGCGCGAGGAGGCCAACGGCATCGAGGTGACCGACAGGAAGGTCGGCGAGGCGGTGTTCGCCTACCTTTTCTCCTGACCGAGGACTCCCCCGCTGGAGCGCGGGGGCCGGGGCGCAGGCCCCGGAAGCTGAGAATGAAGTTCAATCTGAAACGCGGTGACAGTGGAGGTTCGAGTCCTCCCCCGGGCATTCGGGCCCGGGTGGCCCAACAGGCAGAGGCAGCCCGTCACACTCAGATTCTCGCTCCAGACTCAGCACTCTCCGCTCATCGCCGGATCGAGCGGAGGCGGACGGCACTCGCTGGATGCCAGTTCGAATCTGGCCCGCGGCTCTTCCTGCCGCGGTAGCTCAAGGGCAGAGCACAGCGGCCTCAGGACTGATCCGCCTCCTTAAACGCCGTCGGCGTGTGCACGTGGGCGGAACACCGAGGGCCCCGGAGCATGGGCATGCTCCGGGGCCCGCTGCCGTCACGTGCGAGGAGTCTCAGAGCGCCCGCCCTTGACCGTGCCGCGCCGGGCGGCGCCTTCTCCTGGACGAGCATCGCGCCCCCACCGGAGAGTGCCGGTCGGAAGGAGCTTCGGCCATGCCGCGCGTCTTCTCCAGCCGGTGACGCCGGGATGAGGATTCATTCGATGGATCACGCGGACATGAAACGATCGCGTCATGCTGGACGAGGTGGACCGCGGCCTGGTCCACGCGCTGCACGTCGACGGGCGGGCGCCCTTCAGCAGGATCGCCGACGTCCTCGGCGTCTCCACGCAGACCGTGGCCCGCCGCTACCGGCGCCTGCGCGCGCACGCGGGACTGCGGGTGGTGGGCCTCGCCGAGCGGGACAGGGCGGGCCTTTCCTCATGGGTCGTGCGTCTCACGACCACGCCCACCGCCTCCCAGGCCGTCGCGCACTCGCTGGCCCGGCGCGCCGACACCTCCTGGGTCAAGCTGACCTCCGGTGGCACGGAGATCTTCGCGGTCGTCCAGGCGCCGCACGACGCCGACGCGTCGCGCTCGCTGCTGCTGCACGACATCCCGCGCCGAGGCGGGATCACCGCGGTGTCGGCGCACCTGATGCTGCACACGTACCTCGGCGGCCCCACCACCTGGCGCGGGCGGCTTCGGGCACTCACCCCCGCGCAGCAGGAACGGCTCGCGCCCCCCGCCGTCCCCCCGGGCGGGCATGCACCGCCGCCCGCCGACGCGGACCGGCGTCTCATCGAGGCCCTCGGGCAGGACGGCCGCGCCTCCTACTCCGTCCTCGCCGCGGCCACCGGCTGGTCCCAGGCCACGGTGGCGCGCCGCCTCACCGGCCTGCGCGCCTCCGGTGCCCTCTTCTTCGACGTCGAGATCGACACCGCCGTCTACGGGGTCACCACCCAGGCCCTGCTGTGGATGTCGATCGCGCCCGCCCACCTTGAGGACGTGGCGTCCGCGCTCGCGACCCACGACGAGCTCGCGGTCGTCGCGGCCACCACCGGCCCCACCAACCTGCTCGCCCAGGCGCTGTGCGCCTCCCCCGCCGACCTCTACCACTACCTGACCTGCAAGCTCAGCGCGCTCGAACAGATCGGCGCGATCGAGACCGCGCCGGTGCTGCGGACCGTCAAGGCCGCCGGGACGCTGCCCGGCGGGCGGCCGCCGAGGTGAGCGGCGCGACGGCCCCGGCCGCCGACGGACGCTCCTCCCCTCCGGGCGCCGCCCGCCACGTACCCCGCCGGGTCGCCTGTGCCCGGGTCGCCGGGGTCAGCGCTCGAAGCGCCAGCGGGTCGCGCCGTGAGGTTCGGCGGTGGCCACTCCGAAGGCGACGTCGAAGGCGAGCCGGTAGAGATACCAGGGCGGGGGTCCCGCACTGGGCGCGCTGAAGGGGGCGGTCAGCGCGTCGCCCTCCGCTTCGGCGGGCCAGCCGCTCTCGCTGTAGGCGCGCGCGACCCTCTGCACCGTCGCGCCGTCGGTGACCCTGGTCGCCTCGCCTTCGAGGACCAGGTCCATCCCCTCCAGCCGCAGGGAGAGCGTGCACGCCGGGTTGGACGCCAGGTTGCGCGACTTGCGGGTGCGCGGCCCGCTGGTGAAGTAGATGTCATCACCGACCTTCAGGGCGCCGATCCCCGTGGAGTGGGGACGGCCGTCGGGCCCCGCCGTCGCGAGGAACCCCGCGGTCTCCATCTTGGGCAGGTCGGCTTCCACCCGGTTCCATGCCCTGCTCCAAGGCAGCGGCTTGTTCCCGTAGCCGTCGAGGTTGGTGGTCTGGACGGGCTCGTGCGCGGCCATGTGATCACCTCCGGTCGAATCGCGTGTCAAAGGGTGGACCATCACGCGACCCAGAAGTCATCGGAATCGGAACGGATGGCGGCGGCCGGGCGACCGTCCCCGGGGCGCGCGTGCCGCCGGACTCCGTGGGACCGGCCGACGGCCGGGTGTCCTCTTGCGGGCAATCCGGACTGACCGGGCGCCGAAGACGGGCCGGGGCGGGCATTCTGGCTTTCCGGAATCGGATGACCACTGGGGGGTGTCTGTCGTGGGCGAGGAGCGTGCGGCGCTGAACGTCATCGCGCTGGGTGCGCCCGGCGCGGGCAAGACGACCTATCTCGCGGCGTTGCACAACGAGGTGAAGAGCGATCCGTTCCCGGGTGTGGCGGTGTCACTGGCCCAGTCGGCGCAGGCGGCGGAACTCGACCGGATCCACCGGCAGGCCGCGGATCCGTGCCAGGAGTGGCCGGCGAGCACGCTGACGGGCGAGGGGATCAGGGAGTTCACCTTCCGCCTGGTCGTCGAGGCGTCGAGGATCACCTGGCGGAACCAGCTCGTCGGCAGCAGGTATCCGGTGCTGACGCTGACCTACCTCGACTACGCGGGCGAGTTCCTCCCCGACGCCGACCTGTTCCAGGAGGAGGCGGCCGAGTTCGACGAGCGTCTCGCCGCCGCGGACGCCCTGCTGGGCATCATCGACGGCCACCAGTTGCTGAAGTACATGCTGCGCTCCGGGCCGCGGGACGAAAAGGCGTTCCTGGACAACCTGGCGCGGGTGGTCGGGCGTCTCAAGGGCGCCGCGCAGCCCGTGCACTTCCTGGTGACCAAGTGGGATCTGTTCGAGGGTCGCTTCACGTTCACCGAGGTGCGCGACGCGCTGCTGGCCACGCCGCCCGAGACGGGGTTCGCGGTGTTCGTCGCCAACCGCACCTCCCGGCGCCAGCGGTTCAGGAAGTCGCTTCTGGGCCGGGTGCGCCTGATCCCCGTGAGCGGCTATGGCGGGGTCGCGTTCCTCGGCGAGGATATGACCGTGCAACGTGATCCGGGCGGGCGCCTCAGCCGGCAGAACGTGATCGTCCCGCTGGCGGCGGCCGTCGCCGACATCACCGACCACTTCGTGCAGATCGCGACCGTCCCGCGGGACCCGGCGGAGATCGAGGCGGACCGGCGCGCGGCCGTCGAGTTCGGGCGGGCGGCGCAGTCGGCGTCGGAACTGAAGGTCGGGCCGACCGGCGTGCACATCAACGTGTTCGCGGTCCTCACCGCGGCCCTGGTGGGGGTGCCCAAGGTCGGGCGGCTGCTGGTCGTCCCCGGCATGGCCCTCGGCCGGTCGGCGCGGCGGCAGTACCGCAGGGTCCGGGCGCGGCGGCTCGCCGGGGTGCGTACCGTGGAGGGCGCCGCGTTCTATCTCGCGAGCCTGATCGACGAGGAGATGCAGGCGTTCGACGCCCGCTTCCAGGAGTCGAAGCTGACCTACGAACCGCCCAGGCGGAGATGAGGGGGGCGCGCCGGTGGACGAGGGGGCGGTCCCATTCCTGCTGGCCCGCCGTTACTCGGTGGGCGAGCGGCTCATTCTCGGCCCGGACGGGGACGCCGGGCATGACCTGCGCCGGGCCGTCTCCCGGAACACCGGACGGGCGTTCCCCGCGGACCCGCGCTACCGCGTCGTCCCCTACGGATCCGGGCACCACGCCGTCTACAGGGAGATCGAGCTGACGGCGGCGGACCTCGATGTCCCCGGCCCCGTCCGGGACGAGCACGGACGCGCGATCCGCGCCATCGAGGGGCTCGCCGTCGCCGGGGAGCCGTCCTCGGTGGGCGCCGCCGACCTCGTCGCCGCCCACGAGCGCGGGCTCCGCAGGTATGCCGAGCTCTGGCGGGCCGAACGGGCCGAGCGGACACCCCGGACCCGTCCCGTCCCCGTGCCGGCGCGCCCCCGGGAACCGGAGCCCGCCGCCGCGCCGTCCCGCCCCGTGTGGATCTGGATCGTCCCGCCGGTGGCCGGGCTCGCCCTGCTCCTCCTGGTCATCATCCTGGTCCGCTGAGCACGACGGCCGCCGGGACGCCGGCCCGCTCACCACCGCGCCGCCGCGCGAGCGTGCCCGCGCCGGGACAGCAGCGACTCCAGCACCACGAGCCCGCCGAGGACGAGGACGGCCACGCCGATGACGCGCAGCCCGTCCTGCGCGGCTGAGACGAACGCCATGACGACGACGTCGTGCCCCGCCGCCGTCGTGCCGAGCGCCTGCGCCACGGTGTGCGGATCACCACCGGCGCGGACGTCCGGGGGGAGCGCGGCGACGAACCGCGCGGTGAGCACGCTGCCGATGACGGCGACGCCGAGCGCGCTGCCGAACTCGCGGGTGGTGGCCTGCAACCCGGCTCCGACCCCGGCCTGGGCGGTGGGCAGCGAGTTCGCGATGGCGCCGGAGAGCGTCGGCAGGGCCAGCGTCACGCCGGTCCCCGTCACGACGAGCCACGCCGCGTACGCGGCGTACGGGGTCCCCGCGCCGCCCGTGGACAGGCCGAGCAGCCCGCAGCCGACGAACAGGAAGGCCAGGGCGGTGGTGCTTTCGAGGCCGATGCGCCGCGACAGGCGTCCGGCGTGCCGCGTGCCGCAGATGATGGGGACGGTCATCGGGACGATCCCGAGGCCGGTCCGGAGGACGTCGAACCCCTTGCCGTACTGCAGGAACGACGCGTTGACGTAGAAGAGCGCGAACATGCCGAAGAAGATCGCCGTCATGCCCAGGCAGGCGCTGCGCAGTCCCGGGAGCCGGAACAGCCGGGGATCGACGAGCGGGTGCCCGACCTTCAGCTCCACGAGCGTCCACGCCGTGAACAGCAGGGCGGAGCACGCGAACCCGCCGATGACGACGGCGCTGCCCCAGCCCGCCTCCGGGCCCTGGACGATGCCGAGCAGGAGCGCGATCGACGCGCCGACGAGCAGGGCCGTGCCGAGCGGGTCGAGGCGGCGGTCATGGCGCGGCGACACCGGCGCGACGCGTCCGACGAGCACGGCGAGGGCCAGCGCGACGGGCACGGCGGCGGCGAACAGCCAGCGCCATGAGCCACCCGACAGGACGGCCCCGCCGCCGACGTTGCCGACGATCCCCCCGATGCCCGTCATCGACGCCCACGTCGCGATCGTCGTGTTCCTGCGCCCGGCGGGCACGGCGTGCAGCAGGACGGCGAGCGTGTTGGGCAGGACGGCGGCGGCACCGACCCCCGTGATCGCCCGGCCGGCGAGGAGCACCGGCACGTTCGGGGCCGCGGCCGACATCAGCGCGCCCGCCGCGAACAGGACCAGGCCGCAGAGGAGGACTCCCTTGCGCCCGAAGCGGTCCCCGGCGGCACCGCCGGGGATCACCAGGCAGGCGAAGAAGACCACGTAGGCGTCGACGATCCACACGAGCGCCGACGCGGACGGCGCCAGCGCGCTCGCGGCGAGCATGGGGACCGCGAGGTTCACGGCGGCGACCATCCCGATGACGAGCACGACGCATGCGCACATGACCGTCAGCAGGCCGCGCCGCGGGGCCGGGCGCGCCACCGGGTCCCGCGGCTCCGGAGCATGATCGCGGCTAGGGCTGTTGAGCTGCATGACCACGACGCTAGGGACATCTAGGAACATCGCGCCACGCAACCTCGGCAACGGCCTCTTGCGTACGATGCAACTATGGCGGACCATCTCGACTTGAACCTGCTGCGCGTGTTCGACGCGCTTCTCCAGGAGGGCGGCGTCACGGCCGCGTCCGAGCGCCTCCACCTGTCCGTCCCGGCGACCAGCCGGGCGCTCGGACGGCTGCGGCGGGCGATGGGCGATCCGATCCTGGTGCGCGCGGGCCGCGGGATGGCCCCGACACCGTTCGCGCTCCGCGCCGCCCCGCGGGTGCGGTCGCTGCTCGACGAGGCGTCGGCGCTGATCAGCGCCGACCGCGAGGTCACTCCCGCCGAGCTGGAGCGCACGTTCACGATCCGCATCAACGACGGAGTGGCCGCGACCCTTGTCACGGCGGCGGTCGAGGCCACGGCCGCCGCCGCACCCGGGGTGACCCTGCGCTTCGTCGCCGAGGGCGGCGAGAGCGACGAGGCCCTGCGCGGCGGCTCGGTCGACCTGGACATCGGCGCCGGCGACGTCACGGCCCCCGACCTCCGCACGGCCGTGCTGTACAGGGACCGGCACGTCGGGATCGTCCGCGCCGGCAGCCCGCTGGCCCGCCTGCGCCGGCCGGCCCTGGAGGACGTCTGCCGGTATCCCCACGTGTCGGCCTCCCGGCGCGGGCGGGCGCGCGGGCCGCTCGACGCCGTGCTGGACGCGGCGGGCCTCCAGCGCCGCGTCGCCGCCGTCGTCCCCACCTTCGCCGTCGCCGCACTCCTCGTCGCGTCCAGCCACTATGTCGGGCTGGTCCCCCAGCGCCTCGCCGAGCAGCACGGCCGGGCCCTCGGCATCACCTGGTTCCCCATCCCCGCGACGCTTCCGGCTCTCGACGTGCGGCTGCTCTGGCACGCGCGGCTCGATGCCGATCCCGCGCAACGCTGGCTCCGCCGGACGATCCTCGATCAGGCGTCCCTTCCCCGGGGCGCAGGGGCCGGTGGCCGCTGAGGGACCGTCCCCGCGGGCCGGGTCACCGCCACGGCCGGCCGAACCCGATATCACACGGTATTGGCGCCCGATCGGGCGGAGCCGCACGCCGATCGCCCATCGACTTCCTCTGAACGATGTGCGCACGCGACCATTGCTCTAGGTCATTGCGAAGTGACAGGTGACGGCCCTGGAAATCGGCATCGACGCACGTCGTTGACAGCGATGCCCAGCGTGCCGATCCCCGGCCATAGCGTCACCGCGAGGCTGGTCTTAATGGTAACAACCTGTTCGTCCCGACTCGAACAGCACGGTCGTCTTGGCAGGGATCACCGGCCGAACGGACAGCATCCCCTCCCCCACCAGCACAAAGACGGAGGCACGATGTCACATCCCGTGTCCGGGAGGAGTGGGTCCCGCCATTCCAGGGATGCGCGCCCTGCACGCCCACACCCCGGGGACGGCGCTTCGGAATGCCGGGACATTTGATGGAACGGTCCTTTGTCAAATTTGGACATTGACATTCGATAATCGATGATCAAGTTGAACGGGGCACTCCCATTCGTCGACTCAACGCAAATCGAAATAAGTGGAAAGTTCGCGATTGACATCACTTGGCATGAAAGTTACTCTCCGTTGAGATCCTGGATCTATCGCCATTCACGGCGCTTGTTCAATCCGGAAAAACCGGCGCCGACCTCTTCGGCAACGAAGAAAAAAACGCGTCCACTCTCCAGCGAAGAGGACCCTATGCGTAAAGGGATCGCCATTTCCGCTGCCGCCGCCGCCACCCTGGCCGTGACCGCGACGTCCGCTGCCCCGGCCGTCGCGTCCGAACCCCTCCTCACCCGCGGTCCGGATGGGGTCACGATCGAGATCGCGACCGTCAACGGCTCCGGCTGCCCGCTCGGCACCGCCGCGATCGCCGTATCGGAGGACAAGGAGGCATTCACCGTCACCTACAGCAGCTACATGGCCCAGGCAGGAGGCTCGGCACCGCCCACGGACTTCCGCAAGAACTGTCAGATCAACATGAAGGTGCACGTCCCGCAGGGCTTCACCTACGCCATCGCGTCGACGGACCACCGCGGCTTCGCCTACCTCCAGCCGGGCGCGTCCGCCGTCCAGCTGGCCAGCTACTACTTCCAGGGCAGCAAGCAGACGGCGGAGGTCCCGCACCACCTGCCCGTCGGGCCCTACAACAAGAGCTGGCAATTCACCGACGACGTTCCGGTGGAACAGCTCGTCTGGAAGGCATGCGGCGAGGAGCGGAACTTCAATATCAATACGCAACTGCGAGTGGACAAGGGAAGCTCGGACGCCTCGAAGGTCAGCTTCGCCACCATGGACTCCACCGACGGCAGCATCAAGACGACCTACCACTTCGCCTGGAAGCGCTGCCCGTAGTCCGCGAACCCCCACCCTGAAGGAGAAGAATCCATGCGTAAAGGATTGGCTGTTTCGGCAGCATGCCTGTCCGCTCTGACACTGACCGCGGGAATGGCCCCCGCCGCGTCGGCGAGCCTGAAGGCCGACCCGCCGCCCCCCGGGCGGATCACCCTTCAGGTCAACACGGTGAACGGCTCCGGCTGCCCGGCCGGGACCGCGGCCGTGGCCGCGTCGAGCGACAACACCGCCTTCACCGTCACCTACAGCGACTACCTGGCGCAGACGGGCGGCAGCTCGAAGCCGACGGACTTCCGTAAGAACTGCCAGCTCAGCCTGGGCGTCCACATCCCGCAGGGCTTCACCTACGCGATCGCGAGCGCCGACTACCGCGGCTTCGCGAGCCTGGCGGACGGCGCGTCCGGGTTGGAACGCGCGAACTACTACCACCAGGGCATGCAGCAGTCGACGCCCGTCAGCCACACCGTCCGCGGCAAGTACTCCGACAACTGGCAGTTCACCGACCGGACGCCGGTCGCGGAGCTCGTCTGGAAGCCGTGCGGTGAGGAGCGCAACTTCAACATCAACACCGAGCTGCGCGTCGACAAGGGCACCTCGTCGCCCGACGAGACCAGCTTCATGTCCTTCGACTCCACCGACGGCAGCGTGAAGACCGTCTACCACTTCGCGTGGAAGAAG
Organism: Actinomadura graeca; assembly: GCF_019175365.1. Lineage (NCBI taxonomy): Bacteria > Bacillati > Actinomycetota > Actinomycetes > Streptosporangiales > Thermomonosporaceae > Actinomadura > Actinomadura graeca. The sequence continues at coordinate 8,085,938 of NZ_CP059572.1, read as the reverse complement.
TGCCCCGGACACTAGTCCGGTCCGGCCAGGCCGTGCCCTTCCCGGAGGGGCGCGGCCTGGTCCGCCCTCCCGCCTCGATCTTGACGGAGCCGGAGACGCCCTTGGCGGGCGGTGGCGATCAGCATCGCCATGAAGCCGTTGTCGCCGTCGCCGTGCACGGTCGGCGCGAGCCGCATCACGGACGGCCGGACGCCGCGGGAGGCTAGGGAGAGCGTCCTCCTCGCGGTGGCGTGCCGGTCGCCGAGGCCGCCGTATTCCGCCGGGTCCCGCCCGTCCTCCTCGGTCGCGACGCGTCCCGGCGCGATCCCGAGCAGCCCGGACGCGATGACCAGCGGGCGGCCGGTGCCGGCGAGCGCGTCACCGAGGGCCTCGACGGCGCGGCGGTCGGCCAGGGCGGCGTCCTGGAAGCCGCCCGAGAAGGCGAGGTCGTGCTTGAACGCCAGGTGGATCACGCCGTCGGACCCGGCCGCCTGAGAGCGCAGGACGGCGAGGTCGTCGAGCGTCCCGCGGCGCACCTGCGCCCCGGCGGCGGCCAGGGCCGCGGCGAACCTCCTGGGAGACCCGGCCTTCCTGGGCGGAAGGAGATCTGTCGAGCGCGGCGTCACCGAACCGGCCGCGACCCTGACCGCGGAGGCGGGGATCGCCGTCTTCAGGGTGGCGTTCGAACGCTGGGTCGGCGAGGCGGGCGAGAACAGCCTGGGCGCGGCACATCCGGGAGTCGCTCGACATGCTCGTCGCCGTCACCGCGGAGACCGCGCCTCGGTGACGGACGCCGGATGCCTCCGGCGTCCAGGGCCTACCGTGATCGTCCCGGAAGCGTTCAGTCCTCACCGAGGACGGCACGCAGCGGCGTGACGAACCGGGCCGGGTCCTCGGCGAAACCGGTGTGATCCCCGGGGAACATCGTGGGCTCGATGCCCAGGGCCGCGGCGAGCGCCCGGGAGGTGCGGTCGCATTCCTGACCGGCGGAATCCTCGCCGATGCCGATCACGATGCGGGCCGGGGTGGAGCGGAGCGCGTCGAGGTCGGGGCTCCAGCGGGTCGTCCCGCGCAGTTCGTGGGCGAACCAGCGGCGCTCGTCGGCGACCTGCCGCGGGTCGCGTTCACCGCCGAACATCTGCTCCAGGACCTCGCGGGGGATGCCGATGCCGGCGTTGGCCATGAACGCCGCCCAGGCGCCGATGACGTCACCGGCCAGGTAGGTGCCGATGACGTCGTCGGTCTGCGCGCGGATCCGGTCGCGGTCGTCGAGCAGGTCGACCACCGGCGGCTCGTGGGCGATGACGGTGCGGAGCTGATCCGGGCGGGTCTGGGCGAGGGCCAGCGCGGTGACGGCACCGCCGCTGGACCCCAGGATCGTGGCCGGCCCGGCGTCCAGGTGGGCCAGGAGCCGGGAGAGGTCGTCGGCGCGCAGCTCGGGGGTGGAGTCCTGGCCCGGGTCGTCCAGGACGCTGCGGCCGATCCCGCGCGGGTCGGTGGTCAGCACCGTGTGATCGGCGGCGAGCAGGTCGGCCAGCAGCGCGAAGGAGTCGGCGCCCATGGGGGCGCCGACGAGTGCCACCAGGGGCCCCTTCCCCCGCACCTCGTAGTGCAGGCGGGCTCCGGGGACCCGCAGGGTCCGGACGGTCACGTGGGCGGTCGACGCGGAGGCCATCGTCTCTCCTTGGAACGGTCGTGTCAGTGAAACTGAACTGTACTGTACAGGACAGTTGTTCCTGTACTCAAGAGTTCAGTTGGAGAGGGGACGGGGTGCGCCGACCGGCTGGGCTCGGCTCGGCCCGTGCGCCGCGCGCCTCATGTCGCGGGACGGAAGCGGTAGAGCCTCGCGCGGGCGCCGCCGTCCGCCTCCTCGGGGACCGGGACGTCGAACACCAGCGTCACGGGGTCGCCGATGCGCACCTCCGCCGGGTCGCTGTCCACGATGTTGGTCAGGATCCGGGGCCCCTCGGCCAGCTCGACGTAGGCCACGACGTAGGGGGTCAGCTCGCGGTACTCTCCGCGGGCCTTGCGCACCACCGTGTAGGAGTAGACCGTCGCCTCGCCCGACGCCGGCGACCACGTGAGGTCGCGGCCGCCGCAGCGGGGGCAGAACGGCCGCGGGTACCAGAACGGCTTCGCGCATGACTCGCAGCGGGGAAGCATCAGCCGTCCCTCGGCCGTCGCCGCCCAGAACGTTCCGTCCGCTCCGGCCGGTGCGGGACCGGCCCCCGGAAGCGCCGCGCTCATGCGTCCTCCCGTCCGAGGATCAGTGTGGCCGCGGAGCTGCGGGTGGCCAGCCGGCCGCCCGAGCCGTGCACCACCGCCAGCCGGCAGTCGGGGACCTGCACCTCCGCCGCGGCCTCGCCGCGCAGCTGGCGCACCGCCTCGATCATCCGCGCCATCCCTCCCCGGTTGTCCGGCTGGTTGTTGCACAGCCCGCCGCCGTCGGTGTTCATGGGCAGCCGGCCGTGCGGGGCGACCAGCGCGCCGTCCTGGACGAACCGTCCGCCGTGGCCCTTCTCGCAGAAACCGAGGTCCTCCAGCGCCATCAGCGCGGTGATGGTGAAGGAGTCGTAGATGGAGGCGTAGTCGATGTCGGCCGGGGTCACGCCCGCCTCGGCGAAGGCGGCGGGTCCGGACCGGACCGCCGCGGTGCACGTCAGGTCCGGACGGCCGCCGCCGGTGCCCTTGGCCGCCTCGCCGTGGCCGAGGACCGCGGCCGCGCGGCGCGGGAGCAGCCGCGCGACCTCCGGGGCCGCCACGACCACCGCGCCGCCGCCGTCGGTCATGACGCAGCAGTCCAGCCGGTGCAGCGGGTCGCTGATCATCGGCGAGGACACCACGTCGTCGACGGTGACCGGCGTGCGCAGGAACGCGTTCGGGTTGTGCCGCGCGTGCAGCGACGCGGCCACCTTCACCTCGGCGAGCTGCCGGGCGGTGGTGCCGAACTCGTGCATGTGCCGCATCGCTGCCAGCGCGTAGTTGTGGACGGTGTCGGTGATCCCCCAGCGCGTCTCGTAGGGCGTCTCGGGCGCCCCGGACAGGTCGGGTCCGGAGGCGCGCCGCAGGCTGCGCGGGCGTCCGCCCATGACGCACAGCGCGACCCGGCACTTGCCGGCCGCGACGGCGGCGGCGGCGTGCCCGACGTGCGACAGGTACGACGCGCCGCCGGTCTCGGTCGTGTCGAGGTACCGGCAGCGCAGACCCAGGTACTCGGCCATCGACAGCGGCCCGACCCCCGGTGCGTCGGAGTCGCAGAAGTACGCGTCGACGTCCGACGGCGACAGCCCGGCGTCGTCCAGCGCGGCGAAGGCCACCTCGGCGTGGATCTCCGCCACCGACAGGTCGGGGATGTCGCGGCGCGGATGCTCGTGGGCTCCGACGACGAAGGCCCTGGCCCGTGCCGTCATGGCGCGGCCCCGTCGAGCCCGCCGGCGGCGTCGAAGTCCTTCACCCAGCGGTCGAAGCGTTCCGCGAAGTCCGGGATCTCCTCCATCGGGTAGTGCCCGATGCCCGGCATCAGCTCGAAGGCCGCGTGCGGGACGAGGCCGGCGATGCGCCGGACGCGGCTCGGGGGCACGAAGAAGTCGTCCTCGCCGGTGAGGATCCGCACCGGGCAGGTGATGGCGGCCAGCGCCTCGCGGATGTCGTGGGTGAGGGCGCCGTGGATGTCGCTGACGGTGATGTGCCAGTCCTCGCGGCAGTGCATCTGCGCGATCAGCTCGGCGCGCTCGGCCGGGACCGACCGGCCGCACGCCTCGATGGTGCCGAAGTAGGTGCGGTCGCGCATGCTCGGGGACGCGGAGTCCTCCAGGGCCGGGGGCCGCGGCGGGCCGTCATCGCTGGGGAGCACCCCGGACGGGTCGAGGGCGACCACGCCGGACAGGCCGCCCGGCATCCGCGTGGCGATGTCCAGCGCGATGCTGCCGCCGATCGAGCAGCCCAGCAGGTAGGGGCGCTCCAGCTCCAGCGCGGCCATGAGCCGCATGCACCAGCCGGCGTACCAGGACAGGTCGCTGACCGGCCCGCCGGGCGCCGGCTCGGACCGGCCGTGGCCGGGCAGGTCGGCCACGACCACCCCGAAGCCCAGTGCCGCCAGCCCGTCGGCGACGTGCCGGTACTGCACGCCGCTCTGCCCGGCGGTGTGCACGCACAGGACGGCGGGGCGGCCGCCCGGCCAGGTCTCGACGAACGCGAGCCGGCCGTCGATCTCCATGTAGTCGGCGTTATGCACCGGTCGCCTCCGCCGTGACCTCGTGCGCCGTCCCGCGGGCCAGGGCGCGGGCGTGATCGATCATGATCATGACCGCCTTGATCATGCGGAGGTACTGGTAGCCGCTGCCGGAGACGCGGAACCGGCCGTCGCTGGTGCGGCGGACGAAGTCGTTGGACGCGGCGGTGAGCAGCCCGACCCACGCGAGGTCGGTGCCCTCGATGACGAACGTGGCGCCGTCCAGGGACTTGCGCGCGACGTCGATCACCGCGCCGCGGTAGATGCGCAGGTGCACCTGCCGGTCCGCGGCCGCGAACGCGATCACGCCGTCGAAACTGCGCGTGGTGCGGGCGAACCGGGGGTCGCCGGCCAGCCGCTCGCGCAGCCGCCCGCCCCAGCGCACGGACGCGAAGTCGGCGGCGTCCCACTCCGCGGCCGTGTCCGGGGAAAGCGCGACCGGCGTGCTCCAGGCCACCGACGCGCCCGCGCGCACGCGGTCGCGGTCGTCCACGACGTCCACCGACTGGTGGATCGTCGCGCGCGCCGGGTCCGCGCCGGGGACCCGCCGGGTGACGGTGGCCTCCAGCCGCACCGCCGCGCCCGCGGTGCCGCCGCCGGTGCCGGGCGGTCTCCGGTCCCAGCGCAGCGACACCAGTTCCGCGTCGCACGCCGGGCGCACCTGCTCCAGCAGCCGCAGCAGGACCGGCAGCCCGGCGGCGAACGGCGGGTCGTCCGCGGCGTCGGGGCCCGCCGTGACATGCCGGGCACTGCGCGAACGCGCGCCGACGGCGGGTGCGGCGTCCTCGGGCATCGGATCCCCCTCTGTGGTCGGGTTCGGGACGGGGCCGGGACGTGTTCTCACGCGCCCTCCATGGGGGTGTCGGGGGTGCCGAGCTCCCGGGACAGCGCCTGCGCGCGCGATGCGACGAGCTTCCCGATCGTGTGGACCTGCGCGTCCGAGATCCGGAACGTCGGGCCGACGACGCTGACCGCGGCGGCGACGCTGCCGTCCGGCCAGTGGACGGTCGCGGCGATGGCGGTCACGCCGTCCTCCAGGGTGTGGCTGGCCGTGACGTAGCCGGACTCGCCGCACCGGTCCTGCAGCGCGGTGCCGATCGCGGTGCCCTTGAGCGGCACGGTCTTGCCGAGCCAGCCCCGGTGCCGGATCGACTTGTCGCTCTCCGCCAGGCGCGCGTACAGCACCGTGTCCTGCGGCCCGGCGACGCCCAGGTAGGCGCTCTCCCCCACCTCGTCGCGCAGTGCCGCGAGGTGCGGTTCCGCGAGCCGGTACAGCGGGACGCTGCTCATGAACCGGGCCGCCACCTGGATGAGCCGGCTCGCACCGTGGTACGCGCCGTCCTCCTCGCGCCGGACGAACTCGGTCGCCTCCAGCGTGCGCAGCAGCCGTGACGCGGTCGCGGGGCTCAGGTTGACCCGCCGCGCGAGCTCCACCAGGCCGAGGCCGTCGTTGGTGGCGACCTCCACCAGCAGCGTCAGAGCCCGTTCCACGGTGCGCGTCGGCACCCGACCGTTGTCTGTCGACACCCTGTTCGTCCTCCGTGGTCGTCTTGCACCGATTGCTTGCCCTGGCACTCGGCCGTGTGCTTTCATCTAGTGACCTTCGATTTTTACTAGATGACAGGGTGGCAGATGAGCGGCGAGCTGTCCAGCGGCGGGACACCGACACGGGTCGACCTCGTGATCGCCCACGCGGCCGAGGTGCTCACGTGCCGGCCCGTGTCGGGACGGGGCGTCCGCGGCGCCGCGCTCGGCCGTCCCGAGCGCATCGCCGACGGCGCGCTCGCCATCGACGGCGGCCGCATCATGACGGTCGGCGCCTCCGCCGAGGTGCTCGCGCGCTTCGCCGGACGCGAGGTGCTCGACGCCACCGGCAAGCTGGTCACGCCCGGGTTCGTGGACACGCACACGCACCTGGTGCACGAGGGTTCCCGGCACGAGGAGTGGGGGCACAAGGTGCTCGGCACCGCGCCCGGCACGCTCGCCGGCGGCATCGAGCACACCGCCCGCACGACCGGGGCGGCCGGGTTCCGGCGGCTGCGCGAAGGCGCGCTCGCCCGGCTGGACACGATGCTGGCGCACGGCACGACCACCGCGGAGGCGAAGTCGGGCTACGGCCTGACGCCCGCGTCCGAGCGCCGGATCCTGGAGGTCACCGCGGCCCTCGACCATCCGGTCGACCTGGTCGGAACGTTCCTGGGCGCGCACGTCCCGCCGGAGGGCACGCCGCGCGGCCGCCACCTCGACGGCGTCGTCGCGCAGCTGGCCGAGGTGCGCCACCTGGCGGAGTACTGCGACGTGACCTGCGACCCGGCGGGCTTCACCCCCGCCGAATGCGAGCGGATCGCCCGCGCCGCCCGCGAGCACGGGTACGGGCTGCGCGTCCACGCCGACCAGACGGGCTACGGCGGCGGCGCGGAGATGGCGATCGAGGCGGGCGCCGCGTCGGTGGACCACCTGGAGCACGTCTCCGACCGGGCCATCGGGATGTTCGCCGACTCGGGCACCGCCGCGACGCTGCTGCCCGGCGTGACCTATCACCTCATGGACATGGTGCCCGGGCCCCGCGGGGGTTCGTGGTCGGACGCCCGGCACCCGCGGCTGGCCGAGCGCTACCGGCGGCTCATCGACTCCGGTGCGCTGGTCGTGCTCGCCACCGACTACAACCCCGGCAGCAGCCCCACCCTCTCGATGCAGGCCGTCATGCAGCTCGCGGCCCGCCTCTACCGGCTCGGCTACGGCGAGGCGTGGCACATGAGCACCATCAACGCCGCCGTCTCGCTGGGCAGGGACGCCGACATCGGCAGCTTGGAAACGGGCAAGCGGGCGGATGCCGTGGTCTGGAACGTTCCGTCCCACGAGATGGTCGTCAACCGCTTCGGAGCCAACCTCGTGTCATCGGTGATCAAGGACGGTGTCGTCGCACGCGGCGGGGCACGGCGCCCGGTGACCGTCGCGGGCCGCACGGACGCGGAGGCCCGGGCATGACCGCGCGGAGACGACCCCCGGTGGCCGAGGGCGGTGCGCGGTGAGCGATCAGGCACGGGGACCGCACGGGCCCGCCGCGCTCGGCGGCATCAGGGTGCTCGATCTCGGGCGTGTGCTGTCGGGTCCCCTCTGCGGCCGGATCCTCGCCGACCTCGGCGCCGAGGTCATCAAGATCGAGCCGCCCGGGGGCGTCGACGCCCGGCGGTTCGGGCCGTTCTACCAGGGCACCAGCAGCTACCACCGGCTTCTCAACCGGAACAAGTTCGGCATCACGCTGGACCTGAAGTCCGACGGGGGTCGCCGTGCGCTCACCGGGCTCGTCCGGCGCTCCGACGTGCTCGTCGAGAACTTCCGGCCCGGGGTCATCGACCGGCTCGGCTTCCCGCCCGAGCGGCTGCTGGAGATCAACCCGCGGCTGGTGGCGGTCAGCATCAGCGGCTACGGCCGCACCGGGCCGCTGTCCGGCCGGCCCGCCTACGACCTCATCGTCCAGGCGGCGTCGGGGCTGATGTCGGTGACCGGGCCGGACGGCGGGCCGCCGGCGCGGGCCGGCGTCAGCGTCGGCGACGTCGTGCCCGGCCTGTACGCCGCGACCGCCGTGCTGGCGGCGCTGCACGAGCGGGCGAGGACCGGGCGCGGCCAGCACGTCGACGTGGCGATGTTCGACGGGCTGCTGTCCATCCTGGAGTCCGTCGCGATGCGCGCGCTGCTCACCGACGAGCCGATCGGGCCCGCCGGCAGCCACCACGCGATCAGCGCGCCGTTCGGCACCTTCGCCACCCGCGACCGGCCGGTCGCGATCGCGGTGGCCAACGACCCGCTGTTCGCCGCGCTCGCGTCGGCGCTCGGCCACCCCGAGTGGACCCGCGACGCCCGCTTCCGCACCGACGACGAGCGCGGACGGCACCGGCGCGACCTGCAGAAGGAACTGGAGGCGGAGCTCGCCGGCCGGACGCGGGACCAGGTCATCGAGGTGCTGTCGGCGGCGGGCGTACCCTGCGGGCCGGTGCTCGGCGTCCGCGAGGCACTGCGCCACGGGCAGGCCGAGGCGCGCGGCATGGTGCGCGCCGAGACCGACGGCTTCCCGACGCTGGACAACGGCTTCCGGGTGACGGGCTCGCGCCAGGACGCCTTCCCGGCGCCGGAGCCGGGCCAGCACGACCACCTCGTCGCCGGGTGGATGGACGAACCGGTGCGCACCGGGGGCGGACGGGAGGACCACGATGTTTGACCTGCTCGACGACCAGCGGCAGGAGTTCCGCGCCACCCTGCGGGAGTTCTGCCGCAAGGAGGTGATGCCCGGCGCGGCGCGGCGGGACGCCGAGGCGGAGTACCCGGCCGAGCTGGTCGGCCGGCTGGCCGGCATGGGGCTCATGGGCATCACGGTCCCCGAGGAGTTCGGCGGCCTGGGCCTGGACATGGTCACCCAGGTGCTCGCGATGGAGGAGGTCGCCTACGCCGACGCGTCGCTGGGATCGGTGTTCGCCGGCCACTACCTCGGCATGGAGACGCTGCGCGGGTTCGGCTCGCCCGAGCAGCGCAAGCGGTACCTGCCCGGCCTCGCCGCCGGATCGTTCCGGGCCGCCTTCGCCCTGACCGAGCCGGACGCCGGCTCCGACATCAGCCGGATCCGGACCCGCGCCACGGCCGGGCCGGACGGCTGGACGCTGACGGGCGGCAAGACCTTCACCAGCAACGCCCGCGAGTCCGACGTGCTCGTCGTGTTCGCCATGACCGAACCCGGCGCGGGCTTCCGGGGCATCACCGCGTTCCTCGTCCCCACCGGCGCCGAGGGCCTCGGCTTCTCCTCACCCATCGAGAAGCTCGGCATCCGCGGCGAGCACGCCTACGAGGTGTCCCTCGACGGCGTCCGGGTGGAACGGTCCGCCACGCTCGGCGATCCGGGCGAGGGCGGCCGCATCGCGCTGGAGGTCCTCAACAGCGCGCGCATCGACGTGGCGGCGCTGGCCAACGGCGTCGCGATGCGGGCCCTGGACCTCGCGACCGGATACGCGTCCACGCGGATCCAGTTCGGCCGCCCGATCCGCGAGCTCCAGGCGATCCAGCTGCTGCTCGCCGAGATCGACACGCTGGTCCGGTCGGGGCGCCTGCACGCCTACCACGCGGCGGCGCTGCGCGACCGGGACGAGGACGTCCGGCGGGAGGGCTCGATCGCCAAGTACGTGGCGAGCGAGAACTGCTTCCAGGCCGTCGACAAGGCCCTCCAGATCCACGGGGGCTACGGCTACGTGAAGGAGAGCGAGATCGAGCGTCTCTACCGGGACTGCCGGATCTTCCGGATCTACGAGGGCACCTCGCAGATCCAGCTGCTCACCATCGCGAAACTGCTGGCCCGGCTCCACGACAGGCACGGAACCGTGGTCTAGCCACGAGCGGACCATGGTCCCGGCCGCGCGGGGCGGCCGGCCACGACAACGAACAGGCAGATCCACAACAGACGGCGTGGCACGGGAGAGGCGCCACGCCTTGGGCGAGACGTGCCCTGCGGGCCGTCCCCCGCGGTGGCGCGCCCGCCGCGTGATCGTCGATCCCTTCTTGGAGTTCGGGTGATGGTGGAGACAGTGAGAGAACCGGTGACCGGGCGGAGCGTCTGGACGGCGGCCGACATCGGCGACGAGGAGTCCTACGCGCGGAGGTTCACCGAGGACGACCTCCTGGAGTTCGACCGGGCGCTGGCGGGCGTCCGGGACACACCGGCGCAGGGGCTGTCCAAGCGCGACTTCCCGCTGCCGGGCTTCGCGGAGAAGGTCCGCGACGTCGTCGACGAGCTCGAGCACGGCACCGGGTTCGTGCTCCTGCGGGGCCTGCCGATCCACGACCGCTACAGCGTCGAGGAGGCCACGAAGATCTACTGGGCCATCGGCCTGCACATGGGCGAGCTGGTCCCCCAGAACCGCAAGGGCGAGCTGATCGGGCACATCCGGAACCTCGGCGCCAAGGGCCACAACGCGCGGGGGTACGCGACGGCCTCGGCGGCCGCGTTCCACACCGACCAGACCGACATCGTCGGGCTGATGTGCCTGAACCAGGCGCGGAGCGGGGGCATCAGCCTCGTCGCCAGCGCGATGACCGCCTACAACATCGTGCTGGAGGAGCACCCGGAGTGGCTCGACATCCTCTACAAGCGGTTCCCGACCGACTGGGTCAGCGAGGAGCCGCCCGGCAGCCCCGGCTGGTACTACTCGCGCCTGTACTCCTCCGTGGACGGCCTGCTGTCGGCCGCCTACCGCACCGGCCGGATCATCAGCGCGACCCGGTTCCCGGACGTGCCGCGCCTCAGCGCGCGTGAGGTGTCGTGCCTGCTGTTCCTCGACGAGATCCCGACCCGGCCGGGGATCGCGCTGGACATGACGCTGGAGGTCGGCGACATCCAGTTCGTCAACAACTTCGTGACGGTGCACAGCCGCACCGGCTTCGTGGACGACCCCGACGACCCGCGTTTCCAGCGGCACCTGCTGCGCCTGTGGGTCAGCCGCCCCGACACCGGCCGGGTCGTGTGCCCCGAGTACCACTACTGGCGCAGCGGCATCCCGCGCCTGGAGTGGGCGCGGTCGGCGTGACCCCCGTCCCCGCAGCGATCAGGAGTTCATCGTGAGCACGCAAGTACTGAACCGGCCGGTGACCGGCCCGAACGTGTGGACCGCCGCCGACCTGCCGTCCGACGAGGCGTTCGTGCGGCACCTCACCCCCGCCGAGCTGGACGCCGCCGACGAGGCGCTCGCCGCGGCGGCCGGCCGCCCGGTCCACGGGCCGGCGCGCGGGGACCTTCCCGCCCCCGGCCTCGCCGGGTTGGCCGCCGACCTGGTCGAGAGGCTTGAGAACGGCGCGGGCTACGTGGTCCTGCGCGGCCTCCCGCTCGGGACGCGGTACTCGCCCGAGCAGGCGTCGCGGATCCAGTGGACGCTCGCCCGGCACATCGGCGAGGTCGTGCCGCAGAACCGCGACGGCGACCTGGCCGAGGTCCTGGAGGACCCCCGCCACCCCGCCCAGCGGAGCGGGAGCCACGCCAGCAAGGCGGGCGCGCCGTTCCACACCGACCCCGCCGACGTCACGGGCTACCTGTGCCTGGCCCCGGCCCGGAGCGGCGGCGCACGCGTGGTGGCCAGCACCGCGACGATCTACAACGCCCTGGTCGCCGAGCATCCCGAATGGCTGGAGCTGGTCTACCGGGACTTCGCCACCGACTGGGACGGCCGGCAGCCCGACGGCGAGCCCGGCTGGAGCCCGCGGCCGATCTTCTCCGTCGCCGGCGGCGCGCTGACCTGCTCGCTGTCGCCCAAGCGGATCATCAGCGCGATGCGGTTCGAGGAGGTCCCGCGGCTGAACGCCGAGGAGATGACCTGCCTGATGTACCTGGAGTCGCTGCTGCGCCGCCCGGGGACGGCGGTCCACGTGGAGCCGCGGCCCGGCGACATGGAGTTCGTCAACAACCACACGGTGATCCACTCGCGTACCGGGTTCGTCGACGACCCGTCGGACCCCGGCCACCGGCGCCGGCTTCAGCGCCTGTGGATCAGCCGCGGCGCCGACGGGCGGCCGCTGGTGCCGGCCCTGCGGCGGTGGCGGGCGGGGATCGCGTGAGGACCCCGGCGGCACCTCACCGCGGCGGCCGCGCGGGCGGCCCCTCGAAGGTCATGCGCGCCTCCGACCACTCGTCGAGCGGCCGGGCGGCGTGGTCGGCCCACTGCCGCAGCCACGCCATGCCCTCGGTCACAACGTGGCGGGGGGCCGAGCCGAGCGCGGCGGCGAGGTCGAGGGCGGCCGCGAGCGCCTGCCCGGCGGGCACGGCGTCGGTGACCAGGCCGTGCGCCGCGGCCTCCTCGGTGTCGAAGTACCGGCCGGTCAGCGCCCAGCGCAGCACGACGTCCGGCCGGACCCGGCGGACCACGTTGGGCACCGCGCCCATCGGGAAGTATCCGGACCGCGCCTCGGGGAACCCGAAGCGGGCCGAGGAGCCGGCCACGGCGTACGTGCACGCGCCGGCGAGGCCGAGCCCCAGGCCGAGCGCCCAGCCCTCGACCGCGGCGACGACCGGCAGCGCGGTGGTGCGCACGGCGCGGAGCAGCCGCGCATGAGGTGTCTCGCGCCACGGGACGGCCGCCGGGTCCGGCGCGGGCTCGCCCGTGTCGGCCCCCGAGGAGAGGTCGCCGCCCTCGCCGCACAGCACGATCGCGGTGACGCCGGGGTCGGCGTCGAGGCGGGCGACCGCCTCGGCCAGGAGCGTCGCGGCCGCCGAGTCGATGGCGTTGCGCCGGTGCGGCCTGCGGATCTCGACCAGCCCCACCGGGCCGTTCACATCGGTACGCAGCGGTTCGGTACTCACGCGCTTCTCCTCGCGGTCGGGCGGCGCGGTCGATCGTACCCACAGGCGACGACCGAAGTTCGCCGCAATGGACAACGCAATCGACCAAAAGGCTGTAATCGAAGGGGCGATTCGAAGTGAGTGAACCGCATATCACCGCTGAATCGTCGAACGCCGTGGCGATCGGCGCGCTGCTCGCGGCCGGGCTCTCCCTCTCCGAGGAGGAGATCGGCCGGATCACCGCGGGGCACCCCGTGCTGCGTGCGAAGGCCGACGCGCTGGCGGCCCTGGACCTGCGCGAGGACCCGCCGGCCGACCCCGTCGCCATGACGCTGACCTCCGCGCTGCCCGGAGAGGACGGGCACCCGCGATGACACCGCCCCTGCCGCTGACCATCGAGGACGCCGCCGCCGAGCTGCGCGCCGGCACGGTGACCTCGGCGGACCTGACGCGGACGGTGCTCGACCGGATCGCGCGGCTCGACGGCGGGCTGGGCGCCTACGTCACCGTGTGCGGGACGGAGGCGCTCGCGGCGGCGGAGGAGGCCGACGCGGACTTCGCGCGCGGCCGCGACCGGTCGCCGCTCCAGGGGATCCCCCTGGTGGTCAAGGACGTCATCGCCACCCGCGACGCCCCGACCCGGGCCAACAGCGAGGTCCTCGACCCCGGCTGGGGCGGCGGCGCGGACGCTCCGGCCGTGGCGCGGCTGCGCGCGGCGGGAAGCGTCCTGCTCGGCAAGGCCACGACGAACGAGTTCGCCTGCGGCCTTCCCGCCGAGCCCGCGCACGGCGGCACGGCGCGTTTCCCGTTCCCCCGCAACCCCTGGAACCCCGGCCACACGCCGATGGGGTCGAGCTCGGGGACGGCCATCGCGGTCAGCGCGGGGCTGGCGCTGGGCGGGCTCGGCACCGACACGGGCGGGTCGGTGCGCGGCCCGGCCGGCGCGAACGGCCACACCGGGCTGAAGGTCACCTTCGGCCGGGTGCCCAAGAGCGGCGTCGTCCCGTGCGCGTTCAGCCTCGACACCGTCGGGCCGATGGCCCGCAGCGCCTACGACTGCGCGCTGATCCTCGACGCCGTCGCCGGCCACGACCCCGGCGACCCGTACTCCTCGCCGGTTCCGGCCGGCCGCTACGCCGAGCACACGCGCGGGGGCGGGGCCGACGGCATCCGGATCGGCGTGCCGACACGGTACTTCCTGGACTCGCCGCTGCTCGACGGCGAGGTCCGCGGCGGCGTGCTGCGCGCCGCCGGCGAGCTGGCGCGGGCCGGCGCGACGCTCACCGACGTCGTCGTGGCCCACGCGCAGGAGGCGAACGACGCGAACAACATCACGTTCCTCTCCGAGGCGTTCGCCTACCACCGGAAGAACCTGGTGGGCAGGTGGGACGAGTACGGGCGGTCGACCCGCGAGCTGCTCGCGCGCGCCGCGTTCTTCACCGGCGCCGACTACGTCCAGGCCCAGCGGGTCCGGGCGCTGTTCCGGCGGGTCCTGGCGAAGGTCTTCGCGGAGGTCGACGTCCTCCTCACACCGGTGGCGCTCACCGCCGCCGCGCCGATCGCGTCGGCCGACATGGCCGCCGCGCTGACGCGGCCGGGATTCCACGGACTGTGGAACGCCGCCGGGCTCCCCGCGGCCGCCGTGCCCTGCGGCTTCACCGCGACCGGACTGCCCCTGTCGTTCCAGGTGGTGGGCCGGCCGTTCGGTGAGAGCACGGTACTGCGCGTCGCCGACGCCTACCAGCGGAGCACCGACTGGCACCTCAGGGTGCCGCCGGCCGCCCGCGAGGGGGTCGCGCACCAGAGTCCGGCACACCAGAGGGTCGCGCACCGGGAGATCGCACGGTCATCGCACACGGCACGAGAAGGAGCAGGATGACATGTCTTCCCAGAGAATGCACGCCCGCGGCGGGCGCGAGAGGCCCGGCCGGCTGACGGTCCTCGTGGCGGGGGCGCTCGCGGCGGCCGTCGCGGCCACGGCCGCCGGCTGCGGTTCGGGCTCCGACTCCGGCGGCGGCTCCGGCCGCACCCTGGTCATCGCGGGCTGGGGCGGGTCGTTCACGGCCGCGAACAAGGAGTTCTTCTACGACCAGTTCGAAAAGGACACCGGGATCAAGGTGACCATCGCCACGCCCGGCGGCGGCTTCGCGGCCAAGGTCGCCGCGCAGCGCGCCGGGAACAACGTCGAGTGGGACCTGCTGGAGGCGCCGGGCGGGGACACCTCGAAGCTCGTCCTGGACGGCAACCTCGAGAAGTTCCCCCCGTCGCTGGTCACCGACATCTCGCCCGTGGTCGCCGACGGCGCGATCCGGCCCAGCCCCTCGGAGCCGTACTACCTCGACCACGGCGGCACGGTGAACCTCATCGGCTGCAACACCAAGCTGGTGAAGAAGTGCCCCACGAACCCGCGTGAGTTCTTCGACGTGAAGTCCTTCCCCGGGACGAGGGGCATCACCGCGAACAACCCCATCTTCACCAGCCTGTTCGCCTTGGAGGGCGACGGGGTCGCGCCCCAGCAGTTCTTCCCCGTCGACGTCCCCCGGGCGATGAACGCCCTCAAGAGGATCAAGCCGAACGTCCCGGTGTGGTCGACGAGCCCGGCGCAGATGCAGCAGGCCGTGGTGGACGGCGAGGTCGCGATCATGCAGGCGCCGAACACCGTGCTGGTGTCGGCGATGAAGCAGGTCCCGGAACTGAAGCTCTTCTGGAACGGCGGCCTGCTCTTCGACGAGGGCTGGTGCGTCACCAAGGGCGCCAAGAACAAGGACGCCGCCTTCGAGTTCATCAAGTGGTACGCCAACCACCGGGAGAACCAGGCGAAGTTCACCGAGAAGATCTACAGCGGCACCGGCGGGCGCGACATGGAGAAGTACCTGTCGCCCGAGGTCGTGAAGAACCTGCCGATCAACAAGACCGGCGTCACCCTCGTCGACGGCAAGGCCGGGGCCAAGCAGCAGCAGGAGCTCGGGAAGGCGCTCCGCGAGATCCTCGTCGGCTGACGGCGGGCGTGCCGGCGGCGAACGGGATCCGCCACCGGCACGCCGCGCCGGCCGGGCCGCCCCTCAGGGCGCGCCCCGCGCCGCGCGACGCCCGGCGACGAACCGTCCACCGACGAGCCCGGATGGGAGATGACCAGGAGATGAGCACATGCTGCGGATGAGCCGCCGAACACGCACCAGGGGATGGCAGTCCACGTTCTCCGGCCTGACCGGGCTGGGGCTGATCGCACCGTTCCTCGTCGCCGCCGGCGTGTTCATCCTCTACCCGTTCGTCGAGCTGCTGCGGACGGCCTTCGGCGAACCCGACGGATTCGGGAACTTCAGCGACTTCTTCCACAGCCCGGCGGCGCGGCGCACGCTGTGGACGACCTGCGTCACCTCGCTGATCGTCACGGTGATCGTCGTGGTGGTCGGCGCCGTGCTGGCCTGGTCGCTGCGCACGACCAGGAGCCGGGCGACCCGCATGGTCATCGCGCTGGCGGTGTTCATGCCGCTGTGGATGGGAGCGGTGATGAAGATCTACGTCTTCACCGTGCTCCTGGAACGCTTCGGCGTGGTCAACCGGACCCTGACGTCGCTCGGCGTCATCGACGAGCCGATGCAGCTGCTGCGCACCCGGTTCGCGGTGGTGGCCGGCATGACCTACCAGATGCTGCCCTACGCGGTGCTGCCGCTGTACGCGGTCTACGTCACCATCGACCTGAACCTCGTCCAGGCCGCCGAGAGCATGGGCGCCTCGCGGGTGCGGGCGCTGCGGGACGTGGTGGCGCCGCTGGCGCTGCCCGGGCTGCTGGCCTCGACGGTGATCGTCTACGTGATCTGCATCGGCTACTACCTGACACCCGTCCTGCTCGGCGGGGCCACGGCGCCGTTCACCGCGAGCCTCATCGCCGACGACATCTTCAACCTGTTCGAACCCCAGCAGGCCGCGGTGGCCTCGGTGCTGCTGCTGATCGTCGCCGCCCTGGTCATCCTCGGCGGGCTGCGCCTGGTGGGCAAGGAGCGGATGCGGAGGGCACTCGGATGACGACCGGCATCCTGCGGCCGGCGGCCGCAGCCGACACCGCCCCGCGGACCGTGCCCGACACGGCGGGGCGCCGGGCCCTCGCCCGCGGCGTGAAGGTGGCCGACCTCGTCGTGCGCGCGGCCGCGGTGCTGTTCCTCGGCGTCCCGATCCTGTGCGTCGTCGTGCTGTCCTTCTCCAACGCCGAGGTGCTCCAGTTCCCGCCCGAGGAATGGGGGCTGCGGCAGTACCGGTCGTTCTTCGGCTCGGGCACCTGGATCGACGCGATGGTGCTGTCGTTCAAGCTGGCGACCGTCTCGGCGGCGATCTCGCTGCTGATCGGCATCCCGGCGGTGTTCGCGCTGCACCGGTCGCGGCTGCCGCTGAAGGGGCTGCTGCAGGCCATCGGCCTGAGCCCGCTGGTCATCCCGGGCGTCGCCTACGCCGTGGCGCTGTACACGCTGTTCGTGCAGTTCCGGCTCACGAGCAACCTCGGGGCGCTCGTGCTGACCTACGCGGTGCACGGGCTGCCGTTCGTGCTGCTGATCCTCGGCTCGGCGATGGCCCGGCTGCCCGCGGAGACCGAGCTGGTCGCGATGACCCTCGGCGCGTCACGGCCGCGGGCCATGGTCGGGATCACCCTGCGGCAGCTGCTGCCGGCCATCGGGGCGGCCTACATCTTCGCGTTCATCACCGGCTTCGACGAGGCGGTGCTCATCAACTTCCTCGGCGGGCCGGGGACCGTGACGCTCCCGAAGGCCATCTTCGACAACGTCAAGACCGGACTGGATCCCAACATCACCGCGATCGCGACCCTGCTCATGGCGGGCACCGGAGTCGTCGGCTCGCTCGCATTCATGCTGCGGAGGAAGGTATGAACGTCAGGGCACGGAAGGAGCCGCGGCAGGAGGCCGGGACCGGACCCGGACCCGCCGCGACACCCGCGCCGGCCGGGCTGGAACTGCGCGGCCTGATCAAGCGCTTCGGCGGCACCGAGGCGCTGCGCGGCATCGACCTGGTCGCCGACCGCGGCAGCTTCGTCACGGTCCTCGGGCCGAGCGGCTCGGGGAAGACAACGATCCTGCGGGTCGTCGCCGGGTTCCTCGCCCCCGACCGCGGCGAGGTCCTCATCGACGGCCGGGACGTCACCCGTGTGCCGCCGGCGTCGCGCGAGATCGGGATGGTGTTCCAGAACTACGCGCTGTTCCCGCATATGACCGCCGCGGACAACATCGCCTACGGGCTGAAGATGCGCCGCCGGCCGAAGCAGGACCGCGAACGGCGGGTCGCCGAGATGCTGGAGCTCGTCGGGATGGGCGCGCTGGGCGGCCGGCTGCCGCGGGAGCTGTCGGGCGGGCAGCAGCAGCGGGTGGCCGTCGCCCGCGCGCTGGCCTTCCGGCCGCAGCTGCTGCTGATGGACGAGCCGCTCGGCGCGCTGGACCGCGAGCTGCGCATGCGCATGGCCGTGGAACTGCGCCGGCTGCACCAGGAGGCGGCGGCGACGACCGTCTACGTCACCCACGACCGGGAGGAGGCGCTGACCCTCTCGGACTGGATCGTCATCATGCACGACGGGCGCATCGACGCGACGGGCACCGCCGAGGAGCTCTACACCCGCCCGCGCAACGGGTTCGTCGCGAGCTTCTTCGGCGGGCACAACGTCGCCGAGGCCACCCTCGCCGGCGTCACCGGCGGCCGGGCGCGCGTCGGGTTCGCGGGCCGTGACATCGAGGTCGCGTGCGGGCAGCCGCTGGAGTCCGCCGAGCGGGTCGGCCTCAGCATCCCCGAGGAGGCGCTCAGCCTGGCGCCGGCCGGGTCGGCGCCGGCCCGCCTCGACCTGCACGTGCTCGACGACCTGTACCTGGGCAACGCCGTGCGCGTCACCGTCCGCACCGCCGAGGGCGTGCCGCTGCGCGCCACCCTCCCCCGCGACGCCCGGGAGTCGATCCGGCACGGCGGCACGCTGACGGCCTACCTCGACACGACCCAGGTGGTGGCGGTGCCCCATGAGCGGTAGCGGCCGGACCTACCGCCAGCCCGCGCTGGCGGACCTGCTCGACCCGAAGAGCATCGTGATCGTCGGGCTGTCGGCGCGGCCGGGCTCGACCGGCGGCCGGATCCTCGGCAACCTCCGGCGGTCGGGCTTCGGCGGCGCGGTCTACGGCGTCCATCCGAGCGGCCGGGACGTCGGCGCCGTCCCGGTGTACCGGTCGCTGGCCGAGGTGCCCGACACCCCGACGGTGGCGCTCGTCTGCACACCCGGCGACAGCGTGGCGGGGCTGGTCGAGCAGGCCGGTGAGAAGGGCTGCCGGGGTGTCGTCGTCTACGCCTCGGGGTTCGAGGAGACCGCCGGCGGCGCGGAGCGTGCCGCCCGGCTGCGGGAGCTGGCGGGCCGCTACGGCATGAGCCTGGTCGGCCCGAACTGCATGGGGGTGTTCAACCCCGGCCGCGGCCTGTGGCTGACCGGGGCCGGCTACGGCGCGGACCTGCGCCCCGGGCCGGTCGCCGTGGTGTCCCAGTCGGGCTCGGGATGCATCCTGCTGGCCGGTTCCGGGCGGCTCGGGTTCTCCTACGTCGTCTCCAGCGGCAACGAGACCGTGACCGGCCTGGCCGACTACCTCGACTACCTCGTCCAGGATCCGTCCACCCGGGCGGTCGGCCTGGTGGTGGAGGGGCTCAGCGACGCCGAGGGCGTCATGGCCGCGGTCCGGAAGGGACACGACCACGGCGTCGCGGTGGTGGCCCTGAAGGTGGGCCGGACGGAGCTGGGCGCGCGCAACGTCGCCTCCCACACCGGCGCGATCGCCGGGGACGCGCGGGCCTACGAGGCGTTCTGCCGGCGGGCCGGGATCGTCGCGGCCGCCGACTTCGACGAGCTGACCGAGGCGCTGGTGGCGCTGTCCACCCTGCGCACCCGCCCCGCCGGGGACCGGGTCGCGTTCGTCGGGCTGTCCGGTGGCGAGACGGGTCTGGTCGCGGACGTCGCCGCCGATTTCGGGGCCCTGCCTGGCGACGCGGGAGACCGTCCCGCCGACGACGAGGGCGGCAGGGGCGGCGGGGGCGGCGGGCCGCTGCGGCTCGCGCGGCTGTCGCCGGGGACCCGCGATGAGCTCGCGCGGATCCTGCCGGACTTCGCGACGATCGCCAACCCGCTCGACGGGACCGGGCAGCTGGTGGGCGATCCCGAGCGGTTCGGGCGGCTCGCGGCGGCCGTGGCCGCCGACGAGGGGGTCGACCTCCTCACCGTCATCCTGGACGCGCCGCCGTCACTGGGCGAGCGGCTGGCCGGCTCCTACACCCGCCTGCTGGAGACCCTTCCGGGCGTCCGGCGGAGCACGGGCACGCCGGTCATGGTGCTGTCGAACTACGGCGGCGGGCTGCACCCGTTCGCCGCCGTGGCGCTGGCCGGATCGGACATCCCCGTCGTCCACGGCACCCGCGCCGGCATGGCGGCGGTGGCCGCGGTGACCACCGTGGCGGCGCACGCCCGCGCCGCGCCGGACGGCGCACCGTCCGCGGCGGTGGCCGACACGGCGGCAGGCGCGGCGGCCGACGACGGGCGGCGGGCGGCGTCCCTGGCGGCGGTGCGGCAGGCGCTCGACGCCTCCCCCGCCGGGCAGGTGCCGCACGACGTGCTCGCCGACCTGGCCGGGCGGTACGGGCTGCGGCTGCCGCGGCGGGTCATCGCCGAGTCGGCCGGCGGCGCGGCCGCGGCGGCCGGCTCGGTCGGGTACCCGGTCGTGCTCAAGACCGCGTCGCCGAAGGTGGTGCACAAGAGCGACCTCGGCGGCGTCGCGGTCGGGCTGTCCACGCCGTCGCAGGTGCGCGGGGCCTACGAGGCCGTCACCGCGTCGGTGGCGCGGCACCTCGGCGAGCCGGCGCCGCGGGTCATGGTGGAGGAGATGGTCACCGGCGGCGTCGAGGCGTTCGTCGGGTGCGGGCTCGACCCGGTGTTCGGGCAGGTGCTGGCGCTCGGCGCCGGCGGGACGCTCGTCGAGCTGCAACCGGACCCGGCGCTGGCGCTGCCGCCGGTGTCGTCCCGCGAGGTGCGGCGGATGGTGGACGGCACGCCGCTGGCGCGCCTGTTCGCCGGCTACCGCGGTGCCCCGCCGGCCGACGCCGACGCGTTCGCCGGCCTCGTCCTTCGCGTCGCGCGGATGGCCGCCGACCTACGCGAGGCCGAGGTGGAGATCGACCTGAACCCGGTCGCCGTGCTGCCGGAGGGACAGGGCGTGCGGGTGCTCGACCTGCGGATCGTCGCCGCGTCCGGGCGGACGGCGCCATGAGCGGCCCGGCACCCGCACCCCGCGCCGGCCGGGCGGACGGCGACGGCCACCGGACCGTCGTCCGAGAGCAATCCGGCGGCACCAGGGCGTCCCTGGGCGGAAGCACCGCCCCGGCCCTGTGCCCGCCGCAGACACGTGAGGAACACACCCCCGTGGACTACGCAACGATCCTGTACGAGGTGGACGACGCCGTCGCCACCATCACCCTCAACCGGCCCGAGGTCATGAACGCCCTGTCGTTCGACCTGGAACGGGAACTGCACGACGCCCTGCGCCGCGCCGGCGCCGACCCGGACGTCCGCGCGATCGTTCTGACCGGGGCGGGCCGGGCGTTCTGCTCCGGCTACGACATGTCCGCGGCCACAGGCCAGAACCAGTCCGGCCCCGCGTCCCGCTACCCGTCGGACGTCATCGCCGACTGGTACGAGCGCAACTACGAGGAGCTCGACCACCTCAGGGAGATCTGGAGCCTGTCCAAGCCGGTGATCGCCGCGGTCAACGGCTGGTGCATGGGCGGCGGGTTCTGGTACAGCCTGGCCTGCGACATCACCATCGCCTCCACAGACGCGGTCTTCGCCCAGCCCGAGGTGCGGATGACCTCCAGCTCCATCTTCCTGTTCGCGGCGCTGTGCGGGTGGAAGAGCGCCAACCGCTACGCCCTGACCGGCGACCACTTCGACGCCGCCGAGGCGCTGCGCATCGGCGTGGTCAACGAGGTCGTCGAGCCCGGCGAGCTGCTGGCGGCGGCGCGGCGGCTGGGCCGGCGCATCGCGCTGGTGCCCGAGGCGTCGGTGCGGCTGAACAAGGCGATCACCATGCTGGGCCTGCGCGCGGCCGGCCTCGACAGCGGCCTGCTGCTCAACGGCGCGCTCAACGCGCTGGCCCACTCCTCCTACGGGCCGCAGCGCGAACGGCTCAACGAGGCGAAGGCCGAGGGCGGCCTGCGGGCGTTCCTCGGCGCCCGCGACGACCCGTTCCGTCCCGAGCCGTTCGGGCCGAGGTCCGCGAAGCCGGGCGAATAGGTGGCAACCCACGTGAGCGGAGGAGAGTCGATGACGGGAACGGCGGGAGCACGGACGGTCAGGGCGCCCCACGGCGGCGACCTGACCTGCCGGGGCTGGGCGCAGGAGGCGGCCCTGCGCATGCTCATGAACAACCTGGACCCCGACGTCGCCGAGCGCCCCGGCGACCTGGTCGTCTACGGCGGCAACGGCCGCGCCGCGCGGTCCTGGCGGGACTTCGACGCGATCGTCGACACGCTCCGCCGGCTGGGCGGCGACGAGACGATGCTGGTGCAGTCGGGCCGCCCGGTGGCCGTGTTCCGCACGCACGAGTGGGCGCCGCGGGTGCTCATCTCCAACGCGATGATCGTGCCGGAGTGGGCGACGCTGGAGGAGTTCCGCCGTCTTGAGGACGCCGGGCTGACGATGTTCGGGCAGATGACCGCGGGCTCGTGGGCCTACATCGGATCGCAGGGCATCCTCCAGAGCACGTTCGAGACGTTCGCGGCCGTGGCGTCCCGGCGCTTCGGGGGGACGCTCGCCGGGACGCTGACCGTCACCGCGGGCCTCGGCGGCATGGGCGGCGCGCAGCCGCTGGCGATCACCATGAACGGCGGTGTCGCCGTCTGCCTGGAGGTCGACCAGGCGAAGATCGCCCGGCGGATGCGGCTGGGCTACCTCGACGTCCAGGCCGACGATCTCGATCACGCCCTGGCCCTGGCGCGGACGGCCCGTGACGAGCGCCGGGCCCTCTCGATCGGGTTGCGCGCCAACGCCGCCGAGGCGCTCCCCCAGATCGTCGCCCGCGACGTCGCCGTCGACATCGCCACCGACCAGACCTCGGCGCACGACCCCCTGCTGTACGCCGTGCCCGGCCTGACGCCGGAGGAGGCCGGCCACATGCGCGCGCACGACCCCAAGACCTACGTGATGCGCGCCCGCGCGAGCATGGCCGACCACGTGGAGGCGCTCTGCGCGCTTCTGGACCGCGGCGCCGAGGTGTTCGAGTACGGCAACGGGATCCGCGTGGAGGCCGACCTCGGCGGGTTCAAGCGGGCCTTCGACTACCCGGGGTTCATCGTGGCCTACATCCGCCCGCTGTTCTGCGAGGCCAAGGGGCACTGCCGCTGGATCGCGCTGTCGGGCGACCCCGCCGACATCGCCGTGATCGACGCCGCGATGCTGGAGGAGTTCGCCGGCGACCCGTCGGTGACGCGGTGGCTGCGGCTGGCCGGGCGCCACGTCCGCGTGCAGGGCCTGCCCGCGCGCACCTGCATGCTCGGCTACGGCGAGCGCGCCCGCGCGGGCAGGGTCATCAACGACCTCGTCCGCGACGGGAAGGTGCGCGCGCCGGTCGCGATCGGGCGCGAGCACCTCGACGCGGGCTCGGTCGCCTCGCCCTACCGGGAGACCGAGGCGATGGCCGACGGCAGCGACGCCATCGCCGACTGGCCGGTGCTCAACGCGCTGCTCAACGCCTCCAGCGGGGCGACGTGGGTGGGCGTCCAGCACGGCGGCGGCACGGGCGTCGGCCGTTCGGTCCACACCGGGATGGTGGTGGTCGCCGACGGGACGGCGCTGGCCGCGCGGCGCGTGGACCGGGTGATGACCAACGACCCCGGCAGCGGCGTCGCCCGCCACGCCGACGCCGGGTACCGGCGCGCCGTCGAGTTCGCCGCCGAGCAGGGCATCTGGATGCCGAGCCTGGACACCACCGTGATCCGGGACGGCCAGGGCACGGGAGAGGTGACCCCATGAGCGCCGCGCCCCTGAGCGGCATCCGCGTCCTGGAGTTCGGCCACTACATCGCCGGGCCGTTCTGCAGCCAGATCCTCGCCGACCAGGGCGCCGACGTGATCAAGGTGGAGCCGCCGGAGGGCGACGCCAGCCGGGGCACCGAGCCCCTGTCGTATAACGACGTCTACTTCCACGCGCTGAACCGCAGCAAGCGCAGCGTCATGCTCGACCTGAAGTCCGACGGCGGGCAGGAGTCGCTGCTCACCCTGCTGCGCTCGGCCGACGTGGTGGTCACCAACTACGCCGTCGGCATCCCCGAGCGCCTCGGCTTCGGCTACGACCGCGCCCGGGAGATCAACCCGCGGCTGGTCTACGTGCACGCGAGCGGCTTCGGCAACGACAGCCCGTACGCGCGGCGGCCCGCCTTCGACGGCATCATCCAGGCGATGTCGGGCCTGGTGCACCTGACCGGCGAGCCCGACGGGACGCCGATGCAGGCCGGCCTGTTCGTACCCGACCACGTCACCGGCCTGTACGCCGCGCTCGCGGTGATGTTCGGGTTGAGCAGGCGGCAGGCCACCGGCGAGGGCTCGTTCACCGATCTGAGCATGCTCGACAGCATGATGTCGCTGCTCGGGCCGTGCCTGGCCGAGGCGCTGCAGCTCGGCGTGAGCCCGACCCGGGTCGGCAGCAAGGTGCGGCGGTCCTACGCCGGCACCTACACCGCGTCCGACGGCTACGTGTACCTCGCGCCGATGACCCTGCGGATGTGGACGGCGCTGGCGGGGGTGGTGGAGGCGCCGCGGCTGCTGGCGTACTTCACCGGCGCGGGCGCCGACACCCGCCTCGACCACCGCGACGACCTGGACGGCGTCATCGAGGAGTGGACCCGCGCGCACCCGGTGGCGGAGGTCGTCGCGAGGATGGGCGAGGTCGGCGTGCCGTGCAGCCCGATCTTCAGCGTGGACACGCTGGTGTCCGACCCGCATGTCCGGCACCGCGGGATGGTGCGGTCGATCCCCCTGGAGAGCGGGTCCGGCGAGGTGGTCGTGCCGGGTTCGCCGCTTCCGGTGGTCGAGTCGGCGTTCACCACGGGGCCGCCCTCGGTCGGCCAGCACACCGAGGAGATCCTCGGCACCGGCCCCGACGACGCCGGCCGCCCCTTGGAACCACTGTCCCGCCCCTCCCGAACGGAGTAACCGTTGCTCGCCGCCTACGCGACCGCACCCGACCCGGACGACCCGCTCTCGGCGCTGGAGGTGGGAGAGCGCCCCGATCCCGTGCCCGCCGACGGGTGGACCACGGTGGCGGTGCGCGCCGCCGGCCTCAACCACCACGACCTGTGGACGCTGCGCGGCGTCGGCATCGCCCCCGGCCGCTTCCCGATGATCCTCGGCTGTGACGCGGCCGGGGTGGACACGGCGACGGGCGAGGACGTCGTCGTGCACGCGGTCGTCGCCGGCCCCGGCTGGACGGGGGACGAGACGCTCGACCCGGCCCGCACGCTGCTGAGCGAGAAGCACCAGGGCACGCTCGCGCAGTACGTGAGCGTGCCCGCGCGCAACGTGGTGGCCAAGCCGCCCGAACTGTCCTTCGAGGACGCCGCCTGCCTGCCGACGGCGTGGCTGACCGCCTACCGCATGCTCTTCGCGAAGGCCGGGGCGCGACCGGGCCAGACCGTGCTCGTCCAGGGCGCGTCCGGCGGCGTGGCCGGCGCCGCGATCGCGCTGGGGCGCGCGGCGGGCCTGCGGGTGTGGGCCACCGCGCGCACCGAGGCCAAGCGCGCCGCGGCGCTGCGGCTCGGTGCGCATGAGGCGTTCGAGCCCGGCGCGCGGCTGCCCGGGCGCGTCGACGCGGTCATGGAGACCGTGGGCGAGGCGACGTGGGCGCACTCGATGAGGGCGCTGCGTCCCGGCGGGCGGCTGGTGGTCTCCGGCGCCACCACGGGTGCGGCGCCTCCGGCCGAGCTGAACCGGCTGTTCTTCCTGCAGCTGGAGGTGGTGGGCTCCACCATGGGCAGCAGGCAGGAGCTGGAGGACCTGATGTCCCTGCTGGTCCACACCGGCCTGCGTCCCACGATCGACCGCACGCTCCCCCTGGCCGAGGCCGCCAAGGGGCTGGCGGCGCTGCACGCCGGGGAGATGATCGGCAAGATCGTCCTCACGGCCTGAGAGGCGCGTGGTCCCCGGAACGCCCGGCCGGGAAGATCCGGCCGGGCGGTCCGGGGGATGTCAGACGCCGGCGATGGTGCGGATCCAGGCGCGGCTGGGGGCCACGCTCCCGTACGTCTGCTCCGACTTGCCGTCGGCGGTGGACGCGACGGCGACCTGCTTGTCGTTGTACCGCTGCGGGCCGCCCGAGTCACCGCTCCAGGCGGCACCGTTGATCTTGGTGCTGCAGATCGCCGGGCCGTAGCGGTGGTCGTAGCAGGTGGTGGACGTCACTTTCACGTCGGCGCACTTGAGCTGGTCCGAGAACGGGCCGTTGTAGCTGGTCTTGCCCCACCCGCAGATCTGGTTGGTCGCGTCGACGGGCGGATCGGCGTCGGCGAGCTGCGAGTAGGTGGTCTCGTGGGGGCTGGCGAGATGCACCAGGGCCAGGTCGCCCTTCGGCGCCACCTGGTAGTCGCTGACGTTGATCGTGGTGGCGCGCGACCGGTAGACGCTGCCGACGTTCACCGTCAGGCCGCTGCCGACGCAGTGCGCCGCCGTGAGGACCCACGTCGGCGCGATGATGGTGCCGGAGCAGGTGAACGCCCCGCCCTTGTTGATCGATACGGCCCACGGGGCGTCGGTGACGAGATAGCCGCCGATGATGGGGGCCCGGAGGTCGGCGGACGGGGGGCGGGGCGGTTCCGCCGTGGACGGCAGGGCCGTCCCGAACAGCAGTGCCAGGGTGGCACCTGCCAGGGTCATGGCGCGACGGGGGGGCATGCACAGCTCCTTTGCCGGTATGCACAAAGCCTCGTCAAAATAGACCGGCGACCGGCTTCCGGAGTCCTTCCAGCACGCACCAGTTTTTCAGACTTGATTCTCTTCCCTTAGAAGACCGCTCTTCAAGATCATGTTTCTTTGATCGAAGCACCCCTCGGGAAACAATTCCTCAGCCCTTTTTCGAGTTTCGCCGCTATCGCATAGTCGATCTCGGCATCGCGATAGAAGACGCGGGAGGGGCGCTTCAGCCCATCAAGACGATTTTCCCGCGGGCATGGCGGCTCTCGCTCAGCTCATGCGCGGACGCGGCCTCGGCGAGGGGGAACACCGCCGCGACCGGGATCCGGAGCCGTCCCCGGCCGGCGAGGTCGGCCGCGATGGCGAGGCCGTGGGCCGCCAGCGGATCGGCGTCGGTCACGAGGGCCTCGCCCGTCTCACCGGCCGGGGCCCCGTGCGACAGGTGCACGCCGTGGGCGGCCGCGGTGAAGTCGGGAGCGATCGTCACCACGCGCGCCGGGTCGCCCGCGATGGCGACGAGGTCGGGCAGCGCTCCCCCGGCGCAGTCGAACACCGCGTCCACCCCGGCGGGTGCCAGCGCGCGGACCCGTCCGGCGAGCCCCGTCCCGTACGTCGTCGGCCGCGCTCCGAGCGAGCGGAGGAGGTCATGGTTGTGCTCGCTCGCCGTGCCGATGACGGTGGCACCGCGGGCGGCCGCGAGCTGGACGGCGATCGTGCCCACCCCTCCGGCCGCCCCCTGGATCAGCACGGTGTGCCCGGCGCCGACCCCGAGCCGGTCGAGGACCCGGGTGGCGGTCTCGGCGCCGCCCGCCTCCTCCCAGCTCCACGCGGCCGGTTTCGGCGCCCAGATGGACAGGACCGCGTGATCGGCGTTCGCGCCGCGCACGGTCATGCCGGTCATGCCGAACACCTCGTCGCCGATCCCGGTGCGGGTGACGCCGTCGCCGACCTCGTCCACCACGCCCGCCGCGTCGAAGCCCGTGCGGTACGGGAGCGTCGTGGTCACCACGTCGCGGAACGCCCCGGAGCGGATGTAGGTCTCCCCCGGCGAGACCCCCGACGCCCGGACGGCGACGCGGATCTCCCCCGGTCCGGCATGCGGCTCCTCGACCTCCGCGACGTGCAGGACGCGGGCCGGTCCGTACTCGGAAAACTGAACGGCTCTCATACCCCCGGACCGTAACGGAACACCCCGTCCGCTTGGCTAAAGTGAGAGCGGTGACGGCCCAAGTCGCTCGGAAGCTGCGCTCGGACGCCCGGGACAACCGGGACCGCATCCTCGACGTGGCCCGCGAGGCCTTCGCCGCCGAGGGGCTCGACGTGCCGATCCGGGAGATCGCCCGGCGCGCCCAGGTCGGCGCGGCCACGGTCTACCGGCGCTTCCCGACCAAGGAGGCGCTGCTCGCGGCCGCCTTCGCCGAGCAGATGGCCCTGTGCATCACGATCGTCGACGAGGGCCTCGCCACGGCCGATCCGTGGCGGGGGTTCCGCCTGGTCGTCGAGAGGCTGATGGAGGCGCACGCCCTCGACCGGGGCTTCGCGCGCGCCCTCCTCTCGCAGTATCCCCGGGTGTTCGACCTCGCCGAGCACCGCGACCGCACGCTGCGGGGGCTGGTCGAGCTCATGCGGCGCGCGAAGGAGGCCGGCGGGCTGCGGAAGGACGTCGTGCTGGAGGACGTCGTGCTGGCGCTGATGGCGAACGAGGGCATCCGCGCCGAGTCGCGCGGGACGCGGGTCGCGGCCTCCCGCCGTTTCGCGGCGCTGATGATCCAGTCGTTCCACGCGGAGCCGGTCCCCGCGCCGCTGCCGCCCGCCGTCCGGCTGCCCCTTCCGGGGAACGGATGACGCGCGCGGGCGCCGGGCCTCAGGGCTTGCGGCCGACGCCTCCGGCGCAGGCGACCTCGGGAACCGCCTCCTCCGGGCCGGGATCGGGCCGCCACCGGGTGACCGGGACGACACCGGGTTCCACCAGGTCGGTGCCGGCGAAGAAGGCGGCGATCCGCTCCTGGCCGCGCGGGGTATAGGGGACGACGCCGGGACGGGCGTTGTGGGCACTGATGGCCGCGGTGTACGCGGGGTCGGTGTCGGTGCCGTCGTAGAGGGCGAGGTGACTGCCCGGCGGCAGCGCCTCCAGGAGCCGCGCCACGACCGCGCGCGCCTGGTCGTCGTCGCCGATCAGCCCGAGGATCCCCATGAGCATCAGCGCGACGGGACGGTCGAGGTCGAGCGTACGGCCGGCCCGGGCCAGGATGGCCCCGGGGTCGCGCACGTCCGCTTCGAGGAAGTCGGTGGCGCCCTCCGGGGTGCTGGTCAGCAGCGCCCTGGCATGCGCTCCGACCATCGGGTCGTTGTCGACGTAGACGACCCGCGACCCCGGCGCCAGCCGCTGCGCGACCTCGTGGGTGTTGTCCATGGTGGGGAGCCCGGTGCCGATGTCCAGGAACTGCCGCATACCCGCTATGCCCGTCAGGTACCGCACCACCCTGGTGAGCATCCGCCGGGACTGGCGGGCCATGTCGACCATGCCGGGAAAGGCCGTGAGGACCTGCTCTCCGGCCGCCCGGTCGACGGGGTAGTTGTCGGTTCCACCCAGGAAGAAGTTCCAGATCCGTGCGGAGTGCGGCACCGTCGTGTCGATCTGGTGCTGTGGGTCCATGGTCGGCGGCTCCCCCGCGTCCTCGTGACTGCCTACGCGTCTGGTACCCACTCCGGTTCCTTCGTCCCCGATCTCCGGCCGGGCGCCTGAACCGGTCAACCTGCGGCAACACCAAGTGCAAACAATCGGTCACTTTGCGTGATGGAACTCCTCCGCGCAGCCAGACTCCTGAGCGTCCGTACCTCGACCGGAAGGGGTCTCGTGAGGAAGACCGCACTGCTGGCATCCGTGATCGCGCTGTGGACGGCGCCTGCCGTCCCCCTGGCGACGGCCGTGGCCGCCGAACCCGCGCCGCCCGCCGCGGGCGGCCCGGTCCTGAAGGCCGGTGATGATTACCCCTACCGCAACGGCGACTGGGACAAGCCGGACCGCTGGAACTTCTTCCAGCGGGAATGCACGTCGTTCGCCGCGTGGCGGCTGAACCAGCGCGGCGTCCGCTTCAACAACAACTACAAGGGGGTGCGCTGGAGCAACGCCAGCAACTGGGACGACGCCGCACGACGCGCGCGGATCAGGGTCGACAAGAACCCCACGGTGGGCTCGATCGCCCAGTGGAACAGCGGCAGGTTCGGCCACGTCGCCTATGTCGCCCGCTCCAGCGGCGGCACGGTGCTGGTGGAGGAGTACAACCGGCGCGGGACGCACCGGTATGGGCAGCGGGAGATCAGGGTCCGGGAGGTGGAGAACTTCATTCACATCGCCCGCTGAGACCGCGCGCGGCCCCGGGTTCCGCGTCGCCGGAGCCCGGGGCCGCGCCGTCCGGCCGGACCGAGGAGCCTCCGAGCACGCCTTTCATGAGAGCCGGGACGGATTTTCTGCTCCGGCCGATGAGTTTTCGCGTCGCCCCGGGTCTCTTCCGGCATGACCTCCACACATGAACCCGCAGACGAGCCGCGCGGCGGCCTGAAGGCCCGCGCGCGCCGCCAGGCCGCGGACGGCGGACGCCCCCGGTCCCGCACGACGCCCGCCGTGGTCCGGTTGCTGGTGCTCGCCACGTTCGTGGTCATCCTCAACGAGACGATCATGATCAACGCGATCCCGCGGCTGATGTCGGACCTGGACGTCACCGAGCAGGCGGCGCAGTGGCTCTCGACCGCGTTCATGCTGACGATGGCGGCGGTGATCCCGGTGACCGGCTGGTTCCTCCAGCGCGTCAGCACGCGCGGGGCCTACGCCACCTCCATGGTCGTCTTCCTCACCGGGACGGCGCTGGCCGCCGCCGCGCCGGTCTTCGAGGTGCTGCTGCTCGCGCGGATCGTCCAGGCGGCCGGGACCGCGGTGATGATGCCGTTGCTGATGACGACGCTGATGACGGTCGTCCCGGAGGAGGACCGGGGCAGGGTGATGGGCAACGTGACCATGGCGATCTCGGTCGCGCCGGCGATGGGCCCGGCGGTGTCGGGCCTGATCCTGCAGCTCGGCTCGTGGCGGCTGCTGTTCGCGGCGGTGCTGCCGATCGCGGCCCTGATCACCTGGCGGGGGCTGGCGCGGCTGGAGAACGTCGGGGAGCCGCACGCCGGCACCATCGACTGGTTCAGCGTCGTGGCCGCGGCCGCCGGGTTCGGTTCCCTGGTGTACGGGCTGAGCCGGTTCGGCGGGGACGGGACGGCGGCGCCCACGGCGATCGTCTTCACGGGCCTGGCCGCGATCGGGGTGTTCGTGCTCCGCCAGCTCCGGCTGCAGCGCCGCGGCACCCCCCTGCTGGACCTGCGCATCCTCCGGCACACCACCTACGCCCTCTCCCTGCTGCTGATGTCGCTCGGGTTCATCGCGATGCTCGGCTCGATGATGCTGCTGCCGATCTACCTGCAGAACCTGCGGGGCCTCAGCCCGCTGCAGACCGGGCTGCTGGTGATGCCCGGCGGCCTGGCGATGGGGCTGCTCGGCCCGACCGTCGGACGCCTCTTCGACCGCTTCGGCGGGCGGAGGCTGGTCATCCCCGGGTCCGTCGGCATCGCCCTGGCCCTGCTCGGCTTCACCCAGGTCTCGGCGACGATGCCCTACTGGCAGATCCTCGGCCTGCACGCGCTGCTCATGGTCGCGCTGGCCACGACGTTCACGCCGGTGTTCACGCTCGGCCTCGGGGCCCTGCCCGCGCCCCTGTACTCCCACGGCAGCTCGATGCTGGGCACCCTCCAGCAGGTCGCCGCGGCGCTCGGGACGGCCCTGGTGGTGACCGTGATGACCGGCCGGGCCGAGGCCCGGATCGCCGACGGTGTCACCGAGACCCTCGCCCAGCTCGACGGGATGCGGCTGGCGTTCGCCGTCGCCACCCTGCTGTCCGCCGTCATGGTCGGGATCGCCTTCCTCCTGCCGAAGCGGGCGGGGTCGGCAGGCGGCAGCGGCCCGGCCCCCTCATCGCCCGGCGCCGGCGAGGACGAGGCGACCGGGCTGAACCTCGAACCGGCTCGCTGACCCCCGCGGACCGGCGGGACGATGCCGCAGACGAGGCCGCGGCGCCCGGGCGTGAACAGCCCGGGCGCCGCGGCGGACGTCATCGGTAGAGGGCGTTCCAGAAGGCGTAGTGGTGCTCGTCCGCGAAGTCCACGTGCCGGATGCCGCCCTTGCCGGGTGCCAGCACCTGAGCGGGGTTCCCGCCTTCACGCCACGTCGGCGAGCCCGGGCCGTTGGGGTCCCCGGTGCGGGCGAACCGCGTCCAATAGTCCGTCATCTGGTCGGCGAGGCGCCGCTGAACGGCGCTCAGCCGGCTCCGGTCGAAGTAGTCGGTGTCGAACTGGTACTGCAACTCGGCGGCGTGGAAGGCGCCGGTCGGGAAACCGGGCGTCTCCACACCTTTCACCCACGGAGCCCCGGCGTCGGCGAACTCGTAGGCGTAGACGGGGACCCGTCCCCTGATGGACCGGGTGACGTCGGTGACGGAACGGGCGAACGTCGCGTCGGTGACGAGGGCGGACCACGCCTCGCTCGGGGAGCGGTAGTCCCGGAGCGGGTACCGGGCCAGCACCTTGGGCGCCTTGCCCGCCCCGACGTAGGTGCGCACACGCGCGGCGTACTCCGCCTCGTCCTTCATCGGCGGGACGCCCATCAGCTGCTGCGCGGCCTCGAACGTGCGGTGCTCGTCGCGGGTCATGCCGTGCATGACCGGCACCTTCGAGAACGCGCCCCGGGCCAGGGCCTCCTTGGGCGAGCGCGGGAGCACGCCCCCGCCCCCGTAGACCGGCGCGAACCCGTACTCCGACTCCTTGAGCAGCGTCGAGGTCGGCAGCGCGCGCAGGCACGCCGCGGCCGTCGCGGGATCGGCGCAGCCGAGCCTGGCGGCCACCGTCAGGCCCTGGCGCTCGGCGAGGCGCCTCGGCCGCGGCAGCCAGCTTCCGGCCGGGTCGGGCGTGCCGTCGAAGTCGGGCCAGTTCGCGACCGTGCACGGCCCGCTCTGGACGATCGCCCGCTGGAACAGGCCCCGGGCGCCCGGGGCGGTGAGCTGCGAGCACGTGCTGACCCCGCCCGCCGACTCCCCGAAGACCGTGACGTTGCCGGGGTCGCCGCCGAACGCGCGGGCGTTGGCCCGCACCCAGCGCAGCGCCGCCTGCTGGTCCTCCAGGCCGAAGTTCCCCGAGCGGTTCCGCGCCGGGCCGCCGTCCAGGGACGGGTGGTCGAGGAACCCGAAGAGCCCCAGCCTGTAGTTCACCGTCACGACGACGACGTCCCCGCGGACCGCCATGTCCCTCGGCCTGTACAGGGCACCGGAGCCGTTCCGGAATCCGCTGCCGTGGATCCAGACCATCACCGGCCGCCGCGTGCCGTTCGCGGGACGCCGGGGCGTGGTCACGTTCAGGAAGAGACAGTCCTCGCCGTCGCTGGCCTTCTCCCCGAAGAAGCCCGCGTTCTGGGCGCAGGCGCTGCCCGGCTTCGTCGCGTCCCGGGGCTCCTTCCAGGGCTTCGCCGGCTGGGGCGAACCCCACCGGACGGGCGGCGCGGCGTACGGGATGCCGAGGAACTCCCGGTGGTCCGCGCCTGCGTTGCCCCGCACCGGGCCGTCGCCGGTGACCACCAGCGCGCCGTCTTCGGCGGCCGCCGGGACGGCCGGCGTGGCGGCGCCCGCGATCCCGATCGCCGCGACGCCTGCCAGCGCGGCGAAGGTGACTCCCGGCGTGCGCCGCTTCCGAGCTGCGTTCATGACATCTCCCGTTCGGTGGGGTGGCTCCCTCCAACCGTGGCGGGGACGCCGCGCGGGCACACGGGTCCTTCCTCTAGGACGGCGGTGGGTCTAGACCCACCGTCCGGAGGCCCTCACCGGCGCCGCGCGTCGAGCTCGCTCTGCCACAGCAGGTCGGTCAGCCGCTCGATCCCCGCGAGCAGATGGCGGCGGTAGGTCGTCATCGGCAGGCCGAGCAGCCCCGCCGCGAGCTGCTGGGTGCCGGCCGGGCGCAGGTAGGTGTGGTGCAGGGCGCGGAAGGCCCGCCGGTCGCGGGGCGACGCCTCCAGCAGGCCGGCGCGCTCGTGGATCGTGTCGCGGAGCGCGGCGGCGCGGTCGGTCCCGCCGCCGGGAGGGTCCGCCAGGCTCGTCCGCAGCAGGGGGGAGTCCCGCAGCCCGTCGGCGCGGCCGAGGTCGCGCAGCGCGGCCCGCACCGCCTCGGCGAACGCCGTCCGGTCCAGGGGCGGCTCGCCCGCCGCCGGGGGCCTGGCCTCCCGGTCGGCCATCAGCGACAGCCACGCGAGCGGCGGCACCCGGCGCCAGTCGTGGCCGTACACGCCGTAGCGGCGGCCGCCGATCTCGGCGTCGGCGGACGGGATCCGGTGGTAGTCGAGGTGGCCGCACCCGTCCGCCCAGAAGTCCGGGTCGCGGAAGGTGAGGAACGTCCCGGCGAGGAAGGGCGTGGACAGGTACGACCTGGACAGCTGCAACGTGATGAAGGTCTGGACGCGGGAGATGTCCTGGAAGGCGTCCCGGTCCATCCAGAAGCGGACGAGCCTGGCGGTCTCCGGCCCGCTCAGCCCGCCGTCCCGCTCCAGGTGCGCGGCCACCGCTGCGGCCACGGGGTCGGCGCGCCGGTCGCGGTCGTCCATGTCCTCGACCGCGAGCTGGAACGAGAAGCCCGCCGGTTCGCCCGCCTCGTCGCGGACCACCAGGATGCCCCCGGGCTGGCGGGCGGCCCAGTGGTCGAACAGGGCGGCGGCCTCGGCGCCCTCGTGCGCCGCCACCCATGACCGCAGTAACGGGCGGTCGCCGTCCGCCGCCGCCGTCGCCTGCAGGGTGTCGGCGTCGGTGCCGCCCGGTCCGAGGTTCCCCAGGAACGGTTTCAGGACGGACCTGTCACGGTGCAGGTAGGCGAAGTCCAGGAGCAGGTTCCGCTGCGCGGCGGGTTCGGCGCGCTGGAACTGCGCGCGGTAGTAGGCGGCGGCCCGGCGCTGCGCGGCGGCGTGGCCGTCGGGGTTCCGCCAGCGCGCCTCGGCGGCGAGGACCTCGCGGACGAGGTCGTGCGGGTACAGCCCGCGCGTCCCGTGCTCGATGATCGACAGGTCGCGGAGCCAGTCGAACAGCGGCGCGGTGCCGGGACGGTCGAGCATGGCCGCCAGCAGCGGTTCGGTGAGCCCGAGGACCTGGGCGCACGCTTCGAGGGCCGCGCGGTGGCCGGGGGACGGGACGGTGTCCACGAGGGTCCGCAGCAGCGCCGCGATGACGTCGGGGGCGGCCGGGGCGACGGCGGAGCCGCGCTGCGCGCGGGCGTCCGCCACCAGGGCCAGCGCCAGCGGATGGCCGCGGGTGAAGGCGAGCGCGGCGTCGCCGTCGGCGTCGGGGAAGCCGCGCGCGGCCAGCATCCGGCGCCCGTCCGCCGGGTCGAGGTTGCCCAGCGGCATGGTCTCCAGCAGCTCCCGCCATCCGGGGTCCGCGCGCCACCCGAGCGAGGGCCGGTCCCGGCCGGACAGGACGGCCAGCGCGTCCGCGGGCAGGCGGGGCATCAGCTCCTCGCGGAGCCAGCGGTCCAGCGGCGCGAGGGCCTCCAGCGTGTCGATGAGGAGCAGCAGGCCCGGGACCTCCCCGATCGCGGCCGGCGGGTCGCCCCCGGGTTCGCCGAGCTGCGCGCCGAGGGCGGCGGTCACCGCTGACGTCACCGGGGCCAGCTCCCGTCCGTCCAGCCGGACGAGGCGGCGCCCCTGCCGCTCCCCCAGCCATCCGAACTGGTGCAGCAGCGCCGTCTTGCCGACGCCACCGGGCCCGTGGACGAACACCACGCGCGGGGCGTCCCGGTCGGCGAGGAGCTCCCGGAACCTCGCGAGCTCGCCGTGCCGGCCGACGAAGCCGCGGCGGCGGGCGGTGGCGAGACGGTCGGCGAGTCGCTGGGCCATATCCGGTGCCCCCTCGGCCACGACGGCTCCCGGTGGTTCCACCAGGACATCGCCCATCCTCCCGGCATCCCGCCTTACCTGGCAGAGACCTCAGCCTCACCGGCGTGCGGGCCCGCCGCCCCCGCGGCGGGCCCGCACGGCGCGCTCAGGCCGTGTCGATGCTGAGGAGGTTCAGGTACACGCTCGTCGTGCCGTTGTTCTTCGCGCACGCGGTGTAGTCGCCGGGGCCCTGCCAGTTGTACCAGCCGGCCTGGGTCTGCGCCCCCCAGGCGGTCACCGGCCCGGGCGAGCCCGTCCCCGTCACCACGCTGCCGCCCTGGCCGATGAGCTTGAACTTCAGTCCCGGCTGCCTGGCGCTGCCCGTGGCCGTCACCGAGGTCTCGGCGTGCGCCGCCGTGCACGCCTCGCCGCCCGGGTTCAGCACGATGTTGGACAGCGAGCCGCCGCTCGCGTGCGCCGCTCCCGGCAGGGCCAGGACGCCGAGTGCGGAGGCGCCGGCCAGCGCCAGCCCGGTGGCGACGCGGCGCCCCCGTCCCGGCCGCCCGTCCCGGTCATCGGTCGTGGTCATCGTTCAGTCCTCTCTACGGTCCGGTCCGGGCCGA
The DNA here is from genome assembly GCF_019175365.1 of Actinomadura graeca. NCBI lineage: Bacteria > Bacillati > Actinomycetota > Actinomycetes > Streptosporangiales > Thermomonosporaceae > Actinomadura > Actinomadura graeca. The sequence goes on along the minus strand of NZ_CP059572.1, from coordinate 8,049,876 downwards.
GCCCGCGGACCGCCGGTCGTCGGCCGTCCGTCCCGCTGACGTCCGGCCCGTCGTGCGATGGCAGGAAGGTACGGACGGGCGGCGCCCGTCCTGCAGACCGTTCCGCCGCCGCTTTCCGTCCGATCCGCATCCACCGGCCGGGGGCGCCCTTCCGGTCGCTAGGGGTGGGTGATTAGGGGTCGTCCCCAGCTTCAAGATCACGTACGGTGATCTTGAAGTTAGGGACGGAACTCCCCGCAGGAGCGGTCCTCCACGAGGGCCCCCGTCCGGTTCTGCGCCCGCTCCTCGACCTCCTGTCATCGCGCAGAAGGGAAAACAGGTGAGGCGTCTGAGAACGGCCCTGATCAGCGGAGCCACGCTCGTGGCACTCCTCGTTCCCGTCCACGCGGCCGCGGCCGCCCCGGACGGTGCCACCCCGGGAGGGGCCGCCCGGCCACCGGTCCCCGTCCCCCCGGGTCCCGCCTTCGAACTCGGCCACAGCAGGATCAAGGCCCCGGCGCGCAAAGCCGGGTCCGCGGACCACACGATCACCCTCCGCGGCATCGACATCGACGGCACGAGGGTCGCCCCCCTGGCCGTCCTCATCGACCTGGCCACGGGCGCCGAGATCGGGCTGACCGAGAGCGGGGACACGCTCACCGGCAGCGCGCCGCCCGGGGACTACAGCCTGACCGGCATCGTGCTCACGGGCGCCCGGGACGCCCCCCGGGACCTGGCCCTCTACGGCGATCCCACGTTGTCCGTGCACGGCGACGTCGACCTGACCCTGGACGCCCGGACGGCGGCGGAGCTCAAGGCGGTCGGCCCGTCCGCGGCCGCCACCGAGATCCACAGTCACGCCCAGCTCGTGCAGACGATCGCCGGCCAGCAGATCACGGCGACGATCAGCGGCAGGCCCGAGGTCGGCCTGCGCGCGTGGCCGTCCGCCGCGACCACCCGCCCGTACCACTTCCTGTACGTGGAGAGCCAGTCGGAGCCGCCGGCCACACGGCCCTCGCCACGCGTCTACAAACTGGCGTTCCCGACGACGGGCCGCATCCCGGCCGCGCTGACCTTCACCGCCGCACCGGCCGGCCTCGCACTGGTGAACACCACCTACGCGTCTCAGGGAGTGGCCTCCACCGGGGCGGGCCCCCACGTCGTGATCGCCGACTTCGACGGCGTCACCGGCGAGTCCCTGGGGCTCACGCACCTCGCCTCCGCGCCCGGCACCCAGCGGGTCTACTACACCGCGAACGGCGTGAAGTGGAGGGGGGACTTCTTCTACACCGTCGGCCCGATCCAGGTGGCCGAGCGGCAGTCCGCGTTGCGCTCGTTCACCGCGGGCGCCACCTACTCCGAAGTCTGGAACAAGGCCGCGTTCGGCCCCACGATGAAGGTCGGGCACGGTCAGGGGCTGCTCCTCGCCCGTCCGCTGCTCGGCGACACCGGCCAGGTGGGACGCGAGAATCTCGCCGGCAACTACAGCACCGGCACGACGGGGAAGCTCACCCTCTTCCGCGACGGGCAGAAGGTCGGTGAGAGCGACAACCCCCTCGCCGGAGACTGGACGGTCCCCGCGGAGGACGCCGCGTTCCGGCTCGACCTGACCATGAGGCGCAAGGTGGCCTGGTCGAACTACGTCACCGGCATCGACGCCCGCTGGGGCTTCCGCTCCGCCGAGCGGCCCGGCGACCCGTTCGAGGACCAGCGGCGCCTGCTCCAGCCGCGGATCACCGGCGGCTTCGACAGCGCGGGCCGCGCGCCGTCGGGGACCACGTTCCCGCTCGACGTCGGCGTGGAGCGGGAGGTGGACGGAAGCGCGGTGACGTCGGCGTCGCTGGAGGCGTCCTTCGACGACGGCGTCACCTGGAGCACCGTGCCGCTCACCTCCGGCGGCACCGACCGGTGGACCGCGAGGGTCGCCCACCCCGCAGCCCACAACGGCTACGTGGCCCTGCGCTTCAAGGCGGCCGACGGTTCCGGGAACTCCGTGGAACAGACGGTGACCCGCGCCTACGGCCTGCGCTGACGCCCGCGGCGGCGGTCCCGGGTGCCCGGCCGGGCGCGTCCTCCGCGCCCGCATCGCTCACCCGGCCGCGCCGGGGCGGCCCGGTCCGGAATCCCGGCCGCCCCGGCGCGGGGTCATTCCGCCTCGACGACGGCCGCGACCGGCCCGCCGCCCGACGGGCCCTGGTGCACCGCGGCGACCGACACGAAGACCGCGGGATCGCCGGTGACCGCGGCGGTGACCCCGCCGACGGTGGCCTTGATCTGCCGGTGCCAGTGCACGTCGGAGTCGTCCAGCATGACGGTGCGGCGCCCGCGCACCCGCCCGGTGGGGTCGGCCTCGCACTTGAGGAAGACGTTCACCAGGCGGCCGTCCAGGTCGTCGGGGTGCGGCCGCTCGGGCAGGTCCAGACCCGCCGAGCGGATCGCCTCCCAGATCCCGTCGGCGTCCAGGGCGTCCTTCATGACGCTGTGGCCGATGCGGTAGCGCCCGCCGACACCGCGCGCGTTGCCCACCACGACGATCTGCGCCCGGTCGAGCTCGACGCCGGACGAGCACGAGGCGACCGAGGAGTACAGGGACAGGTCCTGGTGGATCTGCCCCGCGTCCGGCATGGAGATCTCGCCGAGCGCGACCGCGATGCCGAGCGCGGTCGTGGAGTTGGAGACGTCCATCGACTTCAGGGTGTCCTCGGTCCACACGTCGAAGCCGCGCGCCTTGGCGTCGTTGACGGTCTCCAGGACCAGCAGCGGCGTCTTGGTCTGCACGTAGTGCACGTCCGCGGGGTCGGTGATGCCCGCGGCCTTCATCGCCGCGCGCACCCCCTCGGCGACCTTCTCGACCATCGCCGGGCGGCCGATGTCCTCCGGCCGGATGGGCTCGCTCATCGCGACGCCCACGACCACCCGCGGCTCGTCGGTGGGCTGGTAACGGCCCACCGGCGCGTAGGCGAACACGGTCGCGTGCGGCGAGATGACGCCGTCGGTCCCGCCGGACCAGACGAGCGGCACCTCCTTCACCGCCGCCTCCGAGCGGGTGCCCTTCGCCGTGAGCACCTCGCGGAAGGCCCGGTCGGCGAGGATGCGGGTGTAGTCGTTGACGCCCCCGTTGCCCTCGGTCTTGCCGATCACGGCGAGGACGTCGTCGGCGGCGAACACGCCGTCGTCGATGAGCCGGGCCAGCCCGGACGCGTCGGTCACGCTCTCGATGGCCACCTTGTGGACCTCAATCGGCCTCGGCACCTGTTCCACCTCGTTCTCTCGTTGTTCCTTGGTCATGGTCTTGCCGGATGTTGTTTCCATCGCCGGGTCCCGGGATGTCAGGCGTCGCGGTCCTCCACGACGGTGCCGCCGCCCTTCTCCACCGCGTCGGCGATCCGGCCGAGCGATGTGATCACGGCGCGCCGGCCGCCGTCCTCCACGAAGCGGACCGCGGCCTCGACCTTGGGGCCCATGCTGCCCCCGGTGAACTGCCCGGCCGCGGCGAAGGCGCGCAGCTCGGCCGGGGTCGCCCGCTCGATCGGACGTTCCCGGACGGTCCCGAAGCCGACCATCGCGTAGGGCACATCGGTCGCGATGACCAGGACGTCCGCGCCCACCTCCGTGGCGAGCAGCGCGGCGGTCAGGTCCTTGTCCAGGACCGCCTCCACGCCCGCGCCGCCGTCCGCGGCGACCGGGATCCCCCCTCCCCCGGCGGCCACCGCGACGAACCCCGCCGCCAGCAGGGCGCGGACGGCGTCGGCGTCGGCGATGGCGACCGGCTCCGGCGACGGGACGACCCGCCGCCAGCCGCGGGCGCCGCGGTCCTCCCAGTGCTGGCCGAGCGCGATGAGGCGCTCGGCCTCGGCGCGCGGAAGATACCGGCCGACCGGCTTCGTGGGCCGGCCGAACGCGGGGTCACGGGAGTCGACGAGGGTGCGGGTGACCACCGCGGCGACCGGTTCCGCCCGTCCCCGGCGGCGCAGGGCGTTCTCGAGCGCGGAGACGATCGTGAACCCGAGCGTCCCCTGGGTCTGCGCGACGCACCAGTCCAGCGGCACGGGCGGGACGACGCCCGCGGTCATCTCGTTCTTCACCAGCAGGTTGCCGACCTGGGGGCCGTTGCCGTGGGTGAGGACGACGCCGCGCCCGGCGGCCACGAGGTCCGCGACGCATTCCATGGCCGCCTCGATCGCGGAGCGCTGCGCCTCCGGCGTGGCGCTCCCGTCGGGTCCCGTCATGGCGTTGCCGCCGAGGGCGACGAGCACGCGTCCGGGCTCGGGAATCGGCATGCTGTGGGCTCTCCTGTCGTGATCCGGGGCGGTCCCGCCCCGGCCGGGTGTCAGTGGGCGGTGGGGTGACCGGGCCCCGGCCCGGACGGGGCGTAGCGCGCCAGGCGCGCGGCGCGCCGCTGGTCCGCGGGGCGGTTCAGCAGGCCGGCCAGCTCGTACTCGACGACGCGCGCGAGGCGGGCGAGGAAGTCCGCCGGCTCGTCCGCGGCGTCGGGACGCTCGGCGACGACACGGTCGACGACGCCGTCGCGCAGCAGGTCGAGCGAGCGGATGCCCTGGGCCCGGGCGATCTCGGCCGCGCGGCCGGGCGTGCGGTAGCGGATGGCCGAGGCGCCCTCGGGCGGCAGCGGCGACAGCCAGCCGTGCTGGGCGCACAGCACCCGGTCGGCGGGCAGCAGGGCGAGCGCGCCGCCGCCCGCGCCCTGCCCGAGGATCAGGCAGAGGGTCGGCACCGGCAGGGTCACCATCTCGGCGAGGCAGCGGGCGATGCCGCCCGCGAGCCCGCCCTCCTCGGCCTCCTTGCTCAGCGCGGCCCCGCCGGTGTCGACGACGCTGAGCAGGGGCAGGCCGAGCTCGGCGGCCAGGCGCATGCCGCGCCGGGCCACCCGCAGCGCGGCCGGTCCGAGCGGGCCGTGCCTGTCCTGGCGCTGCCGGTCCTGGCCCAGGACGACGCACGGCGCCCCGCCGAAGCGCGCCAGCGCCAGCAGGAGGCCGGGGTCGCTTTCGCCCTCGCCGGTGCCGTGCAGGGGGACGGTGTCGGCGGCGTACCGCAGGAGCGCGCGCACTCCCGGGCGGTCAGAACGGCGGGACCGTTCCACAGAGGTCCAGGCGGGGATGTCCGCCAGTTCCTCCAGAGGCACCGCGACGGCCTCGGGCAGCCCCTCGCGCCGGGCGCCGGCGATGTCCAGCACGCGGGCCGCGACGGGCCGCAGCCCGGCGGGCTCGACGACCGCGTCGAGGATCCCCCGCGCGTGCAGGTTCTCGGCGACCTGGACGCCGGGCGGGAACGGCTCGCCGTGCAGCGCCTCGTAGACCCGCGGGCCGAGGAAGCCGATCAGAGCCCCCGGCTCGGCGGCCGTGACGTGGCCGAGCGACCCCCAGGAGGCGAGCGCCCCTCCGGTCGTCGGGTGGCGCAGGTAGGTGAGGTAGGGCAGCCCGGCGGCCCGGTGCGCGGCGACCGCCGCGGAGATCGGGATCATCTGCACGACCGCGCTGGTGCCCTCCTGCATGCGGGTGCCGCCGGACGTCGGCGAGGCGAGGAGCGGCAGGCCCTCGGCGGTCGCGCGCTCGACGGCCGCGATCAGCCTCCGCGCCGCTGCGATGCCGATCGACCCGGCCAGGAAGGAGAACTCGCAGGCGATGACGGCGACCCGCCGGCCATGCAGGAGCCCCTCGCCGGTGGTCACGGACTCGTCGGCGCCGCTGCGCTCGCGCGCGCCGCGGAGCTCGTCGGCGTAGCCGGCGTCCAGGCCGGCGGGCTGGGCGGGCGGGGTGTCCCACGTGCGCCAGGTGCCCGCGTCCAGGACGAGCCGGATCAGCTCCATGGCACCGGTGCGCCCGCGGCGTGCCGCCGAGGCGGCCTGCGCGTGCCCGGCGTCGCAGGGCCGGGCAGGGGCGTTCACGCGCCCACCGCCGCGGTGCCGCGCCCCTGCCGGGCGGCGGCGTGCTGCTCGCGGGCGTCCTCGGCGTCGAGCCAGTCCAGGACCGCGTGCGTGTGCTGGCCCAGGGCAGGGGGCGCCTCGTGCCGGCGACGGCCGCCGCCGTCGAGGCGGACGGGCGGGCCCGGGATGCGCACCCGCCCGAGCGTGCTGTGCACGAGGTCGAGCACCAGCCCCTGGGACCGCGTCTGGTCCCACTCGTACACCCGGTCCAGGGTGCGGACCTCGCCCGCCGGGATCCCGGCCTCGGCCAGTTCCGCCAGCAGCTCGTCCACGCCCCGGCCGGCGAACGCCGCGTTGATGGCGTCGGTGAGCTCGTCGCGGTTGGCGACGCGGTCGGCGTTGAGGGCGAACCGCGGGTCGTCCGCGGCGAGCCCGACCAGCGGGGCGAAGCCCTGCCAGAGCCGCTCGCCGCCCACGGCGACCTGGATGACCGCGTCCCGGCACCGGTAGGAGCCGTAGGGCTGGAGCGAGGGGTGCAGGTTGCCCTGCGCGCGCCCGACCTTCCCGGCGACCGTGTAGTTCGTGCCCTGGAAGGCGTGCACGCCGACGATCGCGGCCAGCAGCGAGGTGCGGACCACGCGCCCGGCGCCGGTGCGCTCGCGCTCGTGCAGCGCGGCCAGCACGCCGTACGCGCCGTACATGCCGGCCAGGACGTCCCCGACCGGCACGCCGATGCGGGTCGGCTCGTCCGGGCCGGGCCCGGTCAGGCTCATCAGCCCGGCCTCACCCTGGGCGATCTGGTCGTAGCCCGGCCGCCCGCCCTGGGGGCCGTCGTGCCCGAAACCGGTGATCGACAGGACCACCAGGCGGGGGTTGAGCCGGTGCAGCTCCTCCATCGGGAAGCCGAGCCGGTCCAGGACGCCGGTGCGGAAGTTCTCGACCAGCACGTCGCTGCGCCGGACCAGCCGGGTCAGCGTGCGCCGCCCCTCGTCGGACTTCAGGTCCAGGAGCACGGACTCCTTGTTGCGGTTGCAGGACAGGAAGTACGTCGACTCGCGGGCGTCCTCGGGCCCGACGAACGGCGGCCCCCAGCCGCGGGTGTCGTCCCCGCCCCGGGGGTGCTCGACCTTGATGACGCGGGCGCCCATGTCGCCGAGCATCATCGCGGCATGGGGGCCGGCGAGGGCGCGGGAGAGGTCGAGGACGACGAGGTCGCACAGTGGTCCGCTCACGTCGGGGTGTCTCCTTTCTTGCGAGTGGCCCGGCGCACGGGGGCATCGGGCCGGACGGTGGGGAGGTCCTCAGGCTAGGCAGGCGGGAGTTCGGCGCACGTCGTCAATATCTGCCCGAGGTTCGCGGTTTCTTTGGCTGATTCCGCGAACCCCGGGCGCGCCGTGCCTGCTCGGGGACGATGCCCTCAGCCGTGGGGGAAGGGCGTCCTCGCCGGGCGCACCAGATCGTCCGCGTAGTGGCGGACGAGTTCCAGGTTGCGGTCGGCGAGATGGTCGAACACCTGGGGGACGCTCGACCCGGGGGTGAGCCCGGCGAGGGCGCGGGACGGGTCGAGGCGCGCCGTGACCCACCCCTCGTGGGAGGACCCCCGGGCGACCACCTCCGCCCCGGGCGTGACGATCATCGAGTTGCCGAAGTAGAGCACCCCGGCGGGGTCGGCGCCGGTCGCGTTGGCCCCGACCACGTACACGTGGTTGTCGTAGGCGCGGGCCCGGCAGGTCAGTTCCCACAGGTCCGCCGACCGCAGCAGCGCCGAGGGGCGGCAGATGACCTCCGCCCCCCGGACCGCCTGGATCCGGCTCAGCTCCGGAAAGTCGCCGTCGAAGCAGATGATCATGCCGATGCGCCCGAGGGCGGTGTCGGCGACCGTGACCCTGTCCCCCGGGACCACCCACCCGCCGTTGGACCGCCGCTCGCCCCCGAAGGGATGGGTCTTGCGGTAGACGCCGAGCACCCGGCCGTCCGGCCCCGCCAGCACCGCCGCGTTGTGGACCGTTCCGCGTCCCTGGCCGCGCTCATAGGTGCCCCACACCAGGTGCACCCCCAGTTCGCGGGCGCACTCCTGGAACGGCTCGGTGAGCGTCCCGGGCACCTCGTCGACGAGGTCCCAGAGGGCCTCGGCGCCGATCCCCGGGGTGAAGCCGGTGGTGACGCTCTCGGGCAGCACCACCAGCTCCGCGCCGGTGGACTCCACGCATCTCCTGGTCCAGGCGAGGGCGTGGACGGTGTTGTCCTTGACCACGGCCGGGGTGAGCGGGCCGGGCCTCGGGGCGACCTGGACGGCCGCCGCGGTGAACGCGCGCATCGCGATCGTTCCTCCTTGCGTCGGGCCTGCTGGCGTAGGGGCCTGCCGGCGTCGGGCGTGCTGCCGTCGGGGCCTACGTCGAGGGGTGCGGCGCGTTGACCGCTCCGGTGGGCGGGGGCTCGGCGCCCGTCCGGCCGTCCGCCGCGGGCTTCGGGCCGCGGGTCCGGGCCAGGGCGCGCAGGACGTGGTACGAGACCAGCGTGATGATCGTGCCGAGCGCGATGCCCTGGACGGTGAAGTCGTCGGAGAACTTCAGCGTGACGCCGCCGATGCCCATGATGACCCCGGCGGCGACCGGGATGAGGTTGACGGGGTCGCCGAAGTCCACCGCGCCCTCGAACCAGATCTTGACCCCGAGCAGGCCGATCATGCCGTACAGGACGACCGTCACTCCGCCGAGCACCCCGCCCGGCGTGGCGGCGATGACCGCCCCGACCTTCGGGCAGAAGCCGATGAGGATCGCGACGAACGCCGCGACGTAGTAGGCGGCCGTGGAGTAGACGCGCGTCGCGGCCATGACGCCGATGTTCTCGGCGTAGGTGGTCGTCGGGGAGCCGCCCACGCCGCTGGCCACGGCCGTCCCCAGGCCGTCGGCGAAGATCGCCCTGCCGAGGCTGCCGTCGAGGTCGGTGCCGGTCATCTCGGCGACCGCCTTGACGTGGCCGGCGTTCTCGGCGATGAGCGCCACGACCGCCGGGAGGGCGAGGAGGATCGCCGAGGTCTTGAAGTCCGGCGCGTGCGTCGTCGGCAGCCCGAACCAGTCGGCCCCGCCGACCGCCGACAGGTCGATCCGGTCGTGCGCGAACGCCTTGCCCCCGTTGGCCCCGGGGATCACGGAGGTGATCGGGCCGAACAGCCCGTCGAAGGCCCACGAGAGCGCGTAGCCGAGGACGAGGCCGAGGAAGACCGCGATCCGGCCCCAGAAGCCGCGCAGCAGCACGATCATCGCGATGACGCCGATCATGGTGATGAACGCGATCCACTGGTCCTGCGGCCAGTACGTGGAGGCCACGACGGGCGCCAGGTTGAAGCCGATCAGCAGGACCACGGCGCCGGAGACCACCGGCGGCAGGACCTTGTTGATCGCCTGCGCGCCGACCGCGCGGATCAGCAGCCCCGCGAGCGCGAGGACGACCCCCGCGACGAGGATGGCCCCGGTCACGGTGGCGCTGTCGCCGCCTCCCGCGCGGATGGCCGCCACAGCGCCGAAGAACGAGGCGCTGGTGCCGAGGTAGCTCGGGACCTTGCCCTTGACGATGAGCAGGAACGCCACGGTCGAGACGCCCGACATCAGGATCGCCAGGTTGGGGTCGAGCCCCATGATGATCGGGAAGACGAACGTCGCGCCGAACATCGCGACGACGTGCTGGGCCCCCAGCCCCATGGTGCGGCCCCAGGAGAGCCTCTCGTGCGGGAGCACGATCTCGCCGGGACGCGGCGTGCTGCCGTCCCCGTGTAGTTTCCAGCCGAAGCCGAGTGCCATCTTCTGCCGCCTTCCAGGCATGTGGGGTGTGTGAGGGCATGGGCACCTCGCACCGCCCGGCACCAATGAGTGTGGAGACCTGCGGAACGCCTTCAGGCGCCGAGGTGGGGGCAACGCTACGAGCGGTTTTTGGAAGCGGCATGAGCTGTATCTGCCATGTCCCCGCCGGATCTGTTGGCAGAATCGTCCAAGGACATCGCATGGCCGCCGGGACGGCCGGCTCAGGGCCGTCCCGATACCGGGTCCGGCCCCCTGTGACCGGGCCGCGCTCGCTCAGGACGTCGTGATATCTGCCAACCGCGGCCCGTCCTCGTTGGCACTGTGCGCTGTCGCTGACCGCATATGCGCTGGTTAGCGTCGCCTACCAAGCGTGAGCAAGGTGTCGTGCGGGAAGGCGGGGCATCCGCCAACCGGGACGTCGCCGGCTGACCGGCGCAGGCACCACCGGCCGGACCTCTCCACGCGCCCGTGGAGAAGCGAAAGGAAGAAACCGAGTATGGCTGCAGATCAGGATCCCCCGTTCGACCTCGTCGTCCGCGACGCCCGGCTCCTGGACGGCCGGGTGGTCTCGCTCGGGATCCGCGGCGGGCGCTACGGGGCCATCGCCGAGGATCCCGCCGGCGCGGCGGCGATGCGCGGCGACGCGGTGATCGCGGCGGAGGGACGCCTGGTCACCGAGTCGTTCGTCAACGGCCACATGCACCTCGACAAGGTGTACACGCTCCCCATGGCCGGCGAGGCCGCGCTGCGCGAGTACACCTCGGGGGCGATGGGGGCGGCGATCCGCTCGATCGTGGAGTCGGCGTCCGCCGTCAAGGCGCGGTACGACCGGGCGTGGATCATGCCCAACGTCCGCAGGGCCCTCGACGAGGCCGTGCTGAACGGGGTACTGCACATCCAGGCGTTCGTGGACGTGGACACCACCGCCGGGCTTGAGGGCATGGAGGCGGTGCTCGCCGTCCGGGACGAGTACGAGGGGCTGCTCGACCTCCAGGTGGTGGCCTTCCCCCAGGACGGGCTGCTGCGCGACGAGGGCGCCGCGAAGCTGTGCGAGCAGGCGCTGCGGATGGGCGCGGACGTCGTCGGCGGGATCCCGTGGATCGAGCACTCGGACAGGGACTCCCGCGCGCACGTCGAGTGGGCGTGCGAGCTGGCGGCCGGCAGCGGCAAGCGCGTGGCGATGCTCGTGGACGACGCGGGCGACCCCTCGCTGCGGACGACCGCGATGCTGGCCGAGGCGATGCTGGACCACGGGCTGGCCGGCCGCGGGGTCGCCTGCCACGCCCGCGCCGTCGGCCTGTACCCGCTCCCGACCGTCCACCGGCTGATGGACCTCGCCACGGCCGCCGGGCTCGGGTTCGTCTCCGACCCGCACACCGGCCCGCTCCACCTGCCGGTCCGCGAGTTCCTCGACGGCGGCCTGCCGGTGGCGCTCGGCCAGGACGACATCGAGGACGCCTACTACCCGTTCGGCCGGCACAACATGCTGGAGGTGGCCTTCCTCGCGGCCCACGCCCTCGGCTTCCTGTCCGCCGGGGAGCAGGCCGACCTGATGGACATGGTCACCGGCCGCGCCGCGCGCGTCCTCGGGATCGGGGGGCACGCTATCGCGCCGGGGAATCCCGCGAACCTCTGCGTCCATCACGACGAGCGGGTGGTCGACGTCCTGCGCGAGCACGCCAGGCCGCGCTGGGTGGTGCGCGACGGACGCGTGATCGCCGAGACCGAGCGCAGCAGCCACATCGTGAGGTGAGAGAACCGGCGCCACGGCGGCCGTTCCCCCTGGGGGACGGCCGCCGTCGTCGTGTGCGGGGACTTTGTCCGCGACGCGGGCACCGCCGTGCCGTCCGCCCGCACAACCGGAAAGGCCCCGGCCCCGCACCCGTCCCGGGGACGTAGGGACGGACGCGGGGCCGGGGTGCTCGCGGGGCCGGGGCCACAGGGGCGGTTACAGCGGCGGCGCCGCCTCGGCCAGGGCCTCGATCGCCGCGGTGAAGCACACGGCGGGAGGCGTGACCAGCCCGGCGCCGACCTGCCCGGTGCCGGGCACCCGGCCGGCGATCCCGGTGTTGATCTGCGGCAGGATCCCGGTGCGGACGACCCTGGTGACGTCGATGCCGGTGGGCGTGCCCCGGAAGTCCAGCACCGGGACCTGGTAGGCCGGGTTCTCGGTCAGCGTGATCTCGTACATGCGCCGGGTCGCCGCCAGCGCGTCGTCCACCTGCCCGCCGACGAACCGCACGATCGCCGGTGCCGCCGCCATCGCGAACCCGCCGATGCCCGCCGTCTCGGTGATCGCCGAGTCACCGATGTCGGGATTGGCGTCGCCGGGCCCGTACGCACCCAGGTACAGCCCTTCGGGGACCGCGGCCGGGCCCGTGAACCAGCGGTCGCCGGTGCCCGACACCTGGATGCCGAAGTCGGTGCCGTTGCGGGCCATCGCCACCACCAGGGTGGAGCCCGGAACGTCCCGGGCGGCGTCCATGGCCAGCTTGCAGGCGGGCATGTCCAGGTTGAGGAAGAAGTGGTCGTTGCCGCCGACGAAGCGCACCGCCGCGGCCACGTCGGACGACGGGGCGCCGCTCTCGACCATCGCGGGCACCAGGTCCCGCAGCAGCATCAGCGTGCCCGCTCGGTTGCGGTTGTGGCCCTCGTCGCCCATCTGGAGCATCTGCGCGATGATCGTCCGGATGTCGAGGGGGCCGTGCGCGCGCACCGCGGAGCGCAGCAGCGGCCCGAGCACGGCCGACATCCAGCCGAGCCGCTCCAGGACCTCCGGGCCGTACGCGCCGTAGCGCAGGACCTTGCCGAGCCCCTCGTTGAGGGAGCACCAGGCGCGGGTGCCGTGGGTGGTGTCCAGCAGTTCGAGCATCCACATCGAGGGGCTGACCACGCCCGCCATCGGGCCGACGGCGCGGTGGTGGTGGCAGGGGTCGAGCTCGGCCCGGCCGGACTCCAGGTACGCCTGCGCCTCCTCCGGGGTGTCCGCCAGCCCTTCGAACAGGACCGCGCCGATCAGCGCGCCGCGCAGCGGACCCGACGCGCGCTCCCAGTCCACCGGCGGCCCGGCGTGCCGGAACTGGCCCGGCGCGAGGCCGAGGGCGTCGGCCGCGGGACGGACGTCGACGAGGTGCGGGGTGGAGGCGAGCACGCGGGCGACGGCGCGCGCGTTGGCGTCCTCGCGGCGCGGGTCGGCCAGGACCCGGGCGGCGGCGGCCTCGGTGCCCGGCATGGGGGGACGCCAGTCGACCGGCGTGACCGGGACGGCCTGCGCCGACAGCGCGTCGGCGAACATGGCGGCCCCCACGGTGACCACGGACGGGTCCCGGGAGAGGAGATCGTTCTCGGTCATGCGCGCGGCCCTTCTGCGCCGGATTCCTCGATGAGCGCCACGGCCCGGCGGGCGGCCTCGGCGTTGGACAGGTACACCTCGGCCCCGGCGTCCGCCAGGGCGCGGGCCTGCGCGTGCAGGCCCTGCGCGTCCAGGTCGGTGCCGCACAGCGACACGACGACGGGGGGCGCGCCCGGGCCGGCCGCCCGCAGCGCCGAGGCCACGCCCGCCGCCGGATCGGGGTGGGCGCCCGTCCCGATGACCACGTCCAGCAGGACCGCGCCGGTCGCCGGGTCGGCGAGCTCCTCGGCCAGCCGCTCCAGGCGCAGGCCGGGGTCGATCATGGGGTGCGCGCGGCCGGCGGTCAGCGCGTCGTCCCCGAAGTCGATCATGAGGTGGCCGCCGGGCCGGTGATCGGGAGGAAGCGCCCAGCCGGGCTCCAGCGGGATGTTCGAGGCGATCGGGCCCAAAGCGCCCGCGGCGATCACCATGGCCTCATCGCACAGCGTCCCGCCGCAGAACAGGCCGCGCAGCGCACCGGGCCTCGGGGCCGGCGGACGATCCGGCAGCCACGAGGGCCAGCCCGGGTGACCGTGGCCGAGCGCGGCCAGGGCCTTGGTCGCCGCGGCGGTCAGATCGTCCTGGCCGCGGCCGAGGAACGCCAGTTGCACGGGAGTCGACAGCGTCGCCGCGAACCGGGCGACCTCGGCGGCCACCGCGGGGGCCGGGGGCTTGGACACCACGACGATCAGCCCGGTCCCCGGGTCGGCGTCCAGCAGGGCCAGCGCCTGCCGGGTCGAGCGGCCCCCGACCTGCTCCGACAGGTCACGGCCGCCCACGCCCAGGCAGTGGCCGACTCCCGAGCCCGCCGCGTGCAGCAGGCACATGAGCTGCTGCGCGCCGGTGCCGGAGGCCGCGACGACGCCCACGGGGCCCGGCCGCACGGCGTTGGCGAAGCCGAGCCCGACCCCGCCGACGACCACCGTGCCGCAGTCCGGTCCCATCACCAGCCGCCCGCGCGCGCGGGCGGCCTCCTTGAGGCGCACCTCGTGCCCGACGGGCACGTTGTCGCTGAACACCAGCACGTTCAGCCCGGACTCCAGCGCGTCCATGGCCTCGGCGAACGCGTGCCGGCCGGGGACCGACACCAGGGCGAGGCTGGCGCGCACGGCCGCCGCGGCGGCCGTGCGCACCGTCCGGGGCGCCTCGCCGCCGCGGGCGCCGTCGCGCGGCGGGGCCGGCACGGGCGCGTCCAGGACCTCTTCCAGCACCTGGCGGGCCCGGCCGAGCGTCTCGTCGTCGGCCGCCCGGATCGCGATCAGCAGGTCGTTGGGGCCCGCTCCGTCCGGTGCCTCGAAACCCATCCCGGCCAGCAGGGCAAGGTTCAGCTCGGTCGCCATGGCCACCAGGGCCTGGTCGACTCCGTCCACCGCGGTGACCGAGCGGCTCACCTCCATCAGGCTCACCGAATCGCGGTATGTTCCGCGGCGCACTTCCAAAGCGCTGCTCACGAAATTTCCTCTCCTAGGGGATATGGGGGTACCGGGCCGGCAAGGGGGGTGTCCGAGGCCGCCCTGGACGGGCACCGGACGAGCGGCCACGGCGGGCCGGGGCGGGGCGCGGGGGGCGGCGCGTCCGTGCCCAGCACCGCCCGGGCGGCCGCCGCCACGCCGAGCGCGAGGTCCGCGCCCGAGGTGTGGCCGACCGGCAGCAGGTCGCCCAGCCGCGAGGCCACGGACGCGTGGCCGGCGACCGCCTCGACCAGCCCGATCAGCTGCGGGCAGCCCTCGCCCCGGGCGGCGTGCCCGAGCAGGTCCGCCGAGAGCGCGGTCGTCCGGCCGTCCGCCACGGCGCCGAGACGGGCGGCGAGCGCGCCGGCGAAGCCGGCGAGCGGGTGCGCGGGCGGCGTCAGGTGGCGGTGGGCGACCAGGAAGCCCGCCAGGACGTCGTCTCCGCTGGGCGTCAGCCCGGGGCCGAGGCCGACCAGGCGGGACGCCGCGCGCGCCGCGCGGTCGAGATCGCCCTGCCCCGCGCCGCCGACGAGGCCGTCCAGGTCCGCGAGCGCGGCCTGCGGCAGCCCGCTGGGCACCATGGCGGCCTCCAGGACGCCGAGGCCGGCGCCCAGCGCGTCCGTGCCGGACACCGGAAGCGGGCGGCGGGGCGTCCACCAGCGGGTCACGGTCACCGCCAGCGGTCCCGCGCGCAGCCTCCCGGCGCCCAGCCACGCCGGGCCGGTGACCTCGACGTCCGCGAACGGGGCGGCCGCGCGGGGCGCCGCGAGCACCACCGAGTTCGGCAGCCGGACGGCGTCCGTGGCGCACACCGCGACCACCGCGCCGCCCTCGTGGAGCAGGTAGACCACGGCCGGGAAGACCCCGAGCACCCGGGCGGGACGGAGCGGGCCCATCAGGACCGCGCGCAGCCGCCGCGAGGCGGCGCCGGGCATCGCACGCCGTGCGGAAGGGCCCGCAAGGGCCTGTGGCCGGAGCTGTCTGACCGGGTACACGCGGTGCCTCCCGTGGCTGTGATGAGGGCGTGGTGCGCCTGTTGCGCAAGTTCGGCTACCGGACGGTCAGATCGGTGACGGTCCAGTGGACTGACCGCTCAGGAGTCCGCTTTTTCGGCAACGGACGTGTGGAGCACCTGGTGTGAACGTAGTCGAGGCGTTACGGTGCACCCATGGGCAGATTTGCCAACCAAAAGCCGGATACTTTGCGGATTGTGCCAACAGGTCATGAGGAAGCCCACTCTGACCCGTCGTCCGGCGGCACCGAGGTCAGGCCGTTCCACAGCGGCACGCTCGGACGCGGCGTGCCCGTCAGCGAGGTGCTCAGCGTGTCCAGCCTGGCGGGCGCGCAGCTGGTCGCCGGGGCGAGCGGCCTGCACCGCACCGTCCAGCGGCTGAACGTCATGGAGGTGCCCGACATCCTCCCCTGGACCAAGCCCAACGAGCTGCTGCTCACCACCGGCTACCCGCTGCGCGAGATCCCGGACCGGCTCGCCGAGCTCGTGGCCCAGCTGCACGCGCGCCGCCTGGCCGCCGTCGGCGTCAAGCTCGGCCGGTACCTGGACCGGCTCCCGCCCGAGATGCTGGAGGCCGCCGACCGGGTCGGGCTGCCCGTGATCCGGCTGCCCGACGACGTCGCGTTCGACGACATCATCAACCAGGTGCTCACCGACATCCTCAACCGGCAGGCCGCCGTCCTCGCCCGCTCGGAGGAGGCGCACCGCGCGCTGGTCGAGGTCGTCCTGGCCGGGGGCGGTCTCGACGCCATCACCGACCAGCTCAGCCAGATCCTCGACGGCACCGCGCTGGTCACCACGCCGGGCGGCCAGGTGCTGGCCCAGTCGCCTCCCCCGCAGGAGGACTGGCCGGCGGGCGGCCCCGACCTGTGGGATCCCGACGGGCGCCTGCGCGTCGAACGCCTCAAGCACGGCACCGGCGTCCCGGAGGAGCGCGGCGCCCCCGTCGCCATGGTGCCGATCATCGCCGGGGCCCTCGACCACGGGTGGATCGTGCTCGTCGCGGGCGGGCGCCTGCTGGAGGAGAGCGACGTGCACGTGCTGGAGCGGGCCGCGGCCACGGCCGCGCTGGTCATCACCAAGGAGCTCGCGGTCAGCGCCGTGGAGAGCAAGTACCGGGGCGACTTCCTGCACGACCTCCTGGCCGGCCACGCGGGCGACACCGGCCACGCGGTGCGGCACTGCGCCTCGCTCGGCTGGGACATCGACCGGCCGCTGATCGTCCTCGTCGCCCAGCTCGACCCGGGCGAGGCGCCCGGGCCCCACGCCCGCGACCTGCGCTCGGCGACCGAGCGGTTCGCCGCCACCTGGCGCCGCGTGGTGGCCGAGCACGACCCGAAGGCGGCCGTCGTCGGCTACAGCCAGGAGCTGGTCGTCGTGATGGGCGTACCCGCTCGCGGGTCGCCCCGCGAGACGGTGCGCCGGATGGTCGCCCAGCTCTCCGGCGACGGCGGTGTCATGGGACCGTTCTCCACCGGCGTCAGCCGGGTCGTCACCGAGCCCGCGCTACTGCCCCAGGCGTACGCGCAGGCGCGGCGCGCGGCCACCGTGGGCCAGCGGATGCACGGGCCGGGATCGGTGGAGGACTTCGACGGCCTCGGCGTGTACCGGCTGCTCAGCCTCGTCCCGGACTCCGCCGAGCTGACGGGCTTCATGCGGGAGACGCTGCGCGACCTGGCGTTCGGCGACGACCCGGAGACCGCCGACCTGCGCACCACGCTCCAGGTGCTCCTCGACACGAACAACGTCGCCGAGACGGCGCGGATCCTGCACTTCCACTACAACACGCTGAGGTACCGCGTCGGCAAGCTGGAGCGGCTCCTCGGCCCGTTCACCACCGACCCGCACCTGCGGCTGAACCTGATGCTCGCGCTCCAGGTCCAGCGCATGCAGGGCCTCTGACCCCGGGCGGGACGCCCGCGGATCCCTGTTGTCAGGGCCGGGCGGCGGGCTCCGGCGGCAGGTGGATGCCGACCAGGCAGGTGTCGTCGTCGGTGTCGGCGTTGCTGTGGGTGAGGAGGTGGTCCAGGCGCGCCTCCAGGTTGATGGCCGGCTGCCGCGCCGTCGACAGCAGGTGGGCGAGCGCGTCCTGCTCGGAGCCGTCCCTGCGCTCCACGAGCCCGTCGGTGTACATCAGCAGGACGTCGTCCGCTTCCAGGTCGATCGTGCCCTCGTCGTACTCGCTGTCCTCCAGGGCGCCGAGCAGCATCCCGCCGACGGCGGGCAGCGCGCCGGCCTCCCCGCCGCGGACCAGCACGGGCGGCGGGTGGCCGGCCCGCGCCCAGCGCAGGACGCGGGTCCCGGGGTCGTAGAGACCGCACAGGGCGGTGGCGGTGACGTGGTCGGTGAGGTGATGGGCGACGAGGTTGAGCCAGCCCAGCAGCTGGCCGGGGCCCGCCCCCGTGGCCGCGAGGCCGCGCATGGCGTTGCGCAGCACGACCATGCCGGTGGCGGCGTCGATGCCGTGCCCCGCGACGTCCCCGACGCCCAGCAGGATCTCGCCGGACGGGAGCCTGACCGCGTCGTACCAGTCGCCGCCGACCAGGTGGTCGTGCTCGGCGGGACGGTAGCGGACCGCGACGCGCAGCCCGGCGGCCTCGACCGGTCCCCGCGAGGGCGGCATGATGGCGCGCTGGAGCTGCAGGGCGAGGCGGTTGCGCTCAGCGGCCTCCTGCTCGCTGTGGGCGAGCCGGTCGCGGGTCGCGGCGAGCGCGACCTCCGTCCAGTGCTGCGCGGAGACGTCCTGGTAGGCGCCGCGGACCGCGAGCAGGTGGCCGGCGCCGTCGAGCACGGGCTCGGCGACGACCCGCAGGTGCCGGACGATCCCGTCGGGACGCTGCAGGCGGAACGCCGCCGACGCCGGTTTGCAGTGGTGCAGCAGCGCGCGCAGGAACCGGCCGATGGCGGGCTCGTCGTCGGGATGCGCGTGCGCCGGCAGGGCGGTGAGCGGCGGCGGAGGGGCGTCCTTGGCCAGCCCGTAGAGGTCGTAGAGCTGGCCGTTCCAGGTGATCTGCCCGGTGACGCGGTTCTCCTCGAAGCCGCCGATGCGGCCGAGGCGCTGCGCGTGCTGCAGGAGGCTCGCCAGGCGGGTGGCCTCGTCCTCCACCCGCGAGACGAGCAGGACCGCGCCGGCGTGCCGGATGATGCTGACGTCGGCGACGGTCTTCAGCGGCACCTCGTCGACGAGGGCGGTGAGCGTCATCTTCCCGGCGCGGAACGGCTCGCCGGTCGCGTGGACCCTTTCGATCTTCTCCAGCAGCCCGCCGTGGTCGGCGGCGAACGGGTACGCCTCCAGCAGCAGCGATCCCATGACGGAGCCGCGCGGCCGTCCCGCGAGGTCGACGAAGTGGTCGTTGACATGGTGGATGCGGAAGTCGGCCAGCCCTCCCGCGCCGTCGTGGTGCGGGACGAGGACGAAGGCGGGGTCGTGCAGCGCGTCCGCCAGGTCGACCAGCTCCCCCAGCCCGGGCCGCGGGTCCCCCGCGTCCGCCGGGCCGTCCCCCGGCCAGGTCTCCAGGGTGCGGGCGCACAGTTCGGCCAGGGCCTCCACCTGCCGCTCGATCCGCGGGGAGCGCGGCTCCGGCGGGCCGGGCCAGCAGATCTCCAGGACGCCGATGATGCGGCCGCCCGTCCCGGCGGGGACGGTCACCCGGCCGCCGCCCGGCAGCGCGGGGTGGCCGATGGAGGGAAGGCCGTCCCCGGCGCCGGGGACCGACCACACCGGCGACCGCTCCACGAGCGCCGTGCGCGCGGGCGTCGCCACGCCGGGCGGGACGTAGCGCCAGCGGGCGGCCTCCTCGGCGCCGAACCCCGCCGCCCCCGCCAGCGTGAGCGACGCGTCGGCGCCCGCGGCCCAGACGGCGACGGCGACCGCGCCGAGCGGCCGCAGCGCGTGCTCCAGCAGCGACTCGGCCACCGCCTGGGCGTCGGGGGCGGCCAGCACGCCGCTCTCGGCGGTGCGCAGCCGCGCGGCGACGGCGGCGGCCCCGCCCGAGGCGCCTTCCGGCCCGTTCGGGTCGGCGTCGTCCGCGGTCAGCCGGAGGAAGCTCTGCGTCGCCTCGGTGACGCGGTCCCGGGCCGCCTGGTTGATGATCTCCGCGGCGAGCTCCAGCGGGGCCAGGCCCGCGTCGGCGGCGAGGGCCTCCAGATGCCGGGCCGCCTCCGCCGGGCCGCAGCGGAGCCGCTCCACCAGCACGCCCTTGGCCAGTTCGAGGACGCCCCGCCCGTCCGCGGTCGCCTGGGCCTGCTGGACCTTCCTCCGGAGCCGGTCCACCGTGGCGGCGAGACGCCCGACGTTCGAGGCGTCCCCGTCCACGCCGAGGGCGTCGGCGGGCGGGACGGCCGACGCGGCCGGGGTCTCCCCCGGGCTCCGCGGGGACGTCCCGTTGGCGTCCTCGGTCATCCGGTGCCGCCGTCCGGCGGAGCCGGCTCGGCCC
Source organism: Actinomadura graeca (assembly GCF_019175365.1). NCBI lineage: Bacteria > Bacillati > Actinomycetota > Actinomycetes > Streptosporangiales > Thermomonosporaceae > Actinomadura > Actinomadura graeca. Next base: position 8,029,926 of record NZ_CP059572.1, on the reverse strand, counting down.
CGTTCGGACGCGCCGGGCCGTCCGGATGCTCCGGGCCGGGCGCGGCGCCGTTCTGGAGGCAGCGGCGCACGCACGCGATGAGGTCGTCGGCGTCCAGCGGTTTGGTGATGTAGTCGGTCGCGCCCGAAGCGAGGCTCTTGTCCTGGTCACCCGGCATGGCCTTGGCCGTCACCATGATGATGGGCAGGTCGGCGTGCTCGGGCATCGTCCGGATGAGCGTCGTCGCGGTGTAGCCGTCCATCTCCGGCATCATCACATCCATCAGGACGAGGTCGATACCCGGGTGCTCGGCGAGGGCCTGGAGTCCCTTGCGGCCGTCGTCGGCGTGCAGCACGCGGATGCCGTGCAGCTCCAGGATGCTGGTGAGGGCGAAGACGTTGCGGGAGTCGTCGTCCACGATGAGGGCGACGCGTCCCGCCAGCGACGTGTCGGCCTCGCGGGCCGGCCCCTGGCGGGGGGCGCCGGCGCGCACGAGCGGGAGGACGTCGCCGGGCTGCTCCGCCGCCAGGTGCAGCGCGATCCGCTCGCGCAGCTCGTCCAGGCTCCGCAGCAGTTCGAGCGGCTGGGTCCGGGCGCGCTCCCGGAGGACGCGCTCCTGCTCGGCGTCCAGGCGCCGGTTGTCGTGCGCGAGGACGGGGAAGCCCCGCAGCGCCGGGTCGCCGTCCATCGCCTCCAGGAAACGCAGCGCGGCGCCGCCGGGCATGTCGAGCTGCAGGACGACGCAGTGGCACGGATCGGCCGCGAGGACGGCCGCGGCCTCCTCGGCGCCGACCGCGGTGACGATCTGGACGCCGCCCCCGTCGCCGGAGGCGTGGCGGCCGTCGGCGACGGCGCTCTCGGCGACCAGGGACATCAGGCCGCCCTGCCGCTCCTCGATCACCAGCAGCCGGCGCGGCCGGGCCCGGGACGGCGCGGACGCGGCCCGCGGGCGGGGCGCCGGCCCGTCCCCGGTCTCCTCCGCGGCTTCGGGAGCGGCGGCTGGCTGCGCGTCGGGACCGGCCGTGGCGGCGGTCTGGACGGTCAGGACACCGGCCTGGAAGTCCGGGCGGGCGACGGGCATGTAGAAGGTGAAGGTGCTGCCCCGCCCGGGAGCGCTGTCGGCGTGGATGACGCCGCCGAGCAGGAAGGCGAGCTCCCGGCTGATCGACAGGCCGAGCCCGGTCCCGCCGTACTTGCGGCTGGTGGTGCCGTCGGCCTGCTGGAACGCACCGAAGATCGTTTCGAGCTGGTGCTCGGCGATGCCGATCCCGGTGTCGATCACCCGGAGGGCCAGGGCCCGGCCGTGCATCCGCATCGTGGCCGGAAGCTCGGCCGGGTCGGCGGTCTCGATCCGCAGCTCGACGCCGCCGCTGTCGGTGAACTTCACCGCGTTCGACAGCAGGTTCCGCAGGACCTGCTGGAGCCGCGAGCCGTCGGTGAGCACGTGCTCCGGCACCCCCGGCTCGGTGACGATGCGGAAGTCGAGGCTCTTCTGGGAGGTCAGCGGGCGGAACGTGGCCTCGACGTACTCCAGCAGGTGGCGGAGCGGCACCCGCTCGGGGGTGAGGTCCATCATGCCCGCCTCGACCTTCGACAGGTCGAGGATGTCGTTGATGAGCTGGAGCAGGTCCGACCCGGCGGAGTGGATGATGCCCGCGTACTCGACCTGCTTGGGGGTCAGGTTGCGCGACGGGTTCTGGGAGAGGAGCTGGGCCAGGATCAGCAGCGAGTTCAGCGGGGTCCGGAGCTCGTGGCTCATGTTGGCGAGGAACTCGCTCTTGTACTTGGACGCCAGGGTCAGCTGCTGGGCACGCGCCTCCAGTTCCTGCCGCGCCTGCTCGATCTCCAGGTTCTTGGTCTCGATGTCGCGGTTCTGGCTGGCCAGCAGCGCCGCCTTCTCCTCCAGCTCGGCGTTGGAGCTCTGCAGCTCCTCCTGCCGGGCCTGCAGCTCCTCCGAGCGGACGCGCAGCTCCCCGGCCAGCCGCTGGGACTCGGCCAGCAGCTCGTCGGTGCGGGCGTTGGCGAGGATGGTGTTGACGTTGACGCCGATGTTCTCCCGCAGCTGCTCCAGCAGGTCCCGCTGCACGGCGCTGAACGGCCGCAGCGACGCCAGCTCGATGACGCCGAGGACCTGGTCCTCGACCACGATCGGCAGCACGATCACGCTGGCGGGCGCTCCGGCGCCCAGGCCGGAGGAGATGGTGACGTACCCGGCGGGTACCTCCTCGACCACGATCGTGTGGCGGCTGCGGGCCGCCTGCCCGACCAGCGAGCGCCCGGACCGGAACCGGGTGGGCCGGGACGCGGCGGCCGGGTCGCCGTCCTCCGGGTAGCCGTAGGAGCCGACCAGCTCCAGCTCCAGGCCGCCGTTGTCCTCGGCGAGGTAGAACGCCCCGTACTGGGCCGCGACCAGCGGCGTCAGCTCGTCCATGATCAGGTCGGCGACCACGGGGAGCTCCCGGTGGCCCTGCATCAGGCCGGAGATCCGCGCGAGGTTGGTCTTCAGCCAGTCCTGCTCCTGGTTGGCGCGGGTGGTCTCGCGCAGCGACTTCACCATCAGGTTGATGTTGTCCTTGAGCTCGGCCACCTCACCGGAGGCGTCCACGGTGATGGAGCGCGTCAGGTCGCCGGAGGTCACCGCGCTCGTCACCTCCGCGATGGCCCGGACCTGCCGGGTCAGGTTCCCGGCCAGCTCGTTGACGTTCTCGGTGAGCCGCTTCCACGTCCCCGACACGCCTTCGACCTCGGCCTGCCCTCCGAGCCGCCCCTCGCTGCCGACCTCGCGGGCCACGCGGGTCACCTCCGCGGCGAACGCCGACAGCTGGTCGACCATCGTGTTGATCGTGGTCTTCAGCGCCAGGATCTCGCCGCGGGCGTCCACGTCGATCTTCTTGGTCAGGTCGCCCTGCGCGACGGCGGTGGTGACCTGGGCGATGTTGCGGACCTGGTTGGTGAGGTTGGTCGCCATCGAGTTGACGTTGTCGGTGAGGTCCTTCCACGTCCCGGCGACGTTGGCGACCTGCGCCTGCCCGCCGAGCTGCCCCTCGGTGCCGACCTCGCGGGCGACGCGGGTGACCTCGCCCGCGAACGCCGACAGCGTGTCGACCATCGTGTTGATCGTCTGCGCCAGCGCGGCGACCTCGCCCTTGGCCTCCACGGTGATCTTCTGCGACAGGTCGCCGCGGGCCACCGCCGTGGCGACCTGCGCGATCGACCGGACCTGCCCCGTCAGGTTGGAGGCCATCACGTTGACGTTGTCGGTGAGGTCCTTCCACGTCCCGCTGACGCCCCGGACGGTGGCCTGCCCGCCCAGGTTCCCCTCGGTGCCGACCTCGCGGGCGACGCGGGTGACCTCGTCGGCGAACGACGACAGCTGGTCGACCATCGTGTTGATGGTCGTCTTCAGCTCCAGGATCTCGCCACGCGCGTCCACGGTGATCTTCTGCGACAGGTCGCCCTGCGCGACCGCGGTCGCGACCTGCGCGATGGACCGCACCTGGCCGGTCAGGTTCCCGGCCATGAAGTTCACCGAGTCGGTCAGGTCCCGCCAGGTCCCCGAGACGCCCTGCACGTCCGCCTGGCCGCCGAGCCGTCCCTCGCTGCCGACCTCGCGGGCCACGCGGGTGACCTCGTCGGCGAACGACGACAGCTGGTCGACCATCGTGTTGACGGTGTCCTTCAGCTCCAGGATCTCACCGCGCGCGTCCACGGTGATCTTCTGCGACAGGTCGCCGCGGGCGACCGCGGTCGCCACCTGCGCGATGTCGCGGACCTGGGTCGTCAGGTTCCCCGCCATGGCGTTCACCGAGTCGGTGAGGTCCTCCCACGTTCCCGACACCCCGGGGACCTCGGCCTGCCCCCCGAGCCGTCCCTCCGTGCCGACCTCGCGGGCCACGCGGGTGACCTCGGAGGTGAAGAGCGCGAGCTGGTCGACCATGCCGTTGAACACCACGGCGATCTCACCGAACAGTCCCTCGCCGTCGCCGGGCAGCCGGGTGCCGAAGTCGCCGTCGCGGACCGCGGTCAGCCCGTCCAGCAGCCGCCGCAGCCCCGCCTCGTCGGCGTCCGCCCGCCCTGTGGAACCACCGGCCGGGATCTTCGGCGTCCCAGGAATATCAGCCATGTCGAATTTCCGATCTCCTCAGCGGCGACCCGGCCGGGGGCCGGTCGGGGCCTGCTGAACCGCGGGCGGGGGACAGATCACGCGGTCATTATAGGAGAGTTTTTTGATGAATAAATTTTCACGTAATATATTGACACCTTCACCGGGCGCCCGGTGACCTGCCGCCGCCCGGACGCGGCAGGGCGCATGCCGTGACGGCATGCGCCCTGCCCTGTCGATACGTGCCTGCGGGGACCGCCCGGCGTCAGCGGCGCGCGCCGCCCGCCGAGGGCGTCCTCGGGCTGTCTTGCGTCAGGGCGTAGGACTTGCCTCCGAAGGTGAGGATGAAGTTCGAGGGCGTGACGATGGGGAGCTGGTAGCTGAGAGCGACGGTGGCCGTGCCGCCGTTGGGGATGCTGGAGGAGTTCGGGACGGTGAGGGTGCCCCGCTGGAAGTCGCCCTTGAGGCCGCCGACGTTGCTGCCGGAGTGGCCTGCCTGGACCGAGAGCGTCCAGCCGGACTGCTGGGTCATCGTGGCGGGGGCCGAGGTGCCGTAGTCGAACTTGAAGACGGCGCCGCCCGGGATGGTCTGGCCGGAGTTGTTGGTGATCCGCAGCTTGGGCGTGATCGGGTAGTTGTTGTCACCGACCGGGAAGTTGACGAGGTCGAGCTTCACGTTGAGGACGTCGGTGGGCATGGTGTGGTCGGACTTGAGGTTCTGGTACGGGGCGGCGGTCTTGAGCTTGTCGTCGATCAGCGTGGTGAGGGTGTTGCCGATGAAGTACTCGCCCTTGCCGTCGTTGCGCGCCGGGTCCCAGGCGTAGTCGCCCGCGAGCTCCCAGAACATGACGCCGCCGATGCCCTTGTCGACCACCCACTTGAGCTTGGCGGCCACCGACTGGTCGTCCTCGGTGGACAGGAACACCTTCTTGGTGCTGTTCCACAGCCACGGCGAGGCCATCGTGTTGTCGTACTGGCGCGTGTAGGTGCCGGTGAGCCGGTCGTCGGGGTCCTTCTCCGGGTCGAGGCCGTAGGCGCCGATGTAGCTGCCGGGGAGGCCCTTCTCAAGGTTCTTGGCGTGCCACATCGGGTTGCTGCCCGACGCCATTTCCTTGCCCTTGTCGTCCAGGTCGTGCCACAGGTTGTCGAGGCCGATCGCCCCGTTGCCGCACGGCGTCGTGGAGCCCACGTTGCCGCCCGTCCCCGGGGGGCACTGCTTCTGGTCGGGCAGCGCGGCCTTGCCCCACAGCCCGTTCGTGCCGCCGGTGACGCCCTGCCATCCGCGGGTGTAGAAGGGCAGGCCGATATTGATGCGACCGGCCTGCATCGCGCCACGGAAGTAGTGGTACGCCCAGTCGGTGTTCAGATATCCCATTCCGTAGGTGCTGTAGACGGCACCGTCGACCTGCTCGTTGTCCTTGCCGTCGTCGAAGAGCGCGGCATTGGGGCCGACGAAGTGGTTCCAGGAACCGTGCAGGTCGTAGGTCATGATGTTGGCGTAGTCCAGGTACGGGACGACCTGGTAGCTGTCGTGCCCGCGCAGGATCCAGCCGGACGCCGAGACGGCCGCGGTCAGCATGTAGTACTTGCCGTCGGCGGCGCTCGCGGCGTCCAGCTTCTCGCGCAGGGTCTTCATCAGCGACACGTAACCGGCCATCAGCTTGGCGCGCCGCGCGTTCGAGAACGTGAAGTCGTCGGGGTGCCCGGCGAACTTCATCGAGGTGGCGTACTCGTAGTCGATGTCCGCGCCGTCGAACCCGTACTGGCGGAGGAACGAGACGACCGAGTCGGCGAAGGTGTTGATGGTCGACTGGTTGTCGGTCATCGTGTAGAAGCCGCCGGAGGCGACGCGCTTGCCGCTGTCGTCGATGTAGCCGCCGGACTCCGCCCAGCCGCCGATCGAGATCAGCGACTTGACGTTCGGGTGCTGCTTCTTGAACTTGTTGAGCAGGTTGAAGTGGCCCTTGTACTTATAGGCCGGGTCCATCTCCGCGCCCTTGACGTTCGGCCACTCCATCCCGATCGCCGGGTTGCCGGGAGAGTCGCCGCCGACCGAGACCTTGTTCTGGCCGTCGATGTGCGCGAACGCGTAGTTGATGTGGGTCAGCTTCTCCCACGGGATGTCGCTGGCGAGGTAGCGCGGGGTGTTGTTCTTCCCGTCCCGCCATCCGGTGAAGTAGCCGATGGAGCGGCGCGGGTGGCCGGTGCCCATCTTCTCCCGGCCGTCGTTGTCGTAGACCGAGCAGTAGGGCGGCGTGACGCCCGGCGTCTGGTAGAGCCCGTCGGGGCGGCAGTCGGCGGCGCTGGACGGGGCCGTCGTGGCCCCCGTGGGGGCGGTCACGGCCATGGAGAGGCCGAGCATCAGGAGGAGCGCGGTACATCCAGTGAGGATCATCCGGAGTGGAGAGCGGCTTGTGGCCACAGCAATCCGGTCCCTTCTATTAGGAAACTATACTAATTATTCGGACCATAACCGCACTTCAACCGGTGGGCAAGAACTGAAATTTCACCGACGTTGTCCACAATGGATCGATCCAGCCAGAAATCCGCCCGCTGAAAACACCACCGCGGAAGCGTGGTCTCGGACGCGACCCTGACGGGGTCGCCGCCACTGCCAGAGGGGCCCGGCGGGGACGCAGGCGCGGGTCCGGGCCGTATGCGCCCCCGGATCCACTGTGCGGCGAGCGCCGCCTGTGACAGCTGTTTCGACAGGGCCGTGACGCTTCGGCCCGCCATGGATACGGACGGCACCGCGCGGTTGCGGCGTCAGCCGGACCCGTCGTCGTCCAGGAGCACCTGCGCCCGCTCCATGAGGAGTTCGAGCAGCGCGAGGGTGGCGGCCCTGCCGCCGAACGCCTCGGGGAGCCGGCCGGCGGGCGGGGTGGGCGGCTGGGGCGGCAGCGCGGCCCAGGCCACGCAGAAGGTCTCCTTGTTCTCGACCAGGAGCGGCTCGAACTCCTTCTTGTCGATCAGGCCCATCCCCCAGCTGACCACGCGCCCGTACACGTCGTCCGACACGATCAGCGCCAGGTCGCCCTGCTCGAAGCGCGCACGCAGGATGGGCGCGTCGAGCAGCCGGAACAGCATGTTGAGATCGGGTCCGACCACCCCGTGCTCGTCGTGCACGATCTCGCCGTGATGCACCGCCATCCGCAGGCGCAGGCGATGGTCGGCGGGCAGGGTCTTGTTGACCCGGCCGAGGCCGCCGCGGACCAGGGGCGCGAGCGGGTCGACCAGGCTGTGGACGCTGTAGCCGGGAGGCGCCAGCAGATACAGCCCGTCGCCCCGGTCCTCGCGCTCGCAGTCCGCCCACGACATCTGCGCGGCCTCGGCCGCGCCCCGCACCACGTCGTACATGCAGCGGCGCATGTGCCGCATCACATGGGGATCGCCGGTGTCCCCGAAACCGCATATGTCGAACGCGACCATCGCGCGGTATTGGGGCGGTTCCGCGGGAACCGCCGGGCGGGCGGTGCTCCGTTTGATCGGGTCGTGAGGAGTTTCGATCGAACTCACCTTTTCCCGTGCAGTGCCTGACGTCCGGATGGTGCCGCGCCAATGCTGCCACACCCAAACGGTCATGGTGCCCTATTACGAGAGGATCGGAATTACGCCCCCGAGAACCGGATATGCAGGTCAGCAGCCCGTCAAACACATCTTCTGCGTCCCATGACACACCAGAACAAGGCACACAGGCACACCGGGCCCTCAGACCGGCGTCAATCAGAAAGGGTATTTCTCAACAGAAACATATATGTACTGGTAAGTCCCATATTTCGGCCATAGTGTCGCAATCAGCGGGCGGGGACGCCCTGCCGGCGCCGCGCCGGGGGCCTCGTGCCGCGCGCCGTGAGCGCCAGCGCGGCGACGGTCATCACCGACAGGAGGGCCCAGGCCGGGGCGAAGCCGTGGGTGACGTCCCGGAGCAGGCCGAGCACCGGCGGCACCAGGACGATGGCGACCTGGGTGACGGCCATGACCAGGCCGAGAACGGAGCCCGTTCTGCCCGGCGGCGCCGATTCGGCGACGTGCGCGACCCATGGGCCGTACCAGCCGATCCCGAAGAAGCCGAGCCAGAGGAACAGCGGGCAGGCCGCCGCAGGCGCGTGCCCGAGGGGCGTCGTCAGCGCGGCCGTCCCCGCGGTCGTCGCGACCATGCAGGTCATGACGGTGCCGTGGCGTCCGAACCTGCTGCGGTCGCTCCAGGCCGCCAGGCAGATCCGTCCCGCGACACCCGCGCCCTGGGCCGCCACGAGCACGAGGGCCGCGGCGCCCGCCCCGAGCGAAGCCGTCTCGTGGAGGTGCAGCACGGTCAGGACGTTGATGCCGCAGTGCACCGAGACGAGGGCGGTCCCCGACAGCACGATCTTCACGATGGCCGGTTCACGGAGCGTTCGCAGGCCGGAGGCGAGCCGCTCCCCTGCCCGCGCGTCGTCACCGGCGCCCGCCGGGAGATCGCTTGCGGAGGGCGGCGGGCGATGGAGGCAGAGGAAGACGGCCGCGCCGAGGAGGGCGGCGGCGCCTCCGGCCACGAACGTCGCCCTCCACCCGGCGGACGCCGCGAGGAGGGGCAGAAGGGCCGCGGCGAGGACACCGCCCAGCGGCACGCCCGCCTGGCGGATGCCCATCGCCAGCCCCCGCTGTGAGCCGGCGAACCAGGACGCCACCGATTTGCTCCCACCCGGCTGGACGGTGCTGTATCCCGCGCCGACGATCAGCAGGACGCCGAGCAGCGGCACATACCCGGGGGCGAGGCTTCCCAGCCCCAGGCTCAGGGCGACCACGAAGGTGCCCGTGCCGACGACCCACCGTTCGCTGTAGCGGTCGAGGAGTTCCCCGGCCACCAGCAGCCCGGCCAAAGGGACGATCTGCGTCGCCGAGAGCAGGAAGCCGAGCTGGGCCGTGCTCAGGTCCAGGCCGCGTTGCAGGTGGATGCCCATCGCCCCGATGCCCTGCACGAAGAAGCCGGACGCGGCCTGGGTGAAGGTGGCGGCGCCGAGGATCGTCCACCGGTACCGGTCCGCGCGGTGGGGTCCGCCGGACGGCGCGCGGCCTCCCGCCCGGTGCGGCCGGACGTCCGTCATGGGCGCCAGCAGAGCGCCGGGTCGGGATGGTCGAAGAAGCCGAGTTCCCGGTAGAGCGGTTCTCCCCCGTGCGAGGCGTACAGGTCGACCCGGGCGGCTCCGCCGGCGCGGAACCAGTCGAGCAGGCTCCGCATGATCGCGCGGCTGTGACCGCGCCGCCGGTACGCCGGATCGGTCACGACCCCGATCACGTGCCCGACCCGCCCGTTGCGCGAGTGCGGGCCGGGGAACCACTGCTCGATGGTGCCGATGCCGCAGGCGGCCAGGCCGTCGTCGCCGTCCACCACGAGGATGCGCGCGTCGTCGGCCGCCAGCTTCTCCTTCAGGACGACGGCGAGCGCGGCCCGCCAGTCGTCGCCCGCCGACGAGGGGTTGAAGAAGTCGCCGCCGAGGGTCTCGAACAGCAGTGCGCGCAGGCGCACGAGCTCCGGGACGTCGTCCTCCACGGCCTGTCGTACTCGGGTGTGGTGCGTCATGCGGGCCAGCCTGGTGTAATGGGCTTATGCACCTCAACCCTTACGGCGAGGACGCCGTGAACCTCGCCGCGGACCTGGCCAACCGGCGGCCGGGGGACGCCGCGGAGCTCGCGGACCGGTGCCGCACCGCCGGGCTCGTCCTGGAGCGCCCGGTCACGCCGGGCGACCTGGAGCTGACCCTGGCCGTCCTCGACGCGTGGGAGAAGGTCGTCGACGCCGGGGACGATCAGGAGCGGGCCGGGCTGCTCAACCGGATGCTGGCGGCGGCGTCGGCCTATCCGCGGCTGACCGACCACACGGGCGGCGGCTGGCATCTGCACTACCGCGGCGACCGGCAGCCGCTCGGCCCGGTGCTGTCCTCCCTCATCTCCGTGGGCACGGCGCTGCACCTGGCCGGACGGGGCATGCACCGGCTCCGGCGCTGCGCCGTGGACGAGTGCACCATGATCTTCGCCGACACCACGCGGACGGGACGGCAGCGCTACTGCTCCCATCCGTGCGCCAACCGCGACGCGGTGCGCCGGCACCGCGCGCGCACCAGGGACACCGGTCGCGCCGCGCGGTCACGGGCACTCCCCGCCGACTCCGGTCACCAGCAGCAGCCCTGACCGCCGTTCCATCCGGGCCTCTCGCGCAGATACAGCGTGTCTACGGCGCCGGGCGGGCGAGACGGGAAGGTGTGGCCTCCACCGTGCTCCGCGGTGCACGGTGGAGGCCACGCGGACGCGGCCGCCGACGTGGACGGCCGCGCTAGGCGCGGGCCGGGTCGGCCGACCAGACCGGGGCGCCGTCAGGACGGTAGATCACCACGTTCGCGTCGTCCTGGACGACGAGGTGGGAGCCCGGGTGCCCCCGGGTCCCGGAACGCCACACGACGGCGCCGCCGGGACGGTAGACGACCAGGTCGCCGTCGCGTTGCATGACGCAGACGCCCGGCGTGCCGCCGGCGGTGCCCGAGGACCACAAGGGGCCGTCCTCCCCGGAGAGGACGAGGTCCCCGTCTTCCCGGAACCCGAACGTGCAGCTGCCATCGGGGGACGCGATCGACTGCCCGGGCAGCAGCACCTCGTCGGGCCGCATCTCGCGGCCCTCCGCCTGGGGGCCGGTGAGGTGGGCGAACTCCAGCACGCGCGTGCAGTCCTCGCCGCGGCAGCCCGTGTCCGGGCAGACGAGGGAGACGTTGCAGTCGCCCTGTCTCTTGAAGTCGTTCTCGCCGCGCACCAGGATGCCCTCGACCTGGTGGGTGACCGAGTTGAACACCGGCGACCCCGAATTGCCGCCGTAGGTGTCGAGGTTGGCGACGAAGAAGGCCGCCGGAGTGTTGTCGCGCACCCGCGACCCCGCGGCGAACTTGGCCGGCAGGCCGTTGGGGTGCCCGATGACCTGGACCCGGGTCCGGTCGGCGATCCTCCCCGTGCGGCGCAGCGAGACGGTGCGGTGGTCGGGCACCCGCCGGTCGAGCCGCACCAGCGCCCAGTCCGGCCCGTCCTCCACGTTCCGCATCCCGATCAGCGCGGCGCCGCTGTAGATCTGGTCGTTGGGGATCACGGTGGCGGCCGTCTCGCGGTCCCGCATCCTGAACCCGAAGACGAAGCGCAGGTTGGTCACGTCGTTGACGACGGCCGTGCAGTGGCCGGCGGTGGCGATGACGTCCCGGGCGACCAGGAAGCCCGAGCAGAACGCCCCGATGGGCTGGTCGCGGAACGGCTCGCCGGCGCACAGCCGGTAGCGCGAGCCGTACTCCTCGGTGAACAGCGTGGACGTGCCGTCGCCGTTGTCGGTGATGTCGATGCCCTGGAAGATCGCGACGACGCTGTCGGCGTCCGCGAGGTCGGCCGGGTTCCTGACCTGGAAGATGTCGAGCCGGTCGTCCACCCCGTAGATGACCTTCTGCTTCTCCCGGAGAACCTTGATGAGGGAGGCGTCGTCGACGCCGTCCAGCCATGCGGCCGATGACGCCGCCACGGCCCCCTTCTCCCGCGCCTCCCGCCTTTCCAGTTCCTCTTTCAGCTCGTCGATCGACATGTCCTGCAGTCGTGTCGCATCGGTCATGAACCGTGCCCCCGTTCCCGAATGCGCGGCGGCCGCCCCCGGCCGTCTCGCCCATGGAGCCGCGGCCTTCACCGCCACGGCCCTCCAGCTTCTGAGTCAGGACCTTCTGTGACGGATCCCGACCACCCCTGTCAGAAAGACAAACGGTGCAGGCGTGTTCCCAGTGGCCCGATAGGCGTCTTCCGGCCGGGAATGGCCAGTGCACCGCTCCAAGGCACGTGGAAGACAATCCGGGCGCTATTCTGCGCCCCCGTCACTCCGGCCCCCCGGCCGGCGGAGCGGTCAGAGCTGGTCGTCGTCGACCGCGAAACGGCGCGGGGCCGTCTCCGACCGCGATCCCGCGTCAACGGCGGGCCGCCGGTCCACGACGGTGATCCCCGGCCGGCCCGCCTCGACCTGGAAGCGGGCCGCGGTGGCGGCCGTCGTCCCGTCGGGCCTCCATACCGAATCGACGGTCCGGAGCGAGGCCAGGAGCCGGTCCGGTCCCACGTCGCAGACGACGTACCCGCGCTGGTTGCCGATGTACTTCCAGTGCGGGCTCTCCGCCATGATCGGGTCGAAGGTGCGGTGGAAGGAGACGGGGTCGGCGTCGCCGCCCGAGCTGACCGACGTCCCGGTGATCTCCGCGCCCACCACCGGGGACGCCGGGTCGTCGAAGTCCGGCCGCAGATCGCACACCCAGGTGGCGTGCCGGTCGCCGGTGAGGACCACCGGGTTGGAGACGAGGCCGGACCCGAAGAACTCCAGCATCCGGCGGCGCTGCACCCGGTAGCCGTCCCAGTTGTCGAAGTCGAAGACCTGCTCGGGCCCCGCCTTGCGGTCGTTGGACGCCCACATCACCTGGTTGGCCAGCAGGTTCCAGCGGGCTCCCGAGCGGGCCAGGCCCCCGGTCAGCCACCTCTCCTGTTCGGTGCCGGTCATCGTGCGGCGCGGGTCCCCGGCCTCGGCGAGGGTGTCCGGCTGGTCGCTGCGGTACTGCCGGGTGTCGAGGACGTGCACGGCGGCGAGCCGGCCGAAGCCGAGGCGGCGGTGCAGCCGCATGCCGATGCCGTGCGGGACGGCGGGCCGGCGCAGCGGCATGTGCTCGTAGTAGGCCTGGAACGCCGCGGCCCGGCGCGCGAGGAACTTCTCGCGCGGCTGCCGGTCGGGGTCCTGCGGGATCTCGTCGGCCCAGTTGTTGTCGACCTCGTGGTCGTCCCAGGTCACGATCCAGGGGAACGCGGCGTGCGCCGCCTGCAGCGCGGGGTCGGTCTTGTACTGCGCGTGCCGGTTGCGGTACTCGACCAGCGTGTACGGCTCGCCGGTGCCCTCATGGGCGCGGACGGTGTCGGTCCGCGGGACCGTCTCGTAGATGTAGTCGCCGAGGAAGGCGACGAACGCCAGGTCCTCCTGCGCCAGGTGGTGGTAGGCGGTGAAGTAGCCGTCCTGCCAGTTGTGACAGCTCGCGAAGGCGAACCGCAGCCGCCGGTTGCCGGCCCCGGGCCGGGGGGCCGTGCGGGCGCGGCCGACCGGCGAGATCTCCGGGCCGGCCCGGAACCGGTAGAAGTACTCGCGGTCCGGCCGCAGGCCGCCGGCCTCGACGTGCACCGCGTGCCCGTGCTCGGGCCGCGCGGTCGCGACACCCGCCGCCCGGATCTGGCGGAACCGCTCGTCGTCGGCGATCTGCCAGGCCACCGGCACCGCGCGGTCGGGCATGCCCCCGCCGTCGACGGGCCGCGGCGCCAGCCGCGTCCACAGCACGAACCCGCCGGGCGACGGGTCGCCGGACGCCACGCCGAGGGTGAAGAGGCCGGCCGGCACCGGGGCGCCTCCGTGGGCGCGGACCGCGGCGACGGCGCCGTCCGGCCCGAGCAGGACCGGGCCGAGGAGCACCTGGCCCGCCGTGACGAACGAGGCGGCTCCGCCCGTGGCGAGGAACCGGCGGCGGGGGATCCCGACGGACATACATCCTCCAGAGGTCGCCTCAGGAGGATGACCGGGCACCGTGAACAAGAACAAGGGCACAAACCGACACAAAGTCAACAAGGACACGAACATCATCCGGACGCGGCGGCTGGACCGGCCCGGGCCGTTCGGGAAGTGTGGGGGGTCGTCCCCCCGCAGGTGACGGGCCCGGTCCCAGAAACTCCGGAGGCCGTGTCGATCCGCCTCGTTCCCGTTCGACCTGGGGATGAGAGGCTCCGAGACAGGGGCCCGGACGATCGAGGAGACGAGACCATGAAGTACATGCTGATCATGCGCGCGAGCGACGAGGCCTACGCGGGGATGGCCGAGGTCGACTTCACCGAGATGATCGAGACCATGGGGCGGTACAACGACGAGATGATCCGGGCCGGGGTGCTGGTCGCCTCGGAGGGGCTCGACGACGCCGCCGAGGGCGTGGTCGTGGACTACTCCGCCGAGCCGCCCGTGGTCACCGACGGCCCGTACGGCGAGACCAAGGAGCTGTTCGGCGGGTTCTACATCCTCAACGTGGCGTCGAAGGAGGAGGCCGTCGAGTGGGCGAAGCGCTCGCCCGTCACCGGCGCGGGCTTCAAGACCGAGATCCGCCGTGTCACCTCGATCGACGAGTTCCCGCAGGACAACGAGTGGATCCAGAAGGAGCGGGCGTGGCGCGAGGCCACCGGGCAGCTCTGAGCGGGCGGGACGGCGGGCAGGGCGGCGGACATGACCGATTCCACGGGCCGTGAGGCCGTCGCCGCCGTCTGGCGGATCGAGTCCGCGCGGATCGTCGGCGCGCTCGCGCGGTACACCGGCGACTTCGCGCTGGCCGAGGACCTCGCGCAGGAGGCGCTGGCCGAGGCGCTGGTGAGCTGGCCGCGCGACGGCGTCCCCCGCACGCCCGCGGGATGGCTCCTCACCGTCGGCCGGCGCCGCGCGATCGACGCGTTCCGGCGGCGTTCCGCCCGTGACGAGAGGTACGCCGCCCTCGCCCACGGCCTGGGCGAGGGCGGCGCCGTCACGGGGAGGCCGCCCGGCGCGTCCCGGGACGAGGACGTGCTGTGGGATCCGGACCAGATCGACGACGACGTGCTGGCGCTGATGTTCATCTCCTGCCATCCCGTGGTCGCGCGGGAGGCGAGGGTGGCGCTCACGCTGCGGGTGGTCGGCGGGCTGACGAGCGATGAGATCGCCCAGGCGTTCCTCGTCCCCACCGCCACCGTGCAGGCCCGGATCACGCGGGCGAAGAAGACCCTCGGCGCGGCCCGGGTGCCGTTCGGGGTGCCGCCCGCCGGGGAGCGGGCCGGGCGGCTCGGCTCGGTGCTCAGCGTCATCTACCTGATCTTCACCGAGGGCTCCTCGGCCAGCTCCGGCGGCGATCTGATCCGCCTCGACCTGGCGGGCGAGGCGCAGCGCCTCGCCCGGGTGCTGGCCCGGCTGATGCCGGACGAGCCCGAGGTGCACGGGCTGCTGGCGCTGCTGGAGCTGACCGCCGCGCGCTTCCCCGCCCGGGTGGGGCCGGACGGGGAGCCGGTGCTGCTGGAGCGGCAGGACCGCCGCCGCTGGGACCGCGCGTCGATCCGCCGGGGGCGCGCCGCCCTCGCCGCCGCGGAGCGGCTCGGACGCGGGCTCGGCGCCTACGGCCTGCAAGCGGCGATCGCCGAATGCCACGCGGTCGCCCCGTCGGTCGGCGCGACGGACTGGGAGCGGATCGTGCTGCTCTACGAGGCCCTCGGCCGCCTCGCGCCGTCGCCGGTCGTCGATCTGAACCGGGCGGTGGCCGTCTCGATGGCCCGGGGACCGGCGGAGGCGCTGCCGATCGTGGACCGGCTGGCGGCCGCCGGGGCGCTGGCGAGCTCGCATCACCTGCCGAGCGTCCGCGGGGAGCTGCTCACACGCCTGGGACGCGACGGGGAGGCCCGCACCGAACTGGAGGCGGCCGTGCGGCTGTGCGGCAACGAGCGTGAGCGGGCCGTCCTGGAGCGCAAGCTCGCCGCACTCGGCTGACCGGCGGGGCGCGCGGGCGTCCCCTGCCGGTGACCCAAGGTGGCCAGCGGCGAACGGGGAGTCGGAGGCGGGCGTCCCAGTTCCGACGCCCCCCGCCCCGGACTCGCGCGGGAGTGGGCATGTTCCTTTCCAGCAGGCTGGCGCCGCTGCTTCTGCTGCCACTGAGCGGATGCTCCTTCGTCGGGGGCGCGACCTACCAGCCTCCGGTCCTGCCCCTGGTGTTCAGCATCGACCAGGACGGGAGGTTCGCCGCGAAGCTGGTCGGCGGCGTCACGACGCCGCTCGGGCGGTTCGCGATCGAGGGCGGCCTCAAGGAGGCCGGCGACGACGAGATGGTGATCGGGATCTCGCGGGACGGGGACCTCGGCGAGCAGCGGTTCCTGCTCAAGGGGCGCGCCAGGGTGGCCGTCTGCTCGGACGGCCCGTCCATCACCTACGTGACGGCCGGCGCGGTGCGTGTGAACGTGCGGCGGACCGCGACCACGGTGCGCGTGGTGCGGGCGGACCGGGTCATGGCGGACTGCGCGGGGGGCACGCCCGCGGCGGCGGTGCCGGGCGGAGGAGGCCGGAGCATTCCGCGGGAGCCGGTGGCCGGGGGGCGGCTGGACCCCGCCGAGACCGCGACCGTGATGGTCGCGCTCGGGGGCGGCGTCCACCGCATGGCGCTCGCGGACACCCCGCGGAAGACCTCGCTGGGAATGATCGGCTGGACGCGCGCCGACCTGGGTGGACGCGCCGGGATGCTGTACCGGTACCCCGCGCCCGGCTACGGATCGCACGTCATCGGGGGCTACACCTTCACCACGGACCTGCTGTTCTTCGACGCCGGCGGGCGGCTCATCCGCGGGTTCACGGGGCAGCCGTGCCCGCTCGGGTCGCCGTCGTGCCAGCGGTACGACCCGGGATTCCCGTTCTCCTACGTCATCGAGGCGCCCAACGGGAACCTGCCCATCCTGCCGCTGGGAAGCCTGCTGCGGTTCTAGGCCGCGCGCCCGCCGGCGCGTCCCCCGCCACGGCATGCGGCCGGGGAGCTGGGAGCGCCGCGCCCGGGAAGGGCGCCCGCCCGGCGGCGACTGGACCGGTTCAATGGCACGCCGCGCAACACAGATGATCACCGCGGCGGGCCGCCCGGCACGGCCGCGCGCCCGGGCCATTCGACGCCAACTTTGTACAATGTGGAAATACGAATAGCGCTATTCATCCAGGTCGCGGCGCTCCGCGTCCGGCACGCCTTGGATTATGTCGTATTATTGGACGCATGCTCCGGCGTCCGTTTCCCCCGTGTGCGCCGTGGTCGGAACGGTCCGACCCGGACGGCACGTGAATTGCGGGGCCGATAGGCGTGGAGAGTGATCGTCCATGAGGGCCGACGCGGCACTGGAACAGCGGTCGAACGCCGTGCGGGTGATCATCGCCAGTGACAATCCGGTGGTGCGGATCGGCCTGCACGCGCTGCTGCGGTCGGCGCCGATGGTGGACGTCGTCGGCAACGGGGCGATCGGCGACTCCATGGGCGAGGTCCGCCGGCAGGAGCCCGACGTGGTGCTGCTGGACTCCTCCCCGCCGTCTCCCGCCAGCATCGGCGCGCTGGCACGCGTCAGAGGCGGCAGCCGCATCATCGTGGTGACCGCGGCGGAGGATCCGTGCCTGCTCGTGCAGGCAGTGCTGGCGGGTGCCTGCTGCTGCCTCGTCTACGGGCACTTCGAGCCGCAGGGCCTCGCGGACGTCGTGCTGGCAGCCGACCGCGGCGAGGCGCACCTGTCGCAGCCCGCCGTGACGGCGCTCGTGCAGTGGATGCACGAGGGCCATCCCTCCCACGAGCAGCACGATCCGGGGCTCACACCGCGCGAGGTCGAGATCCTGGAACTGATCACCGCGGGTCTCACGAACCGGCAGATAGCGCGGCATCTCGTCATCTCCGAGAAGACCGTGAAGAACCATGCCCACCAGATCTATAAGCGTCTGGGAGCCGACGGAAGGGAACACGCCATCACCCGCTGGCGGGAATTGAATTCGGCAGCTGCCGGGGATGGCACCGGACTGACATAAAAGGTGCCACCCGGATGCGGCCACCGGGTAGCCCCTGCACAGGAGAGTCCTAGGACCGGGCCCACGGCAAGATAGGCCCCCGTCCGTCTTTACTTCAAGATCCGCGTACCTCATGCTCTGGTAGCTGAGTTCCAAACCCCCCTATTTCATTACCGACCGCGGATGTGAATCGCTGTGAAATTCTACGAACCGGCCGGGGAGGCATCATGAGAGCCGCCCGCCGTCCCGCTCTCGGCGCACTTTTCGGTGTGCTGACCGCGGCCGCACTCACCGTCTGCCCGCAGGCGTCCGCCAAGGCCGCCGGCCCCCGGATCGACCTCCAGGTGCTGGTCGTCACCAACGGAAGCGCCTCGGTGACCGCCGTCGCCGAGCAGCTGCGCACCGAGGGCGTCCCGTACAAGACCGTCGACCTCCGGCAGAGCAACAGGCCGGTGATCAACGAGGCCTTCCTGTCCGACACGGTCGACGGGACCCCCCGCGCCAAGTACCAGGCCGTGGTGCTGCCCAACGCGGTGCCGTTCGAGAACGCCGCCGAGGCGACCGCGCTCGCCGCGTACGAGACGAAGTTCGGCATCCGCCAGCTCGACGCCTACGCCTACCCGGCCGACAACGTCGGGCTCAACGCGCCCAGCTTCTCCGGCCAGCTCGACGGCGCGACGGCCACGGTCTCCCCCGCCGCGCGGGCGGACGCGTTCCGCTACCTCAAGGGTTCGCTGAAGTTCGACGACATCAACCCCACCGCGCAGGAGAGCTACGGCTTCCTCGCGACCCCGCTCCCGGACGACCCCGCCACGGGACGGTCCTTCCAGCCGTACGTGACCGCCACCATCGGCAACGCCACCGGGGTCGCCGCGGGCGTCTACACCCACGACGGCCGCAGCGAGCTGGTCCTGACCTTCTCCGCCAACAGCGACCAGCGGCAGTTCCGGGCGCTCGGCCACGGCCTGATCACCTGGCTCACCAAGGGCGTGCACCTCGGCCACAGCCGCAACTACCTCGGCGTCCACGTCGACGACGTGCTGCTGCCCGACGCCCGCTGGAGCGTCGAGGACAACTGCACCCCCAGCGAGGACTGCCCCAGCGACGTCACCACGCCGCCGATCCGCATGACCCCGGACGACGTGAAGTACGCCGCCGACTGGCAGACGCGGAACCGGCTCGTCCTGGACATGGCGTACAACGCCTTCGGCAGCGACGACGCGATCGCCAAGAACGGCTCCGACCCGCTCACCGACGCGTACCTGGAGGCCAAGGACCGGTTCCGGTGGCTCAACCACACCTACGCGCACGCCTTCCTCGGGTGCGTGCAGAACAACACCGTCAAGCCGTGGCGCTGCAGGGTCGACGAGGACACCGAGGAGATCGAGTACGTCAGCGAGGACGTCATCAAGCAGGAGGTCACCAAGAACCTCGCATGGGCGTCCAACCACAACATCACCCTCGACAAGAGCGAGCTGGTCACCGGTGAGCACTCGGGCCTGCGCATCCTGCCGCAGCAGCCCGACGACAACCCCAACCTCACCGAAGGGCTGTCGGGCACCGGGGTCAAGTGGCTGGCCGGGGACGCCTCCCGCGACAAGGGGCAGCGCGCGATCGGCTCACTGCGCACCGTCCCGCGCCACCCGCTGAGCGTCTTCTTCAACGTCGCCACGCAGGAGGAGGAGGTGGACGAGTACAACTGGATCTACACCAAGCGGGACGACGGCGGCAGCGGCATCTGCGAGGACAACTCCAACACCGTGACGTGCATCGACCCGCTCGACCCCAAGACCGGGTTCGGCTCGTACATCGTCCCGACCGACGCGAGGATCACGCTCTCGCACGTGCTCGCCAACGACCCGCGGCCGCACTACGCGCACCAGTCGAACCTCACCGAGGGACGCATCCTCTACCCGGTGCTGGAGCGGACCCTGTCCGACTACCGCGCCCTGTTCGCCGACAACACCCCGGTCATCTCCGAGTCCATGTCGGTGCTGGGCACCGAGCTCCGCAGGCAGGAGCTGTGGCGCGCGGCCCTGAGCGGCGGCGCGATGGACAAGGGCACGCTGACGGCCTACATCCAGGACGGCAAGGTCACCGTCCGTCCGCCCTCCGGGCTGGACGTGCCGGTCACCGCGCCGGAAGGCACGCGGGAGGGCTCGGGCTCCGACCCGTTCGGCCAGGGCTACGCAGGTGAGCGGTCCGCCTACAAGGCCGGGGAGTTCACGCTGACCCCGCCCGGGAACTGATTTTGGATATCACCCTTGTGACCGAGGGGACCTATCCGCACAACTTCGGTGGTGTGAGCGTCTGGTGCGACCAGCTCGTCCGGGGGATGCCCGAGCATTCCTTCCGGGTCCTGGCCATCACGGCGAGCGGGGCCGAGCCCGTGGTATGGGATCTGCCCGGCCATGTCACCGCCGAGTCCGTGCCGATGTGGGGGCCGCCCGCCGGGCGGCCCCCGTCCCGCGGCGCGGCGCGGCGCTTCGAGCGGCTGTGCCGCGCGTTCCTGCACGCGATCCTGTCCCCCTCCGGGCCGGAGGCCGAGGTGTTCCCGCACATCCTGCGGGCGCTCTTCGAGTACGGGCAGACCGACGACCTGCAGGGCGCGCTGCGCAGCGAGGGCCCCGTGCGGTGGCTCATGGACGCGTGGCGGGCCCGCAAGGCCGAGTTCGACAAGATCGGCGTCCGGCCGACCGTCCATGACGCCCTCACCGCCATCGACCTGCTGGAGCACCAGCTCCGCCCGTTGATGCGGCCGGCTCCGCGCGGGGACGTCACCCACGCGGTGTCCAACGGCATCCCGGTACTGCCGGGGCTGGCCGCCAAGTGGACCTACGGGACACCGCTGTGCCTCACCGAGCACGGCATCTATCTGCGCGAGCGCTACATCGGGTTCCAGCGCTCGCCCTACCCGTGGCCGGTCAAGTCGGCGCTGCTCGGCTTCCTGCGCCTGCTGTGCGGCACCGGCTACCGCGCCGCCGACCTCGTCACGCCGTCCAACCTGTACAACCAGCGGTGGCAGGTACGGTGCGGCGCCGACCCCGGCAACCTGGAGACCGTCTACAACGGGGTCGATCCCGCCTGTTTCCCGGCGGCGGGCGCCGAACCCGCCGTCCCCACGATCAGCTGGGCGGGGCGGGTGGACCCGATCAAGGATCTGGAGACCCTGATCCGGGCGTTCGCGCTCGTCAAGGAGGAGGTCCCGGAGGCGCGGCTGCGCATGTTCGGCGGGACGCCCAAGGGAGGTGAGCGGTACCGCGAGCGCTGCGAGACGCTCGCCGCCGACCTGGGGCTCGCCGAGGACGCCACTTTCGAGGGCCGGGTGGACGACATCCGGGACGCCTACGCGGCGGGGACCGTGGTCGTGCTGTCGAGCATCTCCGAGGGCTTCCCCTACACCCTCATCGAGGCGATGACCTGCGGCCGGGCGACCGTCGCCACGGACGTCGGCGGGGTCACCGAGGCGGTCGCCGACACGGGACTGGTCGTGCCGCCGCGGGATCCGCGCAAGATGGCGGACGCGTGCGTGCGCCTGCTGAACGACGAGATGTCCCGCCGGCGCCTCGGGCACGCCGCCCGGGACCGGGCCCTGGAGCTGTTCACCGTCGACCGCGCCGTCGAGGCGTTCCGGTCGATCTACCACGGGCTGGGCGAGATGCCCGCCGAGTCCGTGCCGGGCTCGGCGGCCGCGCCGTCCAAGACCTCCGCGGCGTCGGCGGCGTCCGTGTCCGAGCGCCGGCCGGCCGAGACGAGGAGGCTCGCATGACCGTCATCGCTCCGGACCGGACCGACGAGCTCCTGGAGCGCATGGAGGAGCTCTGCGCGAACGCCGTCGACCCCCTGGAGGTCACGGCGGCGCTGGAGGCGGACGGGATCAACGACGAGGCGGCCCGAGGCTACGGCCACCCGGACGTGTTCGCGCTCGCCGAGGACCTGTACGACCGGACGCCGCGGCGGCCGCCGGCCATCGGGGTCTCGGACTCGCCGTGGCGGGCCGTGCCGTGGAGGCATCTGCTGCGCGGCGTCCTGTTCGGCATGCCCGGGCTCTGCTTCGTGGCCGTGCAGCCGGTGCTGGCCCGGTCCGGCGCCGGCGTCCTGCTCGTGCTGTCGCTGCTGCTGTCCTGGACGGTCAGCCAGGGGACGGCCTACCTCGGGTACGTGCGGCTGGGCCTCGGGGACCGGGCCTCGGCGGCGCGGGTGCTCAGGTACGGGCTGGCCGCCGGGGTCCTGGTGGTGGTGCCGGTGACCGTCGCGGCCGGGTCGCTCCTCGCGGCCGGGAAGGCGGCGACGGCGCTGGCCGCGGGCCTGTGCGCCTACCTGCTGTCGGCGATGGTGGCGCAGGTGAACGGCGCCGAGCGCCGGCTCCTGCTCGCGCTGCTGCCGGGCAGCGCGACCGTGGTGGTCTACTTCGCCCATCGGGGCGGCCTGTCGGCATCCGGGAGCGTGCCGACCGGTATCTGGATCGCCTGGCTCGTGACGCTGGCGGCCACGGTCGTGCTGGCCCTCGTGTGCACGTCCGGGGCCGGCCGCCCGCGGCGCCCGGTGGGCGCCCTCCGCGACATCGCCTCGGCGCTGCCCTTCGCCGTCTTCGGGCTGCTGACCGGGGGCCTGCTGACCTTCACGCTGCTCTGCGCGCTCGCCGGGCGGCCGGTGCCGCCCGGGCCGACGACCGTGGCGGTGCTCGCGCTGTCGGTCTCGATGGGCGTCGCCGAGTGGATCCTGTACGCCTTCCGCAAGCGCGTCCACCACCTGCTGCGCGTCCACTCGGACATCGCGGGCTTCGCGCGGGCGGCCCGGGTCGCCCTGGCGACGGCCCTCGGGCGGTATCTGGCGGCGCTCGTCGGGCTCGTCGCGGTCGCGGCGCCCATCGCCGGGCTGTCCGCCACGCTGGCGACGCTGCGGCTGCTCGCGGGTTTCCTCGGGCTGGGCGGCGCGTTCTTCCTCGCCCTGGTGCTGCAGGCCTGCGGGCGGGTGCGCGTCGTCCTCGGCGCGTCCGCCTGCGCCCTGCTCGCCGAGGTCGCCTCCGCCGTGGGCGTCCCGGCGGCGGAGCCCGCGACGGTGCAGATGACCGTGGCCGGGGCCCTGCTCCTGACCCTCTCGATCTACGCGGGCACGGTGCTGTCCCGCGCGACCTCCCATCGATGAACCCTCGCTGAAAGGCACGAATCCGATGAAGAGCATGGTGGCCGTGACGGGAGCCGACGGATTCATCGGCTCCCACCTCGTCGAGCTGCTCGTGGAACGGGGCCATCAAGTGCGGGCCATGGTCCAGTACAACTCGTTCGGCACCTGGGGCTGGCTCGACACGCTGTCACCGGACGTCATGGACTCCGTCGAGGTGCTGCCGGGCGACGTCCGGGACCCGGAGTCGGTGTACGACCTGATCAGCAAGGCCGACGCCGTCTACCACCTCGCGGCGCTGATCGCGATCCCCTACTCCTACCGGGCGCCGCAGTCGTACGTGGAGACGAACGTCCTCGGCACGCTGAACGTCCTGGAGGCCGTGCGGAGCCTCTGCACGCCCCGGATGGTGCACACCTCGACGAGCGAGACCTACGGCACGGCCCGCGAGGTGCCGATCGCGGAGTCGCACCCGCTCCAGGCGCAGTCGCCGTACGCGGCCACGAAGATCGGGGCGGACAAGCTGGTGGAGAGCTACCACGCCTCCTTCGGCCTGCCGGTGGTGACGCTGCGGCCGTTCAACACCTTCGGGCCCCGCCAGTCCGCCCGCGCGTTCATCCCGACGGTGATCAGCCAGATCGCCGCGGACGCCGACGTCGTCAAGGTGGGCGCGCTGGAGCCGACCAGGGACTTCACGTTCGTCAAGGACACCGCCGAGGCGTTCTTCACCCTCGGGACCGCCCCCGAGCAGGCCGTCGTGGGCGGCCTGTTCAACTCCGGGACCGGACACGAGATCTCCATGGGCCGGCTCGCCCGCACGATCGCCGAGCTGATGGGCGCCGACACCGAGTTCCGCTCCGACGCGGCCCGGGAGCGGCCCGCGGCCTCGGAGGTGATGCGGCTGGTCTGCGACAGCGGCAGGCTGCGCCGCGACACCGGCTGGCGGCCCCGGTACACGCTGGAGGAGGGGCTGAAGGACACCATCGAGTGGTTCCTGGACCCGCTCAACCTGGCGCGCTACCGGCCGTCCCTGTACAACATCTAGCACGGAGAGGAATCATGCACGCCGTTATCCTCGCTGGCGGCAAAGGGGTGCGGCTGCGGCCGTACACGACGACACTGCCCAAACCGCTCGTCCCGATCGGCGACGAGTACGCGATCCTCGAAATACTGCTGCACCAGCTCTCCCGCCAGGGGTTCCGGACGGTGACGCTGGCGATCGGGCATCTCGGGCATCTGATCCGGTCGTACGTCGGGAACGGGAGCCGGTGGGGGCTGCGCATCGACTACGCGGCCGAGGAGGCGCCGCTCGGCACGATCGGCCCTCTGCTGACGCTGCTCGACCGTCTCCCGCCCGACTTCCTGGTGATGAACGGCGACGTGCTCACCGACCTGGACTTCGCCGGGCTGCTGGACGAGCACATGGCGACCCGTCCCCCGCTGACCGTGGCCACGTACGCGCGCCAGGTGGACATCGACTTCGGCGTGCTCACGACCAAGGACGGCCGGGTCGTGGAGTTCAGCGAGAAGCCGACGCTCGACTACCAGGTGAGCATGGGCGTGTACGGGGTCTCCAAGGAGGCCCTCGGCAAGTACGAGCCGGGCATCGCCCTCGGCTTCGACGAGCTGGTCCTGGACCTGCTCGCGGAGGGACGCCACCCCCGCGAGTACCGGTTCGACGGCTACTGGCTGGACATCGGCCGCCCGGACGACTACGACCGCGCCAACGCCGAGTTCCCGCGCCTGCGCCCGCAGCTGATGGAGGGCCGGGACCGGGTGGTGGCGGCCGGCGGGCGCGGCGAGCAGCCCGCCCGCAAGGAACCGGTGATCCGGCGATGAGCCGTGTCCTGCTGATCGGCGCGACCGGCTTCGTCGGCCGGCACGTCCGGGTGCGCGCCGCCGCGGCGGAGGTCGAGGTCGTCGCGGCCGCGCGTTCCCCGGAGCCGGGAGGGCGGGAGCTGGACCTGGCCGCCGGGCCCGCGGCGATCGCCGAGACCATCGCCGACGTCGCGCCGGACGCCGTCATCAACTGCGCCGGGGTCACCGGCGGCACTCCCGGGGAGCTGGTCAGGGGGAACGTCGTCGGGGTGGCGAACCTCGTGACGGCGCTGACGTCCGCGTCCGCGCCGGTGCGGCTGGTCCACGTGGGCTCGGCCGCCGAGTACGGCGAGGTGGAGTACGGGACGCCGGTGACCGAGTCGGCCCCGCCGCGTCCCCTCGGGCTGTACGGCGTGACGAAGCTGGCCGGGACGGAGCTGGTCCGCGCGGCCGCCGAGACCGCGCTGGACGCGGTCGTCCTCCGGGTGTTCAACCCGATCGGCCCGGGCTCGCCCGGGTCCACGCTGGCGGGGCGCCTCGTCAACGAGCTGCGCCGCGCGGGCACCGACGAGGACGTCCGCGTGGGGCCGCTGACGGCGAGCCGGGACCTGGTGGACGTCCGAGACGTCGCCGACGCCGTGCTGACCGCCGCCCTCGCCCCGGGGCGGCTGCCCGTCGTCCTCAACGTGGGCAGCGGCCGGGCGACGCGGCTGCGCGACCTGACGGCGCTGCTCCAGCGCGTCACCGGGTCGAGGCGCCGGATCCTGGAGGCCGCCGCGCCCGGCTCCGAGCGCTCCTCGGGCGTGGCCTGGCAGCAGGCCGACATCCGGGCGATCGGCCGCGCCCTCGGCTGGAAGCCCGCGACCGACCTGACGACCTCGCTGCGCGACCTCTGGGCGGAGACGGTATGCCCGGGCTGACCGGCCGGGTCGGCTCGGTGGCGGTGCCCGCCTACTTCCATCCGGCCGCTGTGGACTGGGCGGACCTCGCCGACGCCCGGCTGGGCGTCGTCGTGCTCAACGTCGACAGCGGGGCGGGCACCGTCCGGGACCGCGAGTTCGCCGCCGTGGCGGACCGCACGTCCGCCGCCGGGGTGCGGCTCGCGGGGTACGTGGACACCGCGTACGGCCGCCGCCCGCCCTGCGAGGTCGAGGAGGAGCTGAGGCGCTACCGGACGTGGTACGGCATCCGGATGGCCTTCCTCGACCAGGTGTCCGCCGAGCCGGGGCACGTCCTGCGGTACAGGCGGATCACCGCCGGGGCGCGGGGCCGCGGCATGGAGTACATCGTCTTCAACCACGGCACCTACCCCGACGCCGCCTACTCCGGGCTCGCCGACCTCCTGGTCACCTTCGAGGGGCCGTGGTCGGCGTACCGCCGTCTGCGTGCGCCCGCGTGGGCGAGGCAGCTCCCCGCCGAACGCTTCTGCCATCTGGTGTACGCAGCACCACGTCCCGTGCTGGCGCGCGCGCTGGCGCGGGCGCGCCGGTGCAACGCGGGGGTCGTGTACGTGACGGACCGCAAGGGCGCGAACCCCTGGGACGGCCTCCCTGAGTACTTCTCCCGCGAGCTGTCACTCGTCTACTCCCAGCAGTGAGCCGGCTCAGGACGGATACCGGTAGACGAACACGGGTTCCGGCGCGGGGGCCTGCACTGCCTCGGTGACCGGGTCCCGGACCAGGTGGTGGTCGGGTGACAGGGAGCAGGCCGGGTCGGTGCGCGCGGCGTCGCCGGTCAGCGCGTACGCCTGGCAGCGGCAGCCGCCGAAGTCGGTCTCACGGCGGGGGCAGCCGCCGCACGGGCCGGTCATCCATGCGGTGCCCCGGTAGGCGTTGAAGGCCGCCGACTCCGTCCAGATCCAGGACAGCGGACGGTCGCGGACGTTCGGCGGCGCCAGGTCCGCGATCGCGTAGGCGGCGGGGCACGGGAGCGCCGTGCCGTCCGGGCCGACGGTGATCGAGCGCATGCCCCAGCCGCCCATGCACGGCTTCGGGAGCCCCTCGTAGTAGTCGGGCATGACCCACACCAGCTCGGGCCCGCCGCCGGCGTCGTAGGCGGCGACGGTGGCCTTGGCACGGTCGAGCTGGTCCCTGGTGGGCAGCAGCGCCGCGCGGTTGCGGAGCGCCCAGCCGTAGAACTGGGTGTTGGCGAGCTCGATCCTGCCCGCCCCCCAGCGGGCGCCGAGCTCGATGATCTCCGGGAGGTGGTCGAGGTTGTGCCGGTGCAGGACGACGTTCAGCCCGAAGGGCAGCCCGGAGGCGCGGATCACCTCGGCGGCGTGTTCCTTGGCGGTGTACGAGGCGGTCCCGGCGATCAGGTCGGAGCCGGGGCGGCGGGCGTCCTGGACCGAGAGCTGGACGCTGTTGAGCCCGGCCTCCGCCAGCCCGCCGAGCCGGTCGGCGGTGAGGCCGAGGCCGCTGGTGACGAGCTGGGTGTAGACGCCGGCCCGGTGGGCGGACGCGACGATCTCCGGCAGGTCGGGGCGCAGCAGCGGCTCGCCTCCGGAGATGTGGGACTGCACCACGCCGAGGTCGGCCGCCTCGGCGAAGACGCGCGCCCAGTCGCCGGCGGACAGCTCCGCGCTCTTACGCACCAGTTCCAGCGGGTTCGAGCAGTACGGGCAGTGCAGCGGGCACGCGTGGGTGACCTCCGCGAGCAGCGCCCAGGGTGCGGGGAGGTTCCGCGCCTCCTGGCCGGTCGCCGTGGCCGGGCCGGTCACCGGAGCCAGCCTTCCTCGCGGACCCGCTCCAGGAAGGCGGGCACCTCGTCGGACAGCGGCGCGTCCGGGAACGCCCGGCTCAGCTCGGTGATGATGCCGTCGACGGTGCGACTGCCGTCGCACAGCCGCAGGATCCGGCCGCCGGTGCCGCTGAGCCGCACCGCGCGCTCGGGCATGAGCAGCAGGTCGGCGCCGCGGACGCGGTCGTACCGCAGCACGATGGAGTCCTCCAGCGCCGGCCGCCAGTGGTCCTCAGACGGCATCGGACGGTCCCCGCGCGTGCTCCGCGGCCTTCTCGCCCGCGCGCTCGACCGCGTCCAGCAGGGACCAGAGCACGTCGCACTTGAACGCGACCGCCTCCAGCGCGAGGTTCTCGTCGGCGCGGCGGCCGCGCGTCCAGCGCTCGACGAGGGCCAGCGCCTCCTCGGCGTCGCGGCGGCCCTGGCCGACCCGCATCTGGAAATACCGCAGGCCCTCCGGCTCGACCCACGGGTAGTGGCGTTCCCACGCGGCGATCCGGGTCGTCATCAGGTCGGGCGCGAACAGCTCGGTCAGCGAGGACGCGACGGCCTCCAGCACCGTGGCGTTGCGGCAGAAGTTCACGTAGCCGTCCACGGCCAGCCGGACCGCGGGCAGCACGCCCTCGCCGGACATCAGCAGCCCGCGCTGCAGGCCGGCCGCCTCGCCGAGCCGCAGCCACCGCTCGATCCCGCCGTCCTGCGCGGGACGGCCGTCCTCCCCGGGCACGCCGTCGTGGTCGTGGATGCGGCGGATCCAGGACTGCCGCAGCTCGCGCGTGCCGAGCTTGGAGAGGATCAGCGCGTCCTTCACCGGGATGTGCCGCTGGTAGTGGAACCGGTTGAGGATCCACGTGCGCAGCTCGTCCGGGGACAGCAGCCCCTCGTGCATGCGGAGGTTGAAGGGATGCCGGTGGTGGTACCGGTCCGCCCCCAGCCTGCGGAGGCGTTGCTCCAGCCCGTCCACGGGCCGTGCCGTGCTCACAGTTCGATCACCGTTCTCTCGCTGGCCACCTCGATCCCGGCCGCGGCGAGCCGCCGGTGTCCTTCGTCGGACGGGTCGATGAGGGGGTTCGTGTTGTTCAGATGGGTGTACAGGCGCCGTTCGGCGGGCAGGGCCGCCAGCCGCTCCTCCGTCCCGTTCGGGCCGGTGATCGGCAGGTGGCCCATCTCGGTGGACGTCCGGGTGGAGCATCCCGTCCGGCGGGGCTCCTCGTCGTCCCAGAACGTGCCGTCCACGAAGACGCAGTCGGCGCCGCGCAGGACGCCGTCCAGCTCGTCCGGCCAGGCGGCGAGCGCCGGCGCGTACACGACGACCTTGCCGTCCCGGGCGTCGCGGATGCGCAGGGCGACCACCCAGGCGTCACCGGCGTCGACGTCCTCGTCCACCGCGTAGCGGGGCCGTTTGCCCGACACCCGGATGCCCTGGACCTCCAGCGGCCCGCCGTCCAGCGGCTCGGGCGCGTGTTCGGGGAGGGTCGTCCAGGACAGCGCGGTGTAGGGGGCGAGGACGCGGTCCAGGCGGAGTCCGCGCGACAGCGCGGCGCGCACCGTGGCGGTCGCCACGACACGCACGCCCGACGCCTCCCGCAGACGCGGGAGGCCGAGCGTGTGGTCGAGCTCGGCGTCGGTGAGGATCACACCCGCGACGGGCGTGTCGCGCCGGCCGGGGCCGGGGTGCAGCTCGCCGCACTCCTCGATCTGCTCGCCGATGTCGGGCGTCGCGTTGACGACGAACCACCGTCCCCCGCCCGCCTCGACGGCGATCGAGGCGTGACGGCGACGCCATGTCGGCTCGGCTCGGGCGGCGGCGCACCCCCGGCATGCGCAGTTCCACTGGGGCACGCCGCCGCCCGCCGCGGTGCCGAGGACCAGCAGCCGCATCGCGGCCGGGTCAGATCTCGACGCCGAAGTAGGCCGTGACCTCGAGTGACGTCTCCACGATCTGGTAGTCGGGCGTCACCCACAGAGTGTCGCCGTCGTTCCGTTCCGTTGTTCCGGTCATGGGAGCACCTTCCTCTGGGTTGACCCGGAGCGTATGCCCGCCCGCCCGCCGTCCCCTATGCACGGAGTGCCAGGAACATGGGCCCCAGTGACCACTTGGCTTCTCCGGGACTTGACTCGGAGCCGCAGAGGGGCCACCTTACTAAAAGGAAAGTTTCCTTTGAGTTGGTTGCCGGGCCGGCTCGACTCCGCCTCCAGGTACTCGTACCTCCCCGCCAAGGAGAAGCAGGATGCCAAGGAAGTCCAGTCTCGCCGTAGCCGCCACCATCGCCGTCGGCCTGCCCGTGGTGATCGCGGTGCCGGCGTGGTCGCACGGCTTCACCACATCGCCGCCGAGCCGCAGCTATCTGTGCGGCACGCACAAGGTCCAGGACTGCGGCGAGGTCCAATGGGACCCCGACGGCGTCGAGGGCCCGAAGGGGTTCCCGGCCTCCGGCCCCCGCGACGGCACCATCTGCGCCGGAGCGGACGGACGCTGGTCGCCGCTCGACGACCAGCGCGGCGGCACCGGCTGGCCCGGGACGAAGGTCACGAGCGGCTCCGCCCTCAGCATCAAGTGGCAGTTCACCGCCCCGCACTCCACCTCCTCCTTCCGCTACTTCATCACCAAGGAGGGCTGGAACAGCAGCCAGCCGCTGACCCGCGCCGCGCTGGACCTCACCCCGTTCGTCCAGCAGAACTACAGCGGCAAGATGCCGTCCAACCCGACGACCCACAACGGCACGCTCCCGCAGCGCACGGGTCGCCACATCATGCTGGCCGTCTGGGACATCGCGGACACCGGCAACGCCTTCTACCAGTGCTCCGACCTCGACTTCAGCTGACCTCCGGTAGCTGACCGAGACCGGGACGGGAGGCCGCGCCAGGGCTACGCGCGGCCTCCCGTCCCATGTTCGGCGGGCGTTCCATGTTCGGTAGCGTCGCCTTCATGCGGCTTCACGTGGGATGCGCGATGTGGACCCACGCGCCCTGGCAGCGGCGCTTCCTGCCCCACCCGCTTCCGCCGGACGAGCGCCTGCGCGCGTACGCGACCTGGTGCAACGCGGTCGAGGGCAACACCACCTTCTACGCGACCCCCGCGAGGACCGCCGTGGAGTCGTGGGCACGGCAGACGTCCCCGGACTTCCGGTTCGTGGTCAAGCTGCCCAAGGCGATCACGCACGAGCGCCGCCTCAACGGCGCCGACGACGAGGTCCGCGCGTTCCTGGACGCGGTCGAGCCGCTCGGGCCCCGCGTCCACGCGCTCTGGATCCAGCTGCCGGGCTCGTTCGGGCCGGCCGACCTCGGCGGCCTGGCGCGCTTCCTGCACCGGCTCCCCCGCTCCCACGCCCGCGCGGTCGAGGTCCGCCACCGCGCCTTCTTCGAGGACGCGCGGTCCGAGCGGCTCCTCGAACAGGTCCTCACAAGTGCCGGCGCCGAATGGGTGCCCTTCGACACCACCACCCTCTTCCGGAGCCGCCCGACCAGCGACGCCGAACGGGACGCCTGGACGAAGAAGCCCCGCGTCCCCCGGCGGTCGCGGGCCCTCACGGGCCGCCCGATCGTCCGCTACCTCGGCAGGGACGACACGTCCGGGACGGTCGAGGGCTGGCGCGACTGGGCGGGGACGGTCGCGGGGTGGCTGCGCGAGGGCCGTTCGCCGACCGTGTTCGTCCATACGCCCGACAACGCCGAGGCGCTTCCGCTCGCCCGCCGCTTCCACGACGACGTGCGGGCCCTGGTGCCGGAGGTCGAGCCGCTGCCCGAACCGGAGCCGGCCGAGCCCCCCACCCTGTTCTGAAGCAGTTCCGCCAGAGACAGGGGATTTGGAACGCCGCACTCCCCCGGCCACGCGACGGCGCGGTTGAGTAGGGGTTGCTCATGCGCGCCCGGCCGCCGAGGGCACAGGGTCGGGGCATGGACACCTATCTGGCGAAAGCCGACGCCGCGCGGGCCTCGGAGCTCGCCGCGACGGACTCCCCCTTCACCATCGAGATCCGCTTCCTCGGCGGGCTCTCCGATGAGCAGCAGGCCGCGTTCGCGGGGGCCGCGGACCGCTGGGCGCGCGTCATCGTCGGGGACCTGCCCGACATCGAGATCGACGGCGACCTCATCGACGACGTGCTGATCCTCGCGCAGGGACAGGCGATCGACGGCGTCGGCCACGTGCTCGGCCAGGCGGGGCCGACCCACGCGCGCCGCGCCGCGGACGGCACGTGGCTCCAGCCGTGCAAGGGGCACATGGCCTTCGACACCGCCGACCTCGGGCAGATGGAGGCCGAGGGGACGCTGCTCGACGTCATCACCCACGAGATGGGGCACGTCCTCGGCATCGGGAGCATGTGGGGGCTGAAGGGCCTGGTCAGCCCCCCGGCGGACGCCCCGGACGCGCTCGTGAACCCGGTGTTCACCGGGCCCGCGGCGATGGCCGAGTACGGGCGGCTGCTCGGCGGCGGGCCGCTCCCCGTCCCGGTGGAGAACCGCGGCGGCGGCGGCACGGCCCGCGTCCACTGGCGGGAGAGCGTGTTCGCGAACGAGCTGATGACGGGCTTCGTCGGGGCGGCCGGGAACCCGCTGAGCCGTCTCACCATCGCGGGCCTCCAGGACCTGGAATACCAGGTCGACCTGGAGGCGGCCGACGAGTACGCGCTGCCCGACCTGCTGTCGCTCGCCCAGGCCGGGTCGCTGGTCACGCACGTCGCGCCCGTCGACCACGGGTTCATGCTCCCGACGATCCCGGTGCCGGTGGAGGCGAAGTAGCGGCGGGGGTCCCGCCGCCGCGGGCACGGAGCGCGTTGAGGTAGCCGTCGATCGCGTCCCTGTTGCGGGTCAGGCAGGCGATGCGGACGGTCATCTGGTCGCGTTCCCGTTCGAGGGTGGCGATCATCTCCGGTGTCGCGCCGGTGAGGTGGATGACCCGCGGCCCGTCGAGGCACGGCAGGATGTCCCTGATGATCCTCGTCGGCAGCCCGGCGCCGAGGAGGCCGCGGATCTGGGCGACCCGGTCCACGAGCCGCTCGTCGTAGTCGCGGTAGCCGTTCGCCGAGCGGGCGGGGGTGATCAGCCCTTGCTCCTCGTAGTAGCGCAGCAGGCGGGGTGTCGTACCGGTGCGCGCCGACAGCTCTCCGATCCGCACGTGCCCCGCCCCCGTCCGGCCCCCTGAACGCGACGGTTCGAGAATACGTATCCGGACGGACCCGGCATACTCCCTGGCCGGAACTGTAGGGTTCGTCCGTGGACCATCACCCTGAGGCCGTCACCACCGCCGGGGCGGTGCGCGGCAGGCGGGAGGACGGGCTCGCCGTCTTCCGCGGCGTCCCGTTCGCCCGCCCGCCGGTCGGCCCGCTGCGCTTCGCCGCCCCGGAGCCGCCCGAGCCGTGGGAGGGCGTCCGTCCCGCCGAGGCGTTCGGCCCGCCCCCGCCGCAGTCGCCCGGTCCCGGCCCCGCCCGTCCGGTGGCCACCGGCGACGACTGGCTGACCTGCAACGTCTGGTCGCCCGACCTCGGAGCCGGCGGCCTCCCGGTGATGGTGTGGATCTACGGCGGCGCCTACCTGTCCGGAAGCTCCGGCGACCCGGGTTACTCCGGCGCCGTCCTCGCCCGTGAGGGCGGTGTCGTGGTGGTGACGTTCAACTACCGCGTCGCCATGGAGGGGTTCGGGCAGATCCAGGGCGCCCCCGCCAACCGCGGGCTGCTCGACCAGGTCGCCGCGCTGACCTGGGTCCGCGACAACATCGCGGCCTTCGGCGGCGACGCCGGTAACGTCACCGTCTTCGGCGAGTCCGCCGGCGCCGGCTCGATCGCCGCGCTGCTGGCGATGCCCCGCGCGGCCGGGCTCTTCCGGAAGGCCATCGCGCAGAGCGTCCCGGGCACGTTCCTCTCCCTCGCCCTCGCCGACGACATCGGCGCCGCCATCGCCGCCGAGGCCGGAGGGCCGCCCACCGTCGAGGCCCTGTCGGCGCTGACGCCCGGCCGCCTGCTGAAGGCCGTCGAGGCGGTGACCGCCACGATGCCGTCGAGGGGGCGCTGGGGGCTCGTGGCGCGCACCCCGACCCCGTTCTCCCCCGTCGTCGACGGGGACGTCCTGCCGCGCACGCCCTGGGACGCGCTCGCCGCCGGGGCCGCCCACGACGTCGCGCTCATCGCCGGGCACAACCGCGACGAGTACCGCTTCTTCCTCGTCCTGCAGGAGCTCCTCGGGAAGGTCACCGACGAGCAGGCCGCGGCGGCGCTCGACGCCTTCGCGCCCGATCCGGCCGCCTTCCGCGCCGCGTTCCCGGACGCCTCGGCGGACGACCTGTACGAGACCGTCCTGTCCGACTGGCTGTTCCGCATGCCCAGCCTGCATCTCGCCGAGGCCCAGGCCGCGGGCGGCGGGCGGGCGCACCTGTACGAGCTGGCCTTCCCGGCCCCGGGGCTGGGCGGGGTCTTCGGCGCGTGCCACGTCCTGGACGTCCCCCTGGCGTTCGGCAACCTCACCGGCGGACCGGCGGACCTGCTCATCGGCGACGGCCGGGCGGCGGCCGAGCCGGTGTCGGCCGAGATCCGCCGGGCGTGGACGCGTTTCGCGACGTCCGGCGACCCCGGCTGGCCGGTCTACGACCCGGACCGCCGCCCCACCCAGATCTTCGACACGGAACCCGCCGTCACGCCCTATCCGGAGGGGACGTCGCGTTCGCTGTGGGCGTCGCACACCTTCCCCGAGCTTCCCCTCCTCCCCTGACGGCGGCCTCGGCCCCCGGTTCCGTCGGTGCCCCCGGCTAGCATCGGACGATGTCATCGCGCTTCCGTCGGCGGGAATCACCATGATCGAGAAAGACACGCTCCAGCGGGTGCAGGAGATTTGCCTGGCCCTCCCCGAGGCGGCGGAGAAGCCGTTCGGCGGTCATACGGCCCCGTCCTTCAGGATCCGCGAGAAGCTGTTCCTGATGACGAGCGAGGACGGCCTGTCGATGATGTTCAAGGCCGGGCCCGGGGTCCAGGAGGCCCTCGTCGGCGAGAGCCCCGAGCGCTTCTTCGTCCCCAAGTACGTCGGGAGCAAGGGCTGGGTGGGGGCGCGGCTGGACGTCGAGCAGGACTGGGCGGAGCTCGCCGAGCTCATCGAGGACAGCTACCGCCTCATCGCCCCCAAACGCCTGTCCGCCCTCCTCGACCAGCGCTGACGACCGCCCCGGCGGCCCCCGGTCACCCCGGCCGCCGGTAGGCGAGGACGGCCCGGACCCGGCGGTGGCCGTCGTCGTCGAGGGCGAGGCCGAGCGTGGCGAAGACACCGCCAACGCGCTTGTGGACAGCGTTGTGGGCGATGCCCAGCCGTCCCCAGCGGGCTGGTGCGCCGGACGATGCCGACGAGGGCCGCCACGCGGCGGCGGATCCCGGCGATGCCGGTGCCGCGACGCTCGTCGGCGCCGCCGATCCCGGCGTCGCTCACCCAGACCGTCAGCCGGGCCCCGTGTGCCGGACGTGGACGTCGGCGCCGGTGGGGCGTCCGTGCCTGGCGGCGTTCGCGAGGGCCTCGGCGACCCCGAAGCAGGCCACCGCCTCGACCGCCGCCGGGACCGCGTCCAGCGGCCCGGCGTCGAGCCGGGCCAGCACACCGGATCCCGCCGACCAGCGCCCCGCCCAGGCCACGGTCGGCGAGGATCGACGGGTAGGCGGACCGGACCACGCCACGCAACTCGGCCATGGCCTCCTCGACGTCCTCGTACGCCTCCCCCACAAGGCCGCCGCCGTGGCACCGCTGAGCGACTCACGGCCACGGCGAGCCGCACCACCACGACCACCAGCCGCGCCTGCACGCGTAATGCAGGTCGCGCTCGTCCTCCGCAGCTCGGCGCCGTGGGCGTCGAAACCCCCGCCCGCGTGCGGGTCAGCGTCTCCACCCGCTGGGACAGCCGCTCACCGGCCGAGGGCGACGTGGCCCGGGCCGCCGCGCACACGCCGTACGAGGTCGGCGGCGGCCTCCGGCCACCGGCCGTGGTCGAACGTGAAGCCGGCCTCCAGCAAGCGACCTGGGACGACGCGGCGGCTCTTCAGCAACAGCTCGGTGTCCGAGCGCAGCGCGAGCGCACCGAGCTCCGCCATCCACCGCGTCGCGGGAAGCCCGACCGGGACGCCCCACGCACCACGCAGCTCACGCATGAACGCCCGATGGGGCAGCGGAGAGGGAGCGGCGAGGTTCACCGGCCCGGCGAGATCGTCCCGTGAGGCCAGGAACTCGACCGCGCGGACGAAGTCACGGTCATGGATCCACGACACGTACTGCGCGCCGCCCGCCACGGCACCGCCGAGGCCGAGCCGCGCCAGCCGCAACAGCACGTCGAAGACACCACCGCGATCGGGGCTCATCACCATGGCGGAGCGCAGCGCGACCTTCCGTGTGGACGGCGTCTCGGCCCGCTCCTGCTCCCGCTCCCACGCCTTGGCGATCGCGACGCTGTAGGCCCAGTAGCCCGGGACACCGGCCTCACCACCGCCGATCACACCCGCCGCCTCGTCGTTGGCCGCGTCGAAGCGGTGGGCATAGATGGTGGCGGTGCTCATCTGCAACCAGACGCGGGGAGGCCGCGCGGAAGCCGCGATCGCCTCCCCCACGACCCGGGTCGAGAGCACCCGCGAATCCATCATGGCCTGCAGGTTGGTCGGCGTGTAACGGCAGCTGACACTGCGCCCGGCCAGATTGACCACGACGTCGGCGCCATCGATCACCTCCGCCCAGGAGCCCGGCGTCGCTCCGTCCCACCCGACCTCGCGTTCGCGTGCCGGCCTCCGGGTCAAGACCACGACCTCATGCCCCGCAGCGCTCAGGGCACGATCCAGGATCCCGCCGACCTGCCCGGTCCCCCCGGGCATCACGATCTTCATCGCCTCACCCCACGCGGCCACCCTAACGCATGACTTGAACACGTTCAAAAATGCGGCGGACACCACACGGGAACAGCCGGATGCCAGAACCAGTAGCCCACACCCGGGAGCATGCCGCGCGCGAGCAAGCACGCCATCTGCGCCGCCGCATCGGAGCGAGAGTGACGTGCTCCGACATCACCCCAGCCAATACAAGGGCGACCGGCCGAGTGTGATGATTGCCTTCATGGCATCCTCCGAACCGGCCTCCTCAGTCGACGGCTACCTCCTGGACAACGCCCGGCCAGAGGCAGGCACCCGCTTCGATGCGCTGAGCGAGCTGTTCGACCCGTCCACGTTCCGGCACATCGAGCAGCTCGGCATCACCTCGGGGTGGCGCTGCTGGGAGGTGGGGGCGGGCGGTACCTCGGTGGTGACCTGGCTCGCCGACAAGGTCGGGCCGACAGGCCAAGTGGTGGCGACCGACATCGACACATCGTGGATCGCCGGAACGGCCGGAGGCGCGGTGAAGGTCCTGCGCCACGACGTAGGACGTGACGCGCCCCCCGAAGGCGGCGGCTTCGACCTTGTGCACGCCCGCCTAGTGCTTGTGCATGTCACCGGCCGGGAACAGGCCCTGCGCACGATGGCCGAATCACTGCGGCCCGGTGGCGTGCTCCTATTGGAGGACGCAGACCCGGCGTTGCAGCCTCGGATCTGTCTCGATGAATACGGTCCCGAGCAGGCGCTGGCCAACAAGCTGCGCAATGCCTTCCGTTCATTGCTGGCCTCCCGTGGCGGCGACTTGGCCTATGGACGCAAGCTCCCCCGGCTCCTACGGGAGGCAGGACTGGACGACGTCCGAGCGGACGCGTACTTCCCGATCACCTCGCCCGCTTGCGACATCTTGGAAGCGGCGACGGTCCGCCACGTCCGCGATGCCCTCGTCGCCGCAGACCTCGCGACGGACACGGAGATCGACACCCACCTGGCGAACATCGCCACGGGCCACCTGGACCTGTCCACCGCCCCCATGATCTCCGCCTTGGGCCGCCGCCCCTAGTGGGCGACGCACCACCACCCCATCGAAGCCAACAGACCACGCACGACGTCCACCCACCACACCGCCGGACGCCCGCCCAGGCCCCACGCGCCGTCCACCCACCCCGACGAGGACACCGGCAATAGCACCGGGCCCGGCATCGGCACCGGCATCGGCATCGGCATCGGCATCGGCCGAATCAACCCATAAGCGGCCACTGAGCACAACCCAACAGCGGCCGCACGCGAACTCCGCTCCCGCATGTGGAGACGCACCACATCGATCGCCGAAGCCCGCGACCCCGTGCACGCCCGGCGTCTGCACACCACACCGCTCGCACCAGAGCACCGCGGCGGACCACCGCATCACCGACCCACATCCACGCCGGACGCACACCGACGCGATGCGGAAGCCGTACTGGCTTCGTCGCGAGAAGCGACAACGTTCGCCGGTCACCTCGGACAGCAGTCAGCGATCTTGGGTCGGGAAGACGCCGATGGGACATGAGAGCGTTCGCCGCCCTGGCAGGCCATCCGCCCCGCTGGCAGGTTTTGCCTTTCTTGCATCGGTAAGTATAGACTAACGGTTCGTGGCCACTTACCGATCAGACGACGACGCATGGAGCGCGCTGGGCGATCCGACGCGGCGGACGATCGTCACGACCCTGGCCGAGCGTCCGCGCTCGGTCGGGGAACTCGCCGACGAGCTGCCGGTCAGCCGGCCCGCGGTGTCGCAGCATCTGAAGGTGCTGAAGGACGCCGGGCTCGTGGACGAGACCGCCGCGGGCACCCGCCGGATCTACCGGCTGAACCCGGCGGGCGTGGCGGCGCTCCGCGATCAACTCGACCTGTTCTGGGACCGGGCGCTGTCGGGTTTCCAGGACGCGGCCGAGCGGGACCGTCCGGCCGTTCCGGACCAGCACGAGGAGCAGTCATGACACAGACGGCCGTGAACCGGAGCGTCGTGATCGACGCACCGGTCGAGCACGCCTTCAAGGTCTTCACCGAGCGGTTCGGCGACTTCAAGCCGCGTGAGCACAACCTGCTCGCCTCACCCATCGCCGAGACCGTCTTCGAGGCCAGGATCGGCGGGCACATCTACGATCGCGCCCAGGACGGCAGCGAGTGCCGGTGGGCGCGGGTCCTGGCCTACGAGCCGCCCTCCCGCGTGGTGTTCTCCTGGGACATCGGCGTCCAGTGGCAGATCGAGGAGGACACCGCCAACACCAGCGAGGTCGAGGTCCGCTTCATAGAAGAATCGCCCTCCCGAACCAGGGTGGAGCTGGAGCACCGGCACATCGACCGGCACGGGCCCGGCTGGGAGTCCCTCGCTGAGGGCGTCGGCAATGACCAGGGCTGGCCGCTCTACCTGGACCGGTACACCGCACTCTTCGACTGAGCGCACGTCCGTGGTCCTCGCGCAGGCGGTCGGCAGCATCAGCGCCCGGCCGCCTGCCGTACGTCCGGCCTGGAGAGCACCTTCAACTGACCACACGCAGAGGCTCGTGTGCCTGCGAGCGACGGCTACGTGCGGGTGGCGGTGATCCAAGTGAAGTGCTACACGGCGCCGCAGGGAGGTGATGCTCGGCTGCGGAGGCGGCCAGGGCGGCGGCCGAGACGTCCAGGACGATCACGTCGATGTGACCTGCGGCGGCCGAGACGTTCAATACGGTCCCGTTGCTGGGACTGGCGGCGGCAAGGCGGGAGGACAGCGGGCTCGCCGCGCCGCCGACATCGATGCCCGCGCCGCGGGACCCGAGCCGACCGCCCGGCGGATGAGATCCAGGGACGGTGCCGGGTCAGCCTGGTACCAGGAGACCTCGTCGGGAGCCTTGCGGACGTAGAGATCCTTCCATTGGTGCTGTGGTTCCTGGCTCATCGCGGTCGGCCTCCTTCGCCCACCACGGCAAGGACTCTTGGAGGGATGGTGGGGAGCGAGCCGAAGACCGTGCTGTGGCAGCAGTTCGCGCGGTCGCCAAGGTGCTGGCGTCGCCGTCGCGGCTGATGCTCCTGGATCTGCTCCCCCAGGGCGAGCACCGGGTGTGGACGCTCGCGGCCGCTGCCAAGTTGCGGGCGTCGAACTCACCGGCTCACCTGAAGGTCTTGGCCGCAGGGGGCCTGATGGACTCGCGGCGGTCGGGGACGCGGGTGCTGTATCGGGTGGGCGATAGGCGGGTGACGGTCCTGGCCGAACAGCTCAAGCGCCTCGCGGTCGAGGTACTGCCCGCCGCCGACACGGCCGCCCGCAGCCCGCTGGATCCTGACGCGCTTTCGGTGGACCGGACCGAGCTGAACGCGCGGCTCGCCGACGGCAGCGCGGTCGTGGTGGACGTGCGACCGGCCACCGAGTACGCCGCAGGCCACATCGACGGCGCGCCCTATATTCCCCTGCACGAGCTGGAGGCGCGGCTGGGCGAGCTTCCTGAGCATGCGGAGATCGTCGCCAACTGCCGGGGCCGGTACTGCGTCCTGTCGGCCGACGTCATCGTCGTACCGTACGCGCACGGCCGCACCGCCCGGATCCTGGACGGCGGCATCGCCGAATGGGCCGCCGACGGCCTGCCCACCGCATTCACCGTGTGAACACGGCGCCGGTAGTCATCGTCGGTTCTCACGCCTGCAGAGAACGCCGTCCAGGCAATCACCCCTCGCGACATCGCCCGCTGCCAGGTCAATTGGGCCATTCACGGTGGCGGTCGGGGGCCTGCTGGTGGTGGATGGGCACGGTGCCCAGTTGCGCTTCTCTCTGCACGTGTGCCTTGCGTTGGGATCATGCGGATTCCGGCTCCTCAGCCCAGTGATTGCCAGAGCAGTTGCAACAGCTCACTGCACTGGCATCACTGCGGCGGCCTGGTTGCGGCTTGGGCGTAGCGGCGGTGGTAGCGGGCGGGCGTGGCAGCGTTGGTAGCGACGTGGGCGCAGCGGCGTTGGTAGCGACGTGGGCGCAGCGGCGTTGGTAGCGGCGTGGGCGCGGCGACGGTGGTAGCGGCGTGGGCGCGGCGACGGTGGTAGCGGGTCGGTGCGGTGGCGTGAGTAGCAGGCGGGTGCCGCGGCCGGGGGGCAGCGGCGTTGGCATCTGGTGGCCGTGGCAGCGTTCGTAGCGGCGTGGGCGTGGTGGCGCTGCCGCAGCGGCTGGGGGCAGCGGCGTCGATAGCGGGTGACGTAGTGGCCTGGGCGCGGCGGCGGTGGTAGCGGGTCGGTGTAGCCGCGTAAGTAGCAGGTGGGTCCGGCGGCCGGAGGGCCAGCCGCATTGGTAGCGGGTCGTCATGGCAGCGTGGGCGCGCGAGGCTTGGACGCGGCCACGCTGATAGCAGGCGGGCGTGGGGGCCGGGCCCGGCGGCGTGGGTAGCGGGTCGCTATGGCGACCTGGGACGGCGGCGGTGGTAGCGGGTGCGTGGGCGTGGCGGCGGTAGTAGCGGTGGGGGCGGCGGGGTTTGGGCGGCGGGGTTTGGGCGGCGGGGTTTGGGCGGGCGGGTTTGGGCGGGCGGGTTTGGGCGGCGGGGTTTGGGCGGCGGGTTGGTTGCGGGTGGGTGTGTCGGTGGTGTTGTCGTGAGGCGGGGGTCGTGGCTGATGGGCTCGTCTGTCTCGGGTGCGGGGCGCTTGCCCTTGTGGCTGGTCAGTGGATTCGGGATCGGCGGGGGCGGCGGGAGAGGGAGGCCAGGCGGGTGGCGATCTCGTCCATGGTGGCGTCCTCTGGGTTCCAGCCTCGTTTCAGCAGTGCGGTCAGCAGGGCTTCGAGGTAGGGGGCCGGGCGGGACAGGAAGTCCTTGGTGACGGGAATGATCTCCCAGCCCTGACTCTTCCGGAGCCATTCGCGGCGGCGGTGGTCGTGGGCGCGGGCCTTGGGGCCGGTGTGGTGACGTTCGCCGTCGTACTCCATTCCGACGCGGTAGCCCGGGTAGCCGAGGTCCACGTAAAGGTGGTGCCCGTGTGGGCCCATCACCGGGACTTGCGTGGCGGGACGTGGGAAGCCCGTGTCGACCACCGTTACGCGCGTCCAGCTCTCGGCGGGGGACGCGGCGCCGCGGTCGCCGAGACGGATGATCTCCCGGAGGCGCCTGTTGCCGCGGTAACCCGGTAAGGCGCGTGCCATCCCGGAGAGTTCGGCGGCTTCCACGCCGCGGCGGAGGAACTGGTCGAGCGCGGCGACCGCCTCGGCGCGGGGCAGCCAGCGGGCGCAGTCGAGCGCCGTGCGGTGCAGGGACGTGACACGTACATCGTCCTCCTCAAGGACGTGCTCTGGCGGGAGATCGACGGTTCCGGGGGCGAGCGCGGGCGGGTCGGGCGCGGTGTCGACCGGTCTCGGGGTGATGAGCTCCACGCTCCAGTCGGACTCGCTCATGCCGGGCGGGAGAACGTCCAGCCCCCATATCCACGCGGCGGTGCGCCGGGCGACGACGGCCTCCGCCGGAAGGACGGAACGGAACGCCTTTGCGCGAGTCCTGAACGAAGACTGCTGGGCGGGAATGAATCGGGTGCCCGGCCCGACGGGGCTGATGGAGCCGGTGGGGTCGCGTTGCCAGGTGATGTTGTTCATGTCATCAAGGGTGGCGCGGCGGAAGAGGCGGCGGAAGGGGACTGCGAGATTGTGGATAACTTGCGTTTTCGCAGGTCTATGAAGGTTGACGAGCGGGGGCGACAGTGGTTGACGCCCAAGCTCCGATGCGGTCGATCAGGGCCGGGGACGCGGCCGCCTCCGCATGCCCGAAGCCCGGCTCGATCCACAGTTCGCGCGGATCCCCGGCCGCTTCGTACAGCTGCCGGCCGTGCTCAAGCGGAAAGAACGGGTCCGCGTCTCCGTGGACGACCAGGAGCGGCGCGGGCGCGATCCGCCCGGCGACCTCGTGGGGCGCCTCGGGGGTGGGGTCCCAGCCCTTCGGTGCGACTCGGGTGCCTCGCGCCAGGCGTACCGCGAGCCGTCCGGCGCGCCTTTCGATCGCCCAGTGCACGCGCCGCATCGGCACCGTGCCGCGGTAGTACCAGCGGGCGGGGGCGCTGACGGAGACGACGGCGTCCACCCCGCCGTGCAACGCCGCGTGCCGGACGGCGATGGCCCCGCCCATCGAGAATCCCGTGACGGCCACCCGGTCGTAGCCCCGGCGGCGCGCGGCGGCGACCGCGGCCTCCACGTCGAGGATCTCGCGGTCGCCGACCGTCGAGTGTCCGCCCGATCTGCCGTGGCCGCGGAAATCGAGGCCGATGACGCCTCCGTGCCGGTGGAGGGCACCGGCGATCCCCCGGAGCGCCGGTTGCCGCCACGAGCAGGTGAAACCGTGCGCCAGGACGAAGCACAGGGAGCCGTCGCCCCGGAGATGCCCCGCGTCGATACGGACGCCGTCGGGGGTGTAGAGGGTCAGCGGCTCCGGAGTCTGCACAGCGTCAATGATGCGCCATCGCGGCCGGGCCTCACTCTCCCGCGCGGTAGTGGTAGCCGGCGATCTCGGTGAAGCCCGCCCGTTCGTAGAGGCGGAGCGCCGGGGGGTTGGCGCGTTCCACCTGGAGGTACATGCGGTCGGCCCGGCTCGCGGCCCAGCCCGCGAACGCGGTGATCAGGTCGCGGGCCGCGCCCTTTCCCCGGGCCTCGGGAAGCGTGGCCATGCCGAACAGACCCACCCAGCCCGTGTCGGCGACCGCGCGGCCCACGGCGACGACGTCGTCTCCGAGCGTCGCGCTGGCGTAGGCGGACGGCTGCCGTATGCGGTCCAGCATGTCCCATTCGGCGCGGCGGTCCCGGCCGTGTCCGAGCACGGTGTGCCAGATCTCGAACCACGCGTCGTTCGGACGGTCGTCCAACCGGACCCGCAGTGCCCCTGCGGGCGCCTGTTCCAGTATGTCGGTGGCCAGGGCTACCTGGAGCGACATCAGGCTTTCGCGCCTGTAGCCGCGTTCGGCCAGGAGCGTGTCCAGACCGTCGGGGCACGCCGGTGGGCTGATCTCGAACCGCGCGATCATGTTGTGACCGGCGTAGTACCGCTCGGCCTCGACGATCCTCCGGAGCATCTCGTCCGGCCCGGCGTGGCCGTGCGGCTGCACCGTGCCCGCCCACCAGGCACAGCCGGGTGCCCGTCGCAGCGACCACCCTCCGACGTCCTCGACATGCTGGGCCGGAAGGGCGCGAGCGGCCCGCTCGTGCAAACCTCTCAGCGTTTCCGCACTGCTCGTCACTGGGAGCACATCGACACCCGCACCTTCTCCAAAAATCAACCAACGTCCGAGTGACTCTAGGTCGCACCTATCAAGCCCACATCCGAATTTCGTCCCTTTTGGCACATTTGTGGTGCTAGTGACGAGGTCAGCAGCGGTTTCGATGTGGGCCAGGGCCTGAATAGTGTGGTTACTGGGTAGATAGAGCAACGTGTCGAAAAGGCTGGTCGTTCGACGAGCCCGGGCGTCAGGTTCGCTGTTATGGGCAGTGACGACCGCGCGCTTCGGGTGAGGACCCTGAACAAGCTTCCCGCTCGGACGCGCCGGAGCGGGCGGGGGGACGACGTCTGCGCGGACGAGGACGTCCGCGCCGCCGACACCGTCCGCGAGCGGCGAAAGCCCAGTTCACGCGGTGCACGCCTGAAGGGTGGCGAAGGTCCGGAGCAGGGCCCGTCGCGCGGCAAGAGCCGTAAGAGGGCGGCCACGGCCGGACGAGATGCGCGCGCCGGTGTCGAGGCCGACACCGTGGTGAGGGCTGCGGCAGGCGGCAATCCGAAGGCGCGTTCGGCGCCGGGCACCGTACGGGGCAGA
Organism: Actinomadura graeca; assembly: GCF_019175365.1. Classification (NCBI taxonomy): domain Bacteria; kingdom Bacillati; phylum Actinomycetota; class Actinomycetes; order Streptosporangiales; family Thermomonosporaceae; genus Actinomadura; species Actinomadura graeca. The sequence goes on along the minus strand of NZ_CP059572.1, from coordinate 7,985,981 downwards.
GGGCGTTCACGACCAGCGGCCAAGAAACGCCGGAAGTCGGACGCGGCGTCTCCAAGTGCGGGCATCAAGGTCGAGGAGCGCTTTGGCCTGGACGAGGTGCTCCGCAAGGCCGGTGAGGTCCCGATACCACCGGCCGCCGACCTCGGTCTGGGTCCCGGCACGGCGGAGGATGTGTTCCGCGAGGTCGATGAAGTCTGCGACGTCGCGTTCGGAGGCGACGTCGCGTTCGGAGGCGACGTCGTCGACCGGCCCGGCGCGACGTCGTTCGAGGGGTCCGCCGGAACCGAGGCTTTCGGCGGATGGCCGGCGGAAGACGTCGCCGATGACCGCGGCGCGGCCGTGCAGGTGTACCGGGGCCGGGTGAGACGCGGGTGCGGGAAGTACGCGCTGGAGGCCATGATCTCTTCGGCCCGCGCCCACGACCGGGCGGCGGCACTGCTGGAGTGGATGGCGGACGCCCATCCGGAGGAGGCGGAGGCGCATCTGGAGTCGGCCGCGCGGCATCGGAGGTGGGCGGTGAACGACCGGGTGCTGGCCGAGGAGCACGCGCCGGAGGGCGGGGCGTGCTGAGGGCCTTTGTCATCGGGCGGATGGCAGTGCAGGGTGGGTGCTACGTCCGACGTGAGGAGCAGCGCCGTGGATCCGAAGACTCTGGGGACGACCCGCCGTTCGTTGCACGGGGTGGCGGAGCTGGTGCTGGCCGGACCGCAGTACCGGGAGAGCGGGACGATCCGGCTGCGGATCGTCCCCGGTGGGTTCGCGACGGTCGGGGCTCCGGAGCTCCGGGTGAACGTGACGGAGCTCGTGGCCGGTGACCGTGCGGTGCCCTTGAACGGCTCCACCTGCCGGGAGCTCGCCACGGCGGCCGGGACCGAGGCGGAGGCCGCGGACGTCTACGCGGATGGCAGCGGGGTCGGGCCGGACGACACGCTGGGCGTGGACGCGGAGGCCGCGGCGCACATCCTGGAGTCCTTCGGGCGCGGGCAGGAGGCCCTGGTCCGTTTCATGCCGGACGCGACGCCCGTCCTATGGCCCGAGCACTTCGACTTGGGGATCTCCGTGGACGAGGTCAACTATGGCGTCTCGGCAGGGGACACCTACCTCGGCGAGCCGTACGCGTACGCGGGGCCTTGGAAAGCGAGGCAGGGCGCGTTCTGGAACACCCCGTTCGGGGCGGCGCATCCAATGCGGCTCCTGGCGGACGACAGGGCGTTGCTGGACTTCTTCGAAGAGGCGAGGGAGCGGGCCGCGCAGGATCCCGTCGAGCGTTCCTGAACCGGCTGCCTGGCCGAGGCGGGATACAGCCAGCGAGCCCTGTAGGTAGGCCGGGGTTCGCCCGTACGATGCGACGCAAGTGTCGCAGGCCATCTGTCGCGGACGAGGCGCGGCGCAGCGCGGGTCGGCTCGGCTAGGTCAGGGCGCGATCAGCTCGTAGAGGTTGCCGCTGGAGTCGGAGAAGTACAGGCCGCGCCCGCCCAGGGGGTGGCCTGTGTCGACCTGTCCGTTGTCGGGGTGGGCCGGGTCGTCGCCGTAGGGGATCTCGCGGGCGCGCAGGCGGTCGAGGATGTCGTCGAACGTGGCCGCGTCCACGTCGAAGGCCAGGTGGTGGCCCTGCGGGTAGGCGACGCTCATGAAGTCGAGGGTGAGCGCGCCGTTCACCTTGATCGGGATGAAATGGCGCGCGTGGGGGTGCGGCCCCGTGTAGGCGAGGCCCATGACGGTGGCGAAGAAGCGGGCGGCCTCGTCGTTGTCGGCGGCGGTCACGATCGTGTGGTTCAGGGTGATCGTCATTCGGGGTTCCCTTCCTTGAGCGCGCCGTGCAGGAAGACGTCCAGGTACTCCTCCAGGGAGGGACCTTGCGTGCCGGGCCCGGCGGGCGGGCGGGCGCGGGTGAACGCTAGGCCCATGAAGAGGCCCGCCACCTGCTGTGCGGGCAGGCGCAGGCGGTCGCGGTCGGGTTCCAGGAGTGCGGCGAGGGCGTCGCGGGTGCGGCTCATGGCGGCGTCGCGGCCGGATTCGCCGGGCGGGCCGTGGCTCCGCGGGCGGGGGGCCTGACCACGGCCGGTGGCGTGGAGCGCGCCCAGGACGGTGCCGATGCGCGCCAGGTACGCCTCGATCGCGGAGAACGCCTCGGCCAGGCGGTCCCGCAGGGGCTGGTCCAGCGGGACGGCCTCGATCTCGGCGAGGACGTGGTCGGTGCGCAGGGCCTCGGCCACGCAGGCGTCGAGCAGCTCGTCCTTGTCGGCGAAGACACGGAAGACGGTCGCCTCGCCGATGCCCGCCGCGCGGGCGATCTGGCCGGTGGTCACCGCGGTGCCGTGCTCGGCGACGAGGGGCAGCGCGGTCCGGACGATCATCTCGCGGCGCCGCTCGGGGGTCATTCCGGGGGCGCGTCTGCGGTTCATGCCCGCCACGGTACGGAGTGAGTACTCACTCCGTCAAGATGGGAGTGAGTACTCACTCCGGGGAGGGAGCGGAACCGGACTCACCGGCTGATAACGTTGCAGATCAAGCGCGCCCTGGAGCGAAGTCCGGTGCGAACCCGGCGCTGTCCCGCAACTGTGGTGCCCCTCCCCGAGTGGCCTAGCCAGGTCGTCTCCGCGCGCGCCGACGACTCTCGACCTCGTGGAAGGCGATCCGTCATGTGCGGGCCCCCGCCCTCCCGGCAGCCAGGAGGCTCCTGTGAGATCCGTACGTGCCCTCGGCGCGGCCCTCGCCCTCGGTGTGGTGACGCTCGCGGCCGGCTGCGGCGGCGGGGACGATGACGGCGAGGGGGCGCCCGCGTCCGGAGCGGAGGTCACCGTCCAGGCCGCCAACGGCGCGGTGACGGTCCCGGAGCGTCCCCGGCGGATCGTGTCGCTGTCGCCCACCCACACCGAGTCGCTGTTCGCCATCGGCGCCGGGCCGCAGGTCGTGGCCGTGGACGGCTACTCCACCCACCCGGCGAACGCGCCGAGGACGAAGCTGTCGGCGTTCAAGCCGAACGCGGAGGCGATCATCGGGTACAAACCGGACCTCGTCGTCGTGTCCGACGACATGGACGGCATCGTCAAGGCGCTGGCGAAGCTGAAGGTGCCCGTCCTGCTGGAGCCCGCGGCGGCGAACCTGGACGAGGCGTACGACGAGATCGGGGACCTCGGGCTGGCGACCGGGCACGCCGCCGAGGCCAAGCGGGTCACCGACGACATGCGGGCCAGGATCCGGCAGACGGTCGCGGCGTCGCCCGGGGGCAAGGGCCGCAGCTACTACCACGAGCTGGACAACCAGCTGCACACGGTGACGTCCAAGACCTTCATCGGCCAGGTCTACGGCCTGTTCGGGCTCCGCAACATCGCCGACGGGGCGGACAAGGCGACCGGCGGATACCCGCAGCTGTCGCGCGAGTACCTGGTCAAGCAGGATCCGGACCTCCTCTTCCTGGCCGACACCAAGTGCTGCGGGCAGAACGCTGCGGCCATCGGCAAGCGGCCCGGATGGGCGGCGCTGAAGGCGGTCGAGCGGCAGGGCGTGATCGAGCTGGACGACGACATCGCCTCCCGCTGGGGGCCGCGCCTGCCCGAGTTCGTCAAGGCGATCGGCGACGCGATCCAGAAGCCGCGGTGACGGGCGGACGTCCCGGAGGGCGGCTGTGAAGCCGCACGGCGCCCATCCGCGGGCCGCCCGGCTGCGTGCGGTCCCGCTGGCGGTCACGGTGGCGGCGCTCGTGGTGACCCTGCTGGGCGGTCTGCTCGTGGGGGCGGCGGACCTGCCGGCCGGCGGGGTGCTGAAGGCGCTGCTCGACCGGGTCCCGTTCGTGCGCGCCGACTCGGGGCTCAGCGCGATCGAGGAGAACGTGCTGTTCCAGCTCCGGGTGCCGAGGGCGCTGATGGCGGCGCTGGTCGGGGGGATGCTGGCGATGGCGGGCGCCGGGTACCAGGGGGTGTTCCGCAACCCCCTGGCCGATCCGTACCTGCTCGGCGCCGCCGCGGGCGCCGGGGTCGGCGCGACGCTGGTGATCGTGCTCGTCCCGGGCGACCCGGCGTACGGGGTGCCGCTGGCGGCGTTCGCGGGCGCGCTCCTGGGGGTCTTCCTCGCGTACGTGCTGGGCCGGACGGCCGGGCAGTGGAACGGCGCGGCGACGCTGGTGCTGGCCGGGGTGGCGGTGTCGTCGTTCCTCGCGGCGGTGCAGACGTTCCTGCAGCAGGTGAAGGCCGAGGAACTGCAGCGGATCTTCTCGTGGATCCTCGGCGGGGTCGGCTCGGCGGACTGGCGCCAGCTCGCGCTCGTCGCGCCGTACGCGCTGGTCTCCGCGGTGGTCCTGCTCGCGCACGGGCGCCTGCTGGACGTGCTGGGCGTCGGCGACGACGAGGCGGCGTCACTGGGCCTGTCGGCGCCGCGGGTCCGGATGGTCGTGCTGGTGGCGGCGTCGCTGGCGACGGCGTCCGCGGTCGCGGTGAGCGGGCTCATCGGGTTCGTCGGGATCGTGGTGCCGCACGCCGTCCGCCGGCTGGCGGGCGGCTCGTACCGGATCGTCCTGCCGCTGTCGCTGGTCGGCGGGGCGGCGTTCCTGGAACTGGCCGACCTGGTCGCGCGGACGGTGATCTCGCCCGGAGAGCTGCCGCTGGGCGTCGTGACGGCGTTCGTCGGCGGGCCGTTCTTCGTCGCGGTGCTGCGCGCGAGCCGCCGGCAGGTGGAGGCGTGACGGTCGTGGTGCGCGGCCTGGACGTGGCGCTCGGCGGGCGGCCCGTCCTGCGGGGCGTGTCCCTGGACGTGCCGGGCGGGTCGTGGACGGCGGTCATCGGCCCTAACGGGGCGGGCAAATCGACGCTGCTGCGCGCCGTGCTCGGGCTGCTTCCGTCGGACGGAGACGTCACCGTGGCGGGCACGGACCTGGGGCGGCTGAAGCCGAGGCAACGGGCACGGGTGGTCGCCTACGCTCCGCAGAATCCGAATCTCCCACCCGGGATGACCGTGTTCGACTACACGCTCCTAGGGCGCTCCCCCTACATCCCGCATCTCGGACGTGAGGGGGCGCGCGACCGGGCCATCGCGTCGGATGTGCTCGACCGGCTCGATCTGACCGCTTTCGCAGGCCGCCCTCTGGATCACCTGTCGGGTGGTGAACGGCAGCGTGTCGTGCTGGCGCGCGCGCTGGCGCAGCAGACGTCCGTCCTACTGCTGGACGAACCGACCACGGCGCTCGACATCGGCCACCAGCAGCAGGTAATGGAGCTGGTCGACCAGCTGCGGCTGTCCGACGGGCTGACGGTGGTGACCACGATCCACGACCTGACCCTCGCCGGGCAGTACGCCGATGACCTGGTCCTCCTGTCCCGAGGGCGGGTCGCCGCGGCCGGCGCGCCGTCCGACGTCCTGACCCGCGAGGCGGTGGAGGAGCACTTCGGCGCGCGCGTGCACGTCTCCTCCGGGCCCGGTGGACGGCCCGTCCTCTCCCTGGAGCGCGAGTGAGACTGGAACTGACCTGGCGCGAGGAGGACGGCACCCGCCTCGCCTCGACCGTGTGGCGTGCGGGCGGCGGGCTGCGGATGATCTCCTCGGCGATGCTCGGCGGCGGGATCGGGCCGTCGGGCTGGGTGCTGAACGCGCAGGTCGCGGGGACGTACGCGCGCACCGACCCGGTCGCGCACCTGGCGGAGCTCGCGGCGTCGCACGGGCTGGACGGTCCCGGAGTCGGGATGCTCACCGCCGCGCCGGTAGCGCGGACGGTGCGGCGGGACGACGAGGGCGTGCGCGTCTCGGCGACGGTGGGGCTCCGGGTGCCGACCTGGGCCGCCTCCCCCGCCGGGACGCCCGATCCCGAGCTCGCCCCCATCGCCCTCGACGGCGCGGGCACGCAGGACGCGCCGCCCGGGCCGCGGCCGGGGACGATCAACGTCGTGGTCGCGGTGCCCGCCGCGCTGAGCGACGCCGCGCTGGTGAACGCGGTCGTCACGGTGACCGAGGCGAAGACGCAGGCGCTCCTGGAGGCCGGCTACCCCTGCACGGGCACCGCGTCCGACGCGGTCTGCGTGGCCGCGCTCGCGGACGGCGAGGAGGAGCCGTTCGGAGGGCCCCGCTCGACGTGGGGCTCACGGATGGCCCGCGCGGTCCACGCCGCCGTGCACGCGGGCGCGCTCGGCTACACCGCCCATCTGCACGCCCTGGGCATACCGGCCGCCGCACCACCCCGGTGCGGTGCGGCGGCCGGTTCAGGGCCAGTGCAGTGACGGTGGCCTCACCTCCTCGTGACTCACATCAGCCGGAATTGGGCAAGTGTTGGCCGTTGCGCCTGCGCGGGTCGGCGGCCGTGGGGGCCCCGTTGAAGGGGCCGAGCGGGTGCAGTCCCGTCGGCGGCTCCCGGTCGATGCCGGGGCGCGGGCCGGGCGGGCCGGGCGCCTGCCTCGGGCCGGGCGGGCGGGTGAGCGCGTCGACCTGCCGCCGCGCGCGGTCGGCCTCGGCGCGGGCGGCGTCACGCTCGGAGGTCAGCGCCTTGACGGCGGCGCGCAGCTCGTCGGCGATGCGGGCCAGCTGCCAGTTGTGCTGCTCGAACTCGCTGGCCCGCGCCTGGATCTGATCGCGGTCGGCGACGGCCTGGCCCCGCTTGGCCTCGGCGTCGCGGACGGCGGAGCGCAGGTCCTCGGCGGTCCGCAGGGCGATCTCCGTCTCGGCGCGGCGCTCCTCGGCGCGGGTCTGCGACTCCGCCACGCGCGCGTGCAGGGCGACCAGGTCGGCGCGCGCGGACTCCAGGGAGGCGACCAGCTCGCCCTCCCGGGCGGCGACCCGGTTGCGGTCGCTCTCGGCGGCGAGCCTGGCCGCGGCGGACGCCTCGGCGACGTCCTCGGCCTCCTGGCGTTCCTGGCGGGCGACGTCGAGCTCGGTGGCGGCGCGAGCCGCCTCGGCGCGGATCTCCGACAGCTCGGACTCGGCGGCCTCCGCGCGGGAGCGGGCGGTCGCCGCGTCCCGCCACGCCAGCTCCGCGCGCCGCTGCGACGCGTCGCGCTCCCGCTGGGCGACGGCGATCTGCTCGGCGGCCTCGGCGCGGGCCTCCGCCACCCGCCGCTCGACCCCGGCGACGCTCAGCTCCGCGGTGAGCGACCCGGCGAGCCGGTCGGCGACGCTCTCCAGCCGCTCGACCATCTCCCAGGTCCAGGCGACCTGGCCGGTGAGGCCGGGGGCGTCCCGCGCGTCGTCGCGGCCGGCGTGCGCGGCGCGCTCGCATCCGCCGTCGCTGTCCTCGCAGTACCTGACGGTCCGGGCGCCGCGCACCGGCTGCGGTACGGGCCTTCCGCAGCCGGCGCACGGCCAGATCGCGACGGGTTCGCCTGCGGGGGCGTTCCCGTCGCGAGGTTCCCGGGCGGGCGCGTTCTCGCCCGCGGCGGGGTCGGGGACGATGGGAAGGTCGGTCATCGTCGGGGAGGCGGGGGTCGGGGTGACGGTGGGGAACGGGGCGACCTTCTGGTCCTTCATGTGCGGTTGTACGCACACGTCGCCGGGGACGTTCGACCGTTCCGGGGACGAGTTTGCCGAAAAGCCCTCGACCTCGCCGTCGTCGCAGGCAGGAGGCCCCGAGGCGGCCCCGGGCGAGCTGGCCGGAGGGGGTGTGCAGGAGCGCGCCGCCCCTCTGGAGGCGGCCCGTGGCCCGTCAGGGGGCGGCGGCCTCCAGGGCGGCGCGGGCCATGGCGTGCAGGAGCGCGGCCATGTCGGCACGGTCCAGGCCGGCGGCGCTGCGGGGGGTGGAGTTCAGGAGGCCGAAGCAGGCGTGGACGGCGGCGCGCGTCCGGGCGTCGGGGAGGCCGGGGCGCAGGCGGCGCAGCACGGCGACCCATTCCTCCACGTAGGCGCGCTGGAGACGGCGGACGCGGTGGCGGTCCGGCTCGGGGACGTTGTCCAGCTCCCGCTCGTGGACGGTGATCAGCGCCGGGTTGTCGAGCGCGAACGCGATGTGCCAGCGCAGCAGGGAGTCGAGGGCCCCCGCGGGGTCGGATCCGGCGGCGCGGCGGGCGCCCTCGGCGAGCAGGCGCTCGCTGATGTCGAGCAGCATCTCGGCGAGCACGGCCTCCTTGCCGCTGAAGTGCCGGTAGAGCGCCGGTCCGGTGAGGCCGACCGAGCGGCCGAGGTCGCCGATGGACACCCCGTGGTAGCCGCGGCGCGCGAACAACTCGGACGCGGCGGCGAGGATCTCCGCCCGGCGCGGGTTGGCCGGTCCGGCGCCCCCGGCCGGATCCGGGCGCCGCGCCGCCTCGGCGGGGTGGGACGTCATGGCACGCAGTCTAGACTAGAGTTGTTAATGAGCGTTAACATCGGCTTTGTTAACGGGCATTAACAGGGGAAGGGGAACATGACCGGACCCGAGATCGGCTCCCGCGCCGACACCGCGGGCGAGGCGTTCAAGGCCAACGCCGCGCACAACGAGGCCCTCGCCGCGGAACTGCGCGAGCGCGTCGACCGGGCCGGGCGCGGGGGTCCCGCGCGGGCCCGCGAGCGGCACGTCGCGCGCGGCAAGCTGCTCCCCCGCGACCGGGTCGACACACTCCTCGATCCCGGCTCGCCCTTCCTGGAGCTGTCGCCGCTCGCCGCGGACGGCATGTACGACGACGAGGCCCCCGGCGCGGGGATCATCACCGGGATCGGGCGGATCTCCGGCCGAGAATGCGTGGTCGTCGCCAACGACGCCACCGTCAAGGGCGGCACCTACTACCCGGTGACGGTGAAGAAGCACCTGCGGGCGCAGGAGGTGGCGCTGCACAACCGGCTGCCGTGCGTCTACCTGGTCGACTCCGGCGGCGCGTTCCTGCCGAGGCAGGACGAGGTCTTCCCCGACCGCGAGCACTTCGGCCGGATCTTCTACAACCAGGCCACGATGTCCGGGCGCGGCATCCCGCAGATCGCCGCGGTGCTGGGCTCGTGCACGGCGGGCGGCGCCTACGTCCCGGCCATGAGCGACGAGGCCGTCATCGTGCGCGGCCAGGGGACGATCTTCCTCGGCGGCCCGCCCCTGGTGAAGGCGGCGACCGGCGAGGTCGTCACGGCCGAGGAACTGGGCGGCGGCGAGCTGCACTCCCGCACGTCCGGGGTGACCGACCACCTCGCCGAGGACGACGCGCACGCGCTGCGGATCGTCCGCGACATCGTCGGGACGCTCGGCCCCCGCGCGCCGCGCCCGTGGGAGGTCGCGCCCGCCGAGGACCCGGCGGCGGACCCGGCGGAGCTGTACGGGGTCGTCCCGCCCGACCCGCGCACCCCCTACGACGTGCGCGAGGTCATCGCGCGGATCGTGGACGGCAGCCGCTTCCAGGAGTTCAAGAGGGAGTACGGGACGACGCTGGTCACCGGGTTCGCCCGCGTCCACGGGCACCCGGTGGGGGTCGTCGCCAACAACGGCATCCTGTTCGGCGAGTCGGCGCAAAAGGGCGCGCACTTCATCGAGCTGTGCGACCGGCGCAGCGTCCCCCTGGTGTTCCTGCAGAACATCACCGGGTTCATGGTCGGGCGCGAATACGAGGCGGGCGGCATCGCCAAGCACGGCGCGAAGATGGTCACGGCCGTGTCGTGCGCGCGCGTCCCCAAGTTCACCGTCGTGATCGGCGGGTCGTTCGGCGCGGGCAACTACGCGATGTGCGGGCGGGCGTACGCGCCGCGCTTCCTGTGGATGTGGCCGAACGCCCGCATCTCGGTCATGGGCGGCGAGCAGGCGGCGAGCGTGCTCGCGACCGTCCGCCGCGACCAGATGGAGGCGCGCGGCGAGCAGTGGCCCGCGGACGCCGAGGAGGCGTTCAAGGCGCCGATCCGCGAGCAGTACGAGGCGCAGGGCCACCCGTACTACTCGACGGCACGGCTCTGGGACGACGGGGTGATCGACCCGCGCGACACGCGGCGCGTGCTGGGGCTCGGGCTGTCGGTCGCCGCCAACGCACCGCTGGAGCCGGTCGGCTACGGCGTCTTCCGGATGTGAGGGACCCCATGTCAGCCCGAAGCGGAGAATCAGCGTCCGCCCCGATGTTCGGCAGCGTGCTGGTCGCCAACCGGGGGGAGATCGCCGTCCGCGTGTTCCGCACGCTGCGGCGCCTCGGCGTGCGGTCGGTGGCCGTCCACACCGGCGCCGACGCGGGGGCGCGGCACGTCCGGGAGGCCGACGAGTCCCTGCTGATCCCCTCCTACCTCGACATCGGCGCCGTCATCGGCGCGGCGCGGGCGGCGGGCGCCGAGGCCGTCCACCCCGGCTACGGGTTCCTCGCCGAGAACACGGCGTTCGCCCGCGCCTGCGGCGAGGCGGGGCTGGTGTTCATCGGCCCGCCCGCCGGGGCGATCGAGGCGATGGGCGACAAGATCCGCGCGAAGCGGACGGTCGCCGCGGCGGGCGTGCCCGTCGTCCCGGGACGCGACGAGCCCGGCCTGACCGACGCCGAGCTGGAGGCCGCCGCGCTGGACATCGGGCTCCCGGTGCTGCTCAAGCCGTCGGCGGGCGGCGGCGGCAAGGGGATGCGGCTCGTCCGGGACGCGGCGGACCTGCCGGAGGCCATCGCCTCGGCCCGCCGCGAGGCGCGCGGCTCGTTCGGCGACGACACGCTGCTCGCCGAGCGGTTCGTGGAGAACCCCCGGCACATCGAGATCCAGGTGTTCGCGGACGGGCACGGCAACGCCGTCCACCTGGGCGAGCGCGAGTGCAGCCTCCAGCGCCGCCACCAGAAGATCATCGAGGAGGCGCCGTCGCCGCTGCTGGACGCCGCGGCCCGCGACCGGATGGGGACCGCCGCCGTCGCCGCCGCGAAGGCCGTCGGCTACGTGGGCGCGGGCACCGTCGAGTACATCGTGTCCGCCGACCGGCCGGGCGAGTTCTTCTTCATGGAGATGAACACCCGCCTCCAGGTCGAGCACCCGGTGACCGAGCTGGTCACGGGCCTCGACCTCGTCGAGCTCCAGCTCGCGGTGGCCGCGGGCCGCCCCCTCCCCCTGGCCCAGGACGACGTCCGGCTGGACGGCCACGCCGTCGAGGCTCGCGTCTACGCCGAGGACCCCGCCCGGGGCTTCCTGCCCACCGGCGGGCGCGTCCTCGCGCTGTCGGAGCCGGACGCGCGCGTCGACTCCGGCCTCGACGTCGGGACGGACGTCGGCGGCTCCTACGACCCCATGCTCGCCAAGGTGATCGTGCACGGCGCGGACCGCGCCGAGGCGCTGCGCCGCCTCGACCGCGCGCTGGCCTCGTACACGCTGCTCGGCGTCGCGACGAACGTCGGGTTCCTGCGCGCGCTGCTCGGGCATCCCGCCGTCGTGGCGGGCGCGCTCGACACGGGCCTGGTCGAGCGCGAGCTGGACGGGCTGCTGTCCGGCGCGGCCGTCCCGCCCGAGGCGTTCGCCGCGGCGGCGCTGGAGCGGATGCGCGCCCTGGAGTCCGGCGACGACCCGTGGACGATCCCGGACGGCTGGCGGCCCGGGGCGCACGCCTGGACACCGTGGATCATCACGCCGTCCGGCGGCGTCCCGGTCGAGGTCCGCGTCCGGGGGCGCGCCTCGTCCGCCGAGGTCAGGATCGGGGACGCGGAGCCGGTCGCGGCGTCGCTGGCCGGGTCCGTGCTGACCTACGGCGGCAGGACGGTCGCGTTCGCGTCCGCCCGCGACGGCGACACGCTCTGGCTCGGCCGCGAGGGGCACGCGTGGGCGCTGAGCGAGCACGTCCGCGCGGAGGGCGGCGCCGCGTCGGCCGCGTCCGGCGACGGCGTGCTGCGCAGCCCGATGCCCGGGACGGTCCTCGCCGTCAAGGCCGCCGAGGGCGACCGGGTCGAACCGGGCCGGCCGCTGGTGGTCGTCGAGGCGATGAAGATGGAGCACACCGTCACCGCGCCGCTGGCCGGGGTCGTGACGCGGCTGCCGGTCCGCGCGGGCGCGCAGGTCGCGCTCGACGCGGTGCTGGCCGTGATCGAGGAGGCATGATGCGGGCACCGCTGCCGGGCCTGCCGGACCGCGTGACGATCTACGAGGTCGGGCCGCGGGACGGCCTGCAGAACGAGAAGGCGATCGTCCCCGCCGCCGTCAAGGCCGAGTTCGTGACGCGGCTCGCGGACGCGGGCCTCCGCACGATCGAGACCACGGGCTTCGTGCACCCCGCGTGGGTGCCGCAGCTCGCCGACGCCGAGGAGCTGCTCGGCGTCCTGCCCCGCTCGCCCGGGCTGCGCTACCCCGTCCTCGTCCCGAACGAGCGGGGCCTGGACCGCGCACTCGCCAACGGCGTCACCGAGATCGCCATCTTCGGCAGCGCCACCGAGACGTTCGCCCGCCGCAACCTCAACCGCACCGTGGACGAGTCGCTCGCCATGTTCGCCCCCGTCGTGGAACGCGCGCGCGCAGACGGACTCTGGGTCCGCGCCTATGTGTCGATGGTGTGCGGGGACCCGTGGGAGGGCGACGTCCCCCTAGAGCAGGTCGTGTCCGTCGCGTCCCGCATGATGGACATGGGCTGCTCCCAGCTCAGCCTCGGCGACACGATCGGCGTCGGCACGCCCGGCCAGGTGACCGCGCTCATCGAGGCGCTCGTGGCCGCGGGGATCGGCACGGACCGGCTGGCCGTCCACTTCCACGACACCTACGGCCAGGCCCTCGCCAACACCCTCGCCGCGCTCCAGGCCGGCGTCACCGTCGTCGACGCCTCCGCGGGCGGCCTCGGCGGCTGCCCCTTCGCCGAGAGCGCGACGGGCAACCTGCCCACCGAGGACCTCGTGTGGATGCTCGACGGCCTCGGCGTCGCCACCGGCGTGGACCTCGGCGCGCTCGCCGCCACCAGCCGGTGGATGGCCGGGCACCTCGGCCGTCCCAGCCCGTCCCGCGTCGTCCAGGCCCTTTCTCCCGGAACGGAGTGACCAATGATCGACTTCACGCTCGGCGACGAGCAGGAGGAACTGCGGAGCACGGTGGAGCGGTTCGCCCGTGAGACCGTGGCGCCGGTGATCGGCGACCTGTACGAGCGGGGCGAGTTCCCCTACGAGATCGTCGCCGCGATGGGCAAGATGGGCCTGTTCGGGCTGCCGTTCCCGGAGGAGCACGGCGGTATGGGCGGCGACTACTTCACCCTCTGCCTGGCTTTGGAGGAACTGGCGCGGGTCGACTCGTCGGTGGCCATCACGCTGGAGGCGGGCGTCTCACTGGGCGCGATGCCGATCTACCGGTTCGGCTCGGAGGAGCAGAAGGCGCACTGGCTCCCGCAGCTCACCTCCGGTGAGAGGCTCGCCGGATTCGGCCTGACCGAGCCGGGCGGCGGCTCCGACGTGCCCGGCGGCATGCGCACCACCGCCCGGCTGGACGGCGACTCCTGGGTGATCAACGGGTCCAAGGCGTTCATCACCAACTCCGGCACGGACATCACCGCGTTCGTCACCGTGACGGCCTTCACCGGGGACGGCGAGATCTCCACGATCATCGTCCCGAACGGCACGCCGGGCTTCACGGTCGGACGCAAGTACTCCAAGGTCGGCTGGTCGGCGTCCGACACCCGCGAGCTGTCGTTCGACGACGTGCGGGTGCCCGCCGCGAACCTCGTCGGCGAGCGCGGCCGCGGCTACGCCCAGTTCCTGCGCATCCTGGACGAGGGCCGTATCGCGATCGCCGCGCTGTCGGTGGGCCTCGCGCAGGGCTGCGTGGACGAGTGCCTGCGCTACGTCCGCGAGAGGGAGGCGTTCGGCAAGGAGATCGGCCGCTACCAGGCGGTGCAGTTCAAGGTCGCCGACATGGAGGTCCGCGCGCACACCGCCCGCCTCGCCTACTACGCGGCGGCGGCGCGGATGCTCGCCGGGCTGCCGTTCAAGAAGGAGGCGTCGATCGCCAAGCTCGTCGCGTCCGACGCCGCTATGGACAACGCCCGCGACGCGACGCAGATCTTCGGCGGCTACGGCTTCATGAACGAGTACGCGGTCGGCCGCTTCTACCGCGACGCGAAGATCCTCGAAGTGGGCGAGGGCACCTCGGAGGTCCAGCGCATGCTCATCGCCCGCGCCCTGGGACTCCCCCCGTCCTGACGCGTCCCGTCCAGGACGCGCCCTGTCCTTGAGGCACCTGTCCGCGCGCGTCCCGCATGGCGCACTTGACCCACTTGCTTGATCGTAAACCGTAGGATGGCAAGTCTCGCTAATGTGTGAACGCGTGCCAACGCCGACCTCTGGGGGCCTCCGATGCCGGACACACCAGACCGTGAGCCGTCCTCGGCGGAGCTCAACACCGACGTGGCGCACTCGGCCCGGGTCTACGACTACCTCCTCGGAGGCAAGGACCACTATGCCGCCGACCGCGCGGCGGCGGAAGAGGTCGTGAAGGTCGCCCCCTACATGCGGACATCCGTGCGCGCCAGCCGCAACTTCATGGTGAGGGTGGCGCGTCACCTGGCCGCCGAGCGCGGTGTGCGGCAGTACCTGGACATCGGGACGGGCCTGCCGACCTCGCCCAACCTCCACGAGATCGTCCAGGGCGTCGACCCCACCTCCCGGGTGATCTACGTCGACAACGACCCCATCGTGCTCGTGCACGCCCGCGCGCTGCTCACCAGCACCCCCCAGGGGCGCTCCCGCTACATCGAGGCGGACGTGGGCGACCCGGACGCCATCCTCGGCGCGCCCGAGGTCCGGGAGACGCTCGACCTGGACGAGCCGGTGGCGCTGTGCCTGATCGCCGTCCTGCACTTCATCCACGACGAGGACCGCGCCCGCGGCATCGTCGAGCGGCTCATGGAGCCGCTCGCCCCGGGCAGTTTCCTCGCCCTGTCCACGATCGCCAGCGACAGCGCCCCCCAGCAGGTCCGCGCCGCCGTCGCGAAGTACAACTCCCGGGGGATCAAATCCAAGGCCCGTCCGAGGGCCGACATCGAGAAGCTGTTCGGCGACCTGGAGATGGTCGAGCCCGGCGTGGTCCCCGTCCACCACTGGCACCCGGACGCCGAGGCCCGCGCGATCGACGACTCCCAGGTCTCGATGTACGGCGGCCTGGCCCTGAAACGCTGACCGCTTTCCCGCCCACAGGTACCGAGGCCCCGGAGGCAGGGGTCACTGCTCGTGGCCGGGAACGTTCCCTGTGGTCGACGTCGACCGACGTCCGCTCCCGGCCAGCGGGAGCGCTTGCCGCCGAAGGGCGCCGTCACAGCGGTGACGGCCCTCAAGGGCGGCCGAATGTGGAAACGCTCCTTCTGTCCTAGCGAGTACCACATAGCTAGGATTTCACTGCTTCCCGCCATTACCCACCACGGGGGACGGTGTAATGCGGACCTTGTCGCGACTCCTGGCCATCTCCACCGAGGCCGGCCGGCCCGCGCCGGCTCCGGAGACCGCTGCGACCGACCTGGGACCGGACGGCACCGCCGCCCTGGTGCTCCGGCCGCACGACCATTCCTTCGCCGAGCCGGACCTGCTCACGCTCCGGGAGCGGGTGCTGACCGGGAAGGGGCTGTCGGAGCTGTCGGCGCCGTTCGCCGGTGTCGCCGCCGAGAACGGCGCGCTCACCGCGGCCACGGACTGGCTCGGGATGCGGCAGCTCTACGGGATCCAGGGTGAGGGATGGGCGGCCATCGGGACGTCCGCCCGTGAGCTGGGCCTCCTCGCGGGGCGCGGGCCGGACCACGAGGCGCTCGGCGTCTACCGGCTGGTCGGCCACTTCCTCGACCAGGACACCGCCTTCGACGGGGTGACGACGCTGCGCGCCGGGCACGGCTGGACGCTCGCGGACGGGAGGCTCACCGAGAACGAGATCCAGCCGGGCGACTTCCGCGCCGAGCGGGCCCCCTCCGCCGAGGAGGCGGTGCGGGAGCTCGCCGAGGTGCTGCGGGCGAGCATGGAGCACCTGCTGGACGAGTATCCGGACGCGGTCCTCCAGCTGTCGGGCGGCCTGGACACGCGGCTGGTGCTGGCGGCGATCCCCCCGGCCCGCCGGGTGGGGCTGGGGACCCTCACGCTGAGCGCGAGCGACAGCGGCGACGCCGCCACGGCCGCCCTGCTCGCCGAGAGGACCCGGATGCGGCGCGAGGTCATCGACCTGGCGGAGCTGGAGCGGCTCGACCCGCCCGAGGTGCACCGGCTGGTCCTGGAGGCGTCCCGGCGGCACGAGCAGATCCTCAACCCCCTGCACCTGGCGCTGCTCGACTGGGTCGAGGAGCGGACGGACGACGCGCCCCGCATCAGCGGGCTCGGCGGGGAACTCGCCCGCGGCATGTACTACCCGATGCAGCGCCAGCACCCGGGGGTCACGCCGAAGCTGGTCGACCGGCTGGCGAAGTGGCGGATCTTCAGCCTGGACCCCGTCGACGCCGCGTGCCTGGACCCCGTCTTCGCGCGCGAGTCCACGGCCGCCACCATGTCGCGCCTGCACGACATCTTCGGCGGCATCACCGGCGACTGGCTCTCGGCCACCGACGCCTACTACTACCGGCAGCGGTACCACCGCGCGGTCGGCGGGGTCATCACGAGCTCCTGCACCGAGCACACGGGGCTCAACCCGCTGCTGCATCCGCGGTTCGTCGCCATCGCCGAGACGCTGCCGCCGTCCGTCAAGCGCGGGTCGCGGTTCAACGCCCGGCTGCTCTCGGCGCTCGACCCGGACCTCGCGTCCCTGCCCATGGACACGGGCGTGCGCCCGTCGGCGCTGATGGCGCCCCGGCCGCTCGCCCTGGTCCGGACGGCGCGCGACAAGGGCACCAAGATCGTGCACAAGACCCGGCAGCGGCTGTCCCGCCGCGGCGACGCCGGAAGCGTCCACAGCGCGCTCGCGCGCTCGCTCGTGGCGCACTGGCGGTCGGAGCCCCGGCTGCTGGAGCCGGTCGCCGCGAGCGGGCTCGTGGACCTCGGGTGGATGGACCGCCTCCTCGCCGGACCGGACGTCCCCGCCCCCGCCACGACCGGGTTCATCGCCCTCCTGGAGGCCGCCCTTAGCCCAGGCTGAGCCTGCGTCACACCGGCCGGGCCGCAGCGCCGCCGGTGTCGCATGCGTCACACCGGGCCGACCTCGACCAATGGCGAGGTCGCAGCCTGGAACACGTGGAACTGGAGTGATCCGGCCTGAACTGTCAGACCCTGCCGGAATACTCCTGAAGGCGGCGGAGTTAAACCGTTCGCGAAAGTGTCAGTCTCTGCAGTATTTTGCTGCGGTATCCCCCGAGAACGTTCCCCCGGTCCCCGCGCGCCGCCCCGACGTGCGGACCCTTGACGATTGGAAAGAGAGTTGACCGCTCCCGCGTCACCCACGACGGCGGACGGCCCGAAGGAGGCCCCGGCCTCCGGCGGGGGCCTCGACCGCGGCGTGCTCGCGGTGGCCATGGTCGTCGTCCTCGGCGCGATCATGTCCATCCTGGACGTGACCGTCGTCAACGTCGCCATCAACGACCTCGCCCGGGAGTTCGAGACTCCCCTGTCCACGATCCAGTGGGTGGCCACCGGGTACACCCTGGCGCTGGCCACGGTGATCCCGATCACCGGCTGGGCGTCGGCGAGGTTCGGCACCAAGCGCCTGTACATGATCTCGATCGCGCTGTTCGTCGTCGGCTCGATGCTGGCGGGCCTCGCGTGGTCGGCCGAGTCGCTGATCGCCTTCCGCGTCCTGCAGGGACTGGGCGGCGGCATGATCATGCCCGCGGGCATGACGATCCTGACCCAGGCGGCCGGGCCGCAGCGGGTCGGCCAGGTGATGAGCATCGTCGGCGTGCCGATGCTGCTCGGCCCGATCCTCGGTCCCATCATCGGCGGCTACCTCGTCGACGACGTATCCTGGCGCTGGATCTTCTTCATCAACCTGCCCATCGGCGTCGTGGCGCTGCTGCTGGCCGCGCGGATCCTCCAGCGCGACACCCCGAAGCCCGCCGAGCGGCTGGACGCCATCGGGCTGGTCCTGCTCTCGCCCGGGCTGGCCTCGCTCATCTACGGCCTGGCCAAGGGCGCCGAGCTGAAGGACTTCCTCGCGGCCGACTCGCTGATCTACACGGCCGTCGGCGCGGTGCTCACCCTCGGCTTCGTGTTCCGCGCGCTCAGCGCCACGAACCCGCTGATCGACCTGCGGCTGCTCAAGCGCCGGTCGGTGCTGGCGGCCTCCGGCACGATGGTGCTGTTCATGGCCGCGTTCATGGGCGCGATGCTGCTGCTGCCGCTGTACTACCAGACGGTCCGCGGCGAGGGCGCGCTCGAGTCCGGCCTCCTGCTGGCCCCGCAGGGCCTCGGCGCGATGATCACGATGCCGGTCGGCGGCAGGCTGACCGACCGGATCGGCCCGGGCCGGGTCGTCCTGGTCGGGATGGTCGTCGTCGTGGCGTCGGTGTCGGGCTTCGCCTCGATCCTTGAGGCCGACGCGTCCTACTGGGCGCTCAGCGGGGTGCAGTTCGTCATGGGCCTCGGCCTGGGGATGACGATGATGCCCACGATGGCCGCGGCGATCCAGACCCTCGCGCACGAGGAGGTCCCGCGGGCGAGCACGATGCTGAACATCATCCAGCAGGTGTCGGCGTCCCTCGGCACCGCGCTCATCTCGGTGCTGCTGGCCAACAGGCTCGCGTCCAACCTCGGCGGCGGCGCCGGGGGCGAGATCGGCTCCACGCAGAAGATCCCGCCCGCGGTGATGGAGAAGATCGCCGGTCCGATGTCGGACGCGTTCCAGCACACCTACTGGTACGCGGCGGGCCTGCTGCTGTTCGCCTTCCTGCCGGCGCTGCTGCTGCCGCGCAGGAAGCCGGAGACCCCGGCGGCCGACGCGCCCATGCCGATGCACTGACACGCTGACGCCGATGCGCTGAGGCGCCGCCAGGGCGCTTCTGGCGCGTTCCAAGCCCCGGTCCGGGATCTCGTTCCCGGGCCGGGGTTTTCGCCGTTCCGGTCCTTGTGAGCGCTTGCGGGGCGTCCGCCCTGCGGTCGCCCCGGCCTGCGCCGCCGCGTCTCACCGGTCGCGGCGGTGGGATGGTACCCCGCCGGGTTCCGTCGCGGGATCAGACGAGGATGTGGTCGAAGTCACCGTCCTTGGCCCCGCCCACGAACGCCTCCACCTCCTCGCGCGTGTAGACGAGGACCGCACCTTCGGGATCCCGGGAGTTGCGCACGGCGATCTCCCCGGTGGGGAGTTCGGCCATCTCGACGCAGTTGCCGCTCGGATTGCTCCGCCGGCTCTTCTGCCAGACGAGACCGCTACGCCGGATGCCCGGCATCTGTTGGCCGTCCATCTTTGCCCCCTCAAGGCGTTCTCGGCCTCCATGCGGGAGACCTCGATCTCGCCCCACCCCACACAATGGTACGAGATGCACGTGCATTCGTTCTTGCATTCGTTCATGCAGACGGTCTTGCATCTGCACGACTTGGGGAGCAAGATAGCGAACCATCGCCGGTGCACCATCCGCTCGCCTCTGAGGTTTGACAATGACCCTTGACCAGGCAGACGACGTCGCAGCTCTCGCCGCCAAGGGAGGACGGCGGACGCGGCACGCCGCGGCCGCCCATACGACCTGGCCGGATTCGCCCCCGCACGCGCCCGCGCGCACCCACGCCCCCGCGGCGAGGCCCGCACCCGTGCCCGCGCCCGGGCTCCCCGGACTCTGGCCCACACCCCACGAAGGCGCCCCGCGGACGGCGCGCCGCGTCCTGCCCGCGGAGATGGGCGCCCCCCGGACGGCGCGCGACTTCGTCCAGGCCACGCTGCGCGAATGGGCCGTGGGCGGGGACCGCGAGAACGTCGTCATCGCCGTCTCCGAGCTCGTGACCAACGCGCTGCGGCACGGCATGGACGGGCTCCCCCGTCCGCTGCCGCCGTGCCCCATCCAGGTCGTGCTCCTCGGCCACCCGCGGCGCCTGGTCGCCGTGGTGAGCGACCCGGGCCTCCGGGTCCCCGAGCCGGTCGCGCCCGAGCCCGACCGGTTCGGGGAGGGCGGGCGCGGCCTGCTCGTCGTCGGCGCCGTCAGCGACACCTGGGGATGGGCGCGGCTCGCCACCGGCGGCAAGGCCGTCTGGGCGGCCTTCGACCTGCGGGTCAGCCCTCCAGCACCGCCTCACTGAGCGGAGGCGCCGGGACGGGGTGCGCCGGGTTCTCCAGCTCGCTGAGGAACTCGCGCGCCCAGCGGTCGACGTCGTGCTCGATGACGCGCCGGCGCATCGACCGCATCCGCCGCGCCTGCTCCGCGGGCTCGGCGTCCAGCGCCGCCAGCAGCGTGCCCTTGAGCCCGTCGATGTCGTAGGGGTTGACCTGGAAGGCGCCCCGCCTCAGTTCGGCGGCGGCGCCGGCGAACTCGCTGAGGACCAGGGCCCCGCGCATGTCGCGGCGGCATGCCACGTACTCCTTGGCGACCAGGTTCATGCCGTCGCGCAGCGGTGTGACCACCATCACGTCCGCCGCGAGGTAGAGCGCGGTCAGCTCGGCCCGGTCATACGAGCTGTGCAAATAATGGACGACCGGAAACCCGATCTCGCCGTACTCGCCGTTGATCCGCCCGACCTGCTGCTCGATCTCCTCCCGGAGCAGCTGGTACTGCTCCACACGCTCGCGGCTCGGCGTGGCGATCTGCACGAACACGGCCTGGCCCGGTTTCAGGTCCCCGTCGCCGAACAGCTCGCCGAACGCCTGGAGCCGCTGCGTGATGCCCTTGGTGTAGTCGAGCCGGTCCACGCCCAGCAGGATGGTCGCGTCGCCCAGGTCAGAGCGGATCTCCTGCGCCCTGTCCAGCACGTCCTCACGCTCGATCAGATCGTTCAGCTCGTCGACGTCCACAGAGATGGGGAAGGCGCGCGCGCGGACGATCCTGTCGTCCCAGTACACGTCGTGCCTGACGTAGCGCGCGTCCAGGAGGCGCTTGCAGAGGCGGACGAAGTTGGCGGCGGCGCCCGGCAGCTGGAACCCGACCAGGTCGGCTCCCAGGAGCCCTTCGAGGATCTGGCGGCGCCACGGCAGCTGCCAGAACAGCTCCAGCGGAGGGAACGGAATGTGCAGGAAGAAGCCGATCCGAAGGTCGGGACGCAGCTTGCGCAGCATCGACGGCACGAGCTGGAGCTGGTAGTCCTGCACCCAGACGATGGCGTTCTCCCCGGCGACCCGGGCCGCCGCCGCCGCGAACCGCTCGTTGACCCTCACGTAGGCGTCCCACATGGCCCGGTCGTAGACGGGCGGGGCGACGACGTCGTGGTACAGCGGCCACAGTGTCGCGTTGGAGAAGCCTTCGTAGTAGAGCTCGACCTCCTCGGCCGACTGCGCGATGGGGACGAGCGCCATGCCGTCCTCCTCGAACGGCTCCAGGTCCTCACCGGGCGCCCCGGTCCAGCCGATCCATGTCCCGTGCCTACGCCGCATCACGGGGGCGATGGCACTGACCAGCCCCCCGGGGCTGCGGCGCCATGCCGGCTCCCCGTCCTGTCCGATGATCCGGTCGACCGGCAGCCTGTTGGCCACCACCACGAACTCACTACCGCGCGACACCAGCGACCCGCCTCTCCAGGAAACCTTGGGACCACCATGCCCAGAAACGGTCATCAGGAACATCTTGTCACTTCGACGTAAAGACCAGATGTCAGAAAGACCGGGTGTCAGGAACTCGGGGCGTCCGCTCTGCGGGATTGGAGCGGGCCATATCCCTTTCGATGCAGGTGACCGTTGTTAACCGTTTTGTCACCTTTGGGTGATTTATGGCAGAAAGTTACTTTCGTCACAGATCACCGTCACAGATCACCGTCACGATGCCGTCCACCGTCCGGGGCGTGCCGCCCGGGGCCGGGACGACGCGGCCCCGCGCCGGGGCGGAACGGCCGCCGGCGCGGGGCGCGGTCGAGGCGGGGCGGGCCCCGCACGGGATACGGGATCAGGCCGCCGAGTGCCGGGGGGCGGCCTCCTCACGTCCGCGGAACAGCAGGGCGTCCACGGAGAACCGCCCGCCGCCCGCGAGGGCGAGCAGCACCGCGAGGGCGCCGAGCGCGAGCACCAGCTCGTACCCGCCCTTGTCGGCGAACAGGCCCTTGTCCATGTGGACGAACCAGAACGCGCCCGCCATGTCCACGGCGAGCAGCAAGCCCACGACCGGGAGCAGGACTCCCGCGATCAGGGCGATGCCCCCGACGAGCTCCACCCAGGTGGAGAAGGCGGCGGCCACGCCCGGCATCGGGATGCCGAGGCCGTCGAACATGGCGGTGACACCGGCGTGCCCCATGTCGTCCAGTTTCTGCCAGCCGTGCGCGATGAAGACCACGCCCAGCGCGAGCCTGCCGATGAGCAGGCCCGCGTCGGGCAGGAGGGGGTACCGGCGCGCGGGATGCATAGGCTCTCCTCTACTTGAAGGTTCAAATCTGAACGAACCTACGCCAGCGAGGTGGTTCAAATCCATACCATCTAGAATCTTTCACCAGATCAGAGGCCAACTAGAATCATCTTCATGACCGAAGCGGACGGGGGCGGGTCCCTCGACGGACGGGAACTGCGCGCCTGGGTGGCGTTCCTGGCCGCCGGGCACCTGATCGACCACGAGATCGAGCAGCAGCTGCGACGGGACGGCGGGCTCTCGCACCCCGAGTTCGAGGTGCTGGTGAAGCTGCGGATGGCCGAGGGCGGCCGGCTGCGCATGTCGGACCTGGCGCGCCAGGTGATGGTCTCCAAGAGCCGGCTCACCTACCAGGTCACGCAGCTGGAGCGGGCCCGGCTCGTCAGGCGCACCGGCTGCGAGACCGACCGGCGCTCGGTGTGGGCCGAGCTGACCCCGGAGGGCGCCGCCACGCTCGACCGCGTGCGGCCGGGCCACCGGCGGGTCGTCCGCGAGACCCTGCTCGACGTGCTGTCCCCGGAGGAGATCGACCTGCTCGGGGACGCCTTGAGCCGCGTGGCCGACCGGCTGCGGAGCCGGTAGGGGTGCGCGACTTCGGCGGCGTCGTCGAGCGCTCTCCGGCCCGGGTCGTCCGGCCGGAATCACCGGAGGAGGTGGCCGCCGCGGTCCGCGAGGCCGCGGTTCTCGGCCTGGACGCGGTGCCGCGCGGCCTCGGCCACTCCACGTTCGGGCAGTCGCTGACCACCGGCCTCTGCCTCGACATGCGCGGGCTCGCCGGGGTGACCGAGGTCGGCCCCGGCCACGCCGTCGCGGGCGCCGGCACGACCTGGCGGGAGGTGCTGGAGGCGACCCTGCCGCACGGCCTCGCGCCGCCCGTCCTGACCGACTACCTGGACGTGACGATCGGAGGGACGATCTCGGCGGCCGGCGTCGGCGGTTCCTCACATCTGCACGGGACCCAGGCGGACAACGTCCTCGCCCTCGACGTCGTGGCCGGCGGAGAGCCGGTGACCTGCTCCCCCGGTGTCCGGCCGGAGCTGTTCGACGCCGTCCGGGCGGGGCTGGGCGGGCACGGCGTGATCACGGGGGCGACGCTGCGGCTCGTCCCCGTCCCCGGCCGGGTCCTGTCCTGCACGATCCCCTGCCGCGACGCGGCGGACCTGCTGCGCGTCCAGCGGGAGGTCCGCGCCGACCACCTGTCCGGGCAGGTCAGGCCGTCCGAGGACGGGTGGGTGTTCGAGGTCAAGGCCGCCCTGTACTCGGGCGGGCCGCCGCCGGGGGCGGTGGAGGCCGAGCACCTGCCCTTCCTGGAGCACGCCGACCGGCTCCGCCCCGACGTCGAGGAACTGATCGGCCTGGGCGAGTGGGCGCGCCCGCATCCGTGGGGCATGGTCTTCCTGCCCGCGTCCCGCGCCACGGAGGTCATCGGGGCCACGCTCGCGTCGATGACGCCCGCCGACATCGGCCTCAGCGGCGTCGTCCTGGTCAAGGCGCTGCGCGTGGGGCATCTGCCGATGCTCGGCGCGCCCGCCGACCCGGTGCTGTTCAGCCTCCTGCGGACGGCCTCGCCCGGGTCGGCGGCGGTCGGGGAGATGCTCGCCGCGAACCGCGCCCTGCTCGCCCGTGCCGAGGCCGCAGGCGGCTCCCGTTACGCCGTGGACTCCGTCCCGCGCTGATCCGGCGGACCCGAACCCTGGCCGTCCCGGGCGCGGCCCCGCCGCGGGATCACTGGGCGAGGGCGATGACCTGCGCGCCGGGCAGCGCCGCGAGCGCCTTGCCCGGGACCAGCAGCTTGGACGCGCGCAGCCCGCTGCCGATGACCACGTGGGGGGCGGCGGCGACGGCCTCGTCCACCAGGACCGGCCAGCCGCCGGGGAGGCCGACGGGGGTGATGCCGCCGTACTCCATCCCGGTCAGCGCGGTCGCCTCGGCCATCGGCGCGAACGACGCCTTCCGGGCGCCCAGGTGCCTGCGGACGACGCCGTTGACGTCGGCGCGGCCGGTGGCGAGGACCATGCAGGCCGCGTAGGTGACCTCGCCGCCGCGCTTGGCCGCCACGACGACGCAGTTGGCGCTGACGTCCAGGGGGACGTCGTAGTGCTCGCAGAAGGCGGCGGTGTCGGCCAGCGCGGGGTCGATCGCAGCGACCTCCCCGCCGACCGGGCCCACGGCGGCGGCCACCGGGTCCGCGAGCAGGTCCGGGCGGTCCCCCGCCGGTGTCCAGTCGAGTGTTCCGACCATGCCTCTCCCTCGTCCCGTCCCGCCGGAGCCGCCGCGGCGGCGCGGTCCCGGGCCTGATCGCCGTCGTCCGCCGCGTCCCAGCCTGCCACGGTCAGGAGCCCAGGTACCGCAGGACGGCGAGGACGCGGCGGGCCGTAGCCGGGCCTTGGTGCCGTGCCGGGCGGACCACGCCTCCGTCCGGTCGAGGTCGGCGAGCCTGACCACCGGCAGCCGCGCCCAGCCGGTCCATCAGGTCGGTCGCCCAGCCCGCGACGCCACCGGCGCCGGGACGCCCGGCCGCGCACCGCACCCCCGCACTGCGGAAAACCACACCCCCGCCGCCCCGGCCAAGTCATGGCAAACGCCGCTGACCCCCCGCTATCGTGCGGTTGCGCACAACTGAAGGGGCGGCGAATGCGGGGGCGGACGGCGGCACGCGTGCTCCTCGTCGGCGGTTGCCTGGCCGTCCTGTTCGGGCCGTCCGGCGCCCCGGCCGAGGCGGACGACAAGGACGCGGCGGACGCCCGCGCCGTCTACTGCCTGGCACGCGACCATCGCGCCGGTCTCGCGGACGCGGCCGTGTCGCTGCGCCTGGCCACGGCCTCGCCCCGGCCCGGCCACGTCGTCGCGGACGGCGCGGACCTGGACCTGGACGCATGGCGCGCGAAGCACGCCAAGTCCTTCGAACGGGCGTGCAGGGCCTTTTACACCGCGTCCAAGGAACCGGCGGCCGCCCCCGGCGGGCCGGGCGGCGGGCTCGGGCTCATGGCGCTGGTGGCCGTCCTGCTGCCGGTCGCCGCCGGCGCCGCCCTCACCCTGCTCACCACCGAGTGGCGCGCCGCCCGCGACGCCGGCCGCCTGCGCGCGGACGCGCTGCGGAGCGCGGCCCGCGCGTTCGCGGAGGCCGCGACCGGATACGCGCAGGCGTGGACCGAGCACAGCATCGGCCCCCAGCCGCCCGACCGGGAGGTCGCCCGCGCCCGCGCGGAGCTGGACGCCCGGCTCCGCGAGACCGAGGTGCTGCGCCGCCGGTGGACGGCGGTCCCGGCCCTGCGCGCCGCCATGGCGTCCGGCCCGCTCGGCGCGGCGCTCGCCGAGGGCTGGCGGGACCTCGGCCCGGACGAGCGCCGGACCCGCGCCGAGGGCGTGCGGGACGCCGCCGACGACCTGGGCGCCGCCTGCGGGCGGACGGCGCGGGCGCTGGAGCGCCCCGGGCGCCGCCACGGCGCGATGAGGACATGAACGGAGGAGGAACGCGGTTGAACCCCTTTCCCGGCCTGGAGCCCCTGTGCCCCTGGGAGTCGCCCGAGCACACCGACCACTACGCCGAGGTCGACCATTCCAAGCCCGCGTTCGAGGAGTTCCAGAAGGCCCTCGCGGACGGCTCCAGGGTCGTGCGCCACGGCCTGGTCGTGCTCACCACGGGCGGCAGCGGATGCGGGAAGACGTCGCTGATGCACCGGTGCGCGGCGTGGGTCAAGGGCGCGCCCCCGCCCGGCCACGCCGCGCAGATCGTCGATCTCACCCGCGAGGGCCGGAGCGGCTGGGACAGCGAGCGCCGGGTCCGGCATCTGTTCGAGCGCCTCGCCGACGAGCTGGAGTCGCTGTTCGACGATGACGCCATGAGGATGCTGGACGAGCGGCGCGGCGACCCCGACCGGGTCGCGCCGGCGCTGTCCAAGGCGCTGCGGGCCGCGTCGGAGATCGCCGTCGTGCTGCTGCCGCCCTCGGAGGTGCCCGACGAGGTCGTCAGGATCGCCGGGCTCACCGGGAAGAGCATGCTCCTGCTCGCCGAGACCTCCGTCGAGCAGGTGGCCGCGGCGTGCGCGCACACGCTCGGCCCCGCGTGCGCGACCCCCGTCCCGCAGCTGCGCGTCGGCGAGCTGGCCGCCGAGGACGGATGGCGGTACGTCAGCCACCACTTCGCCCGGCACCGGCACCGGCACGGCGGCGGCGCGTGGCGGGACGTCACCGAGGACACGATGCGCACCCTCGTCGAGAAGCGCGGGCGGATGTCGGTGAAGGAACTCCAGATGCTCCTGCACGGCAAGTACCAGGAGATCGCCGACTCGGGGCAGGCGAACGGCCCGGACCTCACCTTCGAGGACTTCAGCGAGTACTACTTCCGGACGGCGCGCGGGATATGAGCCGCGGCAACCCGTTCCCGGCGGCGGCGGTCGCACGGCTGTCCGACACGGCCCTCAACACGATCACGATCCCCACCCAGGCCGTCCAGCGCGCGCTCGGCTTCGTCGACGCCTACCTCGCGGGCGACCGCGCCGGGGGCGGGTCCGCGTCCGGCAACGTCATCGCCGTCGTCGGCGAGTACGGCACCGGCAAGACCCACCTGGCGCTGGAGATCATCCGCCACATCTCCCGGCCCGGCGACGCCCACGTCCGCCACCTGTACCTGGACGCGCCCGCCGACACCTTCCTCGCCCTGTACCAGCAGCGTTTCGTGGTCGAGCTGTCCAAGACCGACGTGCGCGCCCGCGTCGGCGAGTACTACGCCGACATCGTCGCCGCGTCCCTCGGCCGGTCGGAGCTGACCCAGGAGGCGGCCCGGCGGCTGCGCGAGCGCGAGGTCGACGCGGAGGACGTCGTCAGCGGGCTCGGGCTGATGGAGAGCGACCTGCTCCGCGATCTCCAGGAGCGCCTCCGCGTCGTCACCGAGAACGACGCGTTCGGGACGGCGCTCACGCTGTTCCTGCGCCCGGAGTTCGAGGACGCGGTGTGGGAGTGGCTGCGCGGCGTCCCGCCCGACCGCGTCCTGGTCGAGCGGGGCATCACCACGGCGATCGACACCGACACCGCCGCGCTGGAGGCGATCGGCGTCTTCGCCCTCCTGCACGGCGGGCAGAACCGCCGCTTCGTCCTGGTCATCGACGAGCTGGAGAAGGTCCTCTCCCCGCCGCACCCGCCCGCCGCCGACGCGATCCTCGCGTTCAAGAAGCTTTTGGAGATCTTCACCGGGGCGCGCGCCTTCCTGGTCCTGTGCGGCCTTCCCGACTTCCTGGAGGCCCTCCCGGAGGACGCGCGGCAGCGGATCGGATCGATCGTCCGGCCGTCCGCGCTCGGCCTGGAGGAGACCCGCGCGTACATCCTGGACGCGCAGGAGCGCGCGGGCGCGGGCCGCACCCTCGGCCCGTTCGACGACGACACCCTCGCCTACCTGGTGGAACTGGCCGGCGGGACCGCACGCAAGATCATCAAACTCTGCTACCACGCCTACCAGAACGCCGCCGCCGCGGGCACCGCGGTGACCCGCCCGATGATCCGCGAGGTGGCGCGCGAGCAGTTCGAGCTGACCAGCCGCGACGACGTGCGCGCCGCGATCGCCCGGGTGCTCGACGCCGGCGGCTGGCTGTTCGAGACCGACCACGCGCCCGGCGGCCGCAGGGACGCCCGCGCCGACTTCTGGGTCCCCGAGGGCGAGGACGGCTCCGGATGCGCGGTGCTGCTCAGCGACTCCGTCCTGTACGAGCAGCAGGTCGACGGGCTCGCGCGGCGGGCCGAGGCCATCCGCGGGGACGATACGGCCCGCGCGGTGCTGATCGTCGTCAACGGGCACCTCGCCGACGCCCTCGCGCCCCGGCTCGCCGGGACGGGCGACCGGCCGCCGCTCGTCTACAGCGCCCGCCGCTTCGCCGAGGACTTCGACGCCGCCGTCAAAGGGATCATGCAGCGGCTGGAGAGGGCCGTCCACGAGGACGCCCTGACCGCCCTGCGCGACCGTGTCGAACGCCTCGGCCGCCAGCAGGCGCTCGTCCTGGAGACGGTCACCGAGCTGCGCCCGGCGCTGCACCACCTGGAGAACGAGCTCGTCGGCCAGAAGGCCCTCCTGGTGGAGGGGCGGGAGCTGTACCAGGCCACCCTCGCCAGCGCCGAGCGGAGCGCCGAGATGATCCGCGCCCTGGGCGACATGCCCGTGCCGCAGGTCACCGAGCCCGCCCCGGCCGAGAGATCCGGCCGCAGGAGGCTCAGGGGCCCGCGGCCCGAGGACACGCCGGACGAGGCCGCCGAGGCGGAGGAAGGCGGGCAGGACGGACCGCTGCCGCCGCGGATCGCGGTGGAGTTCGACGTCACGATGGGACTGCTGGAGAAGCTCGACGTCCTCGCCCGCGACTCCGAGCGCCGCTTCAGCGAGGGCAGGCTCGTCGAGGCCCCCCGCTTCTCACGCGACGCGGTGACGGCGCTGGGCGTGCGGGCCGCGCTCCAGTCGGCGGCCGAGCAGTTCCGGGCGGCGGCCGAGCGGTGGTTCGCCGAGTCCTGGCCGACCGACGACTCCAGCGGGTTCGTGGGTCTCTGCGAGACCTACGACGACACCTACCTGGCGCTGCCCGTGCACACGCTGCCCGCGCTGCTCGCGCGCAGGCCGGACGGCAGCACGCCGCTCCAGCCGCGGCTGCGCCCGGCCGACGTCGAGGGGCCGGACTCCCTCCTGTTCAGCCTCGGGCCGCGGGTCTACAGGGCCCTCCAGGCGGAGATCCGCGACCTCCCGGACGAACCCCGTGGAGACGGGGCCTAATCCGGCGGCGGGACGGCGCGCGCGAGGGCATGCGATGGCGGGCGCGGCGGCGGGACGGCGCGTCCGGCGAGGTGGGAGGCGCGTCCCGCGAGGTGGGAGGCGCGTTCCAGCTCGTCGTCGAAGGCGATGACCGTCATGTCGGGGGACGCGGGCTCCGGGCGGACCAGCAGGTAGGGGACGCCGCCGCGTTCGGCGAGGTAGGCGGTCCCGTCCTCGCCGTGCTCGTAGAGCCGGGCGCCGGTGAACCGGGCGAGCACCTCGTCGTGCGGGGCGGTCTCCTCGCGCATGGGGTCATTCCCGCATCACCGCGTGTCGCGGCCCTTGCGCCGGGGTGAAGGCGCGCCCAACTCCAGGCGTCCGCCGCCCGCGCCGCGTCGGCCGCCGCACGTCCTGCCACGGCGGGGGCCTGATCACCCCGGATTCAGCGGTCAGTGAAACCGGAGCCGCCCGCCGTATGGTCGCCAGGACGGCCACGCGTCCCGGATCTCCCAGGCAGCAGGGGTTCTGGCCCCTGGTTGGGCCTGGTTTCGGACACCGGCCCCGCCGCGACTCGCGCAAAGAATCTTTTCTGATCGACTTTTCCGTTAAGACCCTTTCTTGTAGCGTTCGCAGCGTTTTGTGAAGTGAATTCATGATCGGACTTTCCCGCCACAAGATCATGTAAGGACGCCGCGATGCCCATGGCGACAGGCTTGGCCGCGGCCGTGCTCCTCGGTCTGCTGACGCTGCTGGCAGCCGCACGGCGCGGCCGGCGCCGCCACCGCTCCCCCGACGCGCATCCCGAGTCGCTGACGGCCGTCCTCGATCCGGGCGACGAGGAGTACCTCGCCTGGCTGGCCGACCACCACTGGCCTGCCGACGAGTACCTCGACCTGGAGCAGGAGTGGCGCGGTGAACTGGACCCCGGCGGCCCGTCCGAGGACTACGAGTCCCCGATGTGCCCCCAGTGCAATCTCCGCCGCGAGGACGTGTGGCCCTGCCCGCAGTGCGGCCGGCTCCTGCACTCCTCGTGCGGGCACGGGATGCGGCGGCGCCGCGTGGACCGCCCGTACCGCACGCACAGCACCAACCCCGAGGCGGTCATCGCGGAGTGGATCTGCACGGGATGCACTTCCGTCGTCGGCCTCGACGTCGACCACGGCGACGAGCCGGACGGCGGGCTTCTGCACTGAACGTCCCTAAATGCCCGATCTTGCCGTGATCCACACACCGCGCAAGGTAAAGAATTCCCCATCCACTTGCATATTTCGGACGAGCGACGGCAGGCTTCAACTATGTCCTTAATCACTAGGGACACCGTGGAGGAACCCGTGACCGCTCAACCCCGGCCGATCTGCCCGCACCAGCCGCCCTGCCCGACCCCGGACGCGCTGGACCGCGAGGCCGCCCGCACCGTCGCCAACCACCCCGAGCAGGGGTGGAGCCTGCTCTGCAACGGCATCGTCGTCTTCGAGGACACCGGCGAGCTCCTGCCCGACGGCCGCGTGATCGCACCGCACCGTCCGACGACGGCCGCCTAGACACCGGCGGCGCCCCGCCCTCCCCCCGCGCGCAACGGCCACCTCCCCCCGACCGCGCCCGTCCACCCTTTGCGCCGCGCCCACCCTCACTGCGTCGCGCCCGCTTTCTTTCTGCGCCGCGCCCGTGCCAGGTCCGGTCGCACACTCGCCGAGTCCCTCGCGGATCCCCGCCGCCCCGCCCGATCCCGGGCCCGCACTCTGGGCGATCATGCCCTCACCCTGCGCGATCTTGTCCGAGCCGGTCGGTATCGTGCCGTTGCCGCACGCCCGCCCGCGCGCCCGCCGCATCGCCTGCGCCGCCGCCCGCGTGTCGTGGCACCGCGGCGCGAGGATCGCGTCAGCCTGGGGAAAGGGGGTCCGGACGGCCCGAGCCCGCCCGCGCCCGCCCGGGGGGCACGGCGGACCGATCGTCTCCGTCGTTCCGCATGTCGGGGCTCCCATCCGCTAGATCATCCAGGTAGCGTTCAAGTGTTTTGCTCCTTACGCAAGAATCATGTGGAACTCGACCGCGAAAGGACGGGGTGGTGTGATCACAGTCCTGGTCCTCGTATCACTGGTCGCCCTGTTCGGCCTGTGCCTGCCCAACCTGTTCCGGCCCATGGCGTCCCCCCTGCCCGAGACCGCTCCCCCCGTGATCCCCGCCGTCCACCCCGAGTCGATGACCGCCGAGCTCGACCAGGGCGACGAGGAGTACCTCGCCGGCCTCGCCGACGAGCTCTGGCCCGACGACGAGTACCTGGAGATGGAGCCCAGCGACGGCGAGGAGGAGCCGGGCGGCAGCGGCATGCTCCGCGACCGCTAGGCGGCCGTCAGGGCGCGTCGAACAGGGCGCTCACGGACTCGCCGTCGTGGATGCGCCGGACGGCCTCGGCGAGCGCGGGGGCGATCGAGAGGATCTTCAGCTTGCCGTCCCCGTCGGGGACGGGCACGGTGTTGGTGCAGACGATCTCCAGCACGTCGGGCTGGGCGGACAGCCTCCGGAGGGCCCCGGCGGCGAACAGCCCGTGCGTGCAGGCGACCCGGATCGACCGGGGGCCGAGCTCGCGCAGGCGGTCCAGCAACTCCAGGACCGTGCTGCCCTTGGCGATCTCGTCGTCCAGGACGATCAGGTCGCGGCCCGCGACGTCCCCGATGACGGCGCTGATCTGGACGCGGTCGTCGGCGAAGCGCTGCTTGGCCCCGGCCGCCACCCGCACCCCGAGGAGCCGGGCGAAGGCGGCGGCCTCCTTGGCGTTGCCGAGGTCCGGGGAGACGACGGTCGTCCGCGACAGGTCGTACCGGCGGAAGTGCTCGGCCAGCTCGCGCAGCGCGTGCAGGTGGTCGACGGGGACGGAGAAGAAGCCGTGCACCTGCGGCGAGTGCAGCGTCATCGCCAGCACCCGGCCCGCCCCGGACGCGACGAGCAGGTCGGCGACCAGGCGCCCGCCGATGGAGATGCGCGGCGCGTCCTTCTTGTCCGAGCGCGCGTAGGCGTAGTGCGGCATCACGACGGTGATCCGGCTCGCGGACGCGCCGCGCGCCGCGTCGCACATCAGCAGCAGCTCGACGAGGTGCTCCTGGACGGGCGCGACGAGCGGCTGGACCAGGAACACGTCCCGCTCACGGCAGTTGGCCTGGAGCTGCACCTCCAGGCAGTCGTTGGCGAACCGGTCGACGCGGACCGGGCTCAGCGGGACCCCGAGGTGCGCGCACACCTCCGCCGCCAGGCCGGGATGGGCGCTCCCGCTGAACACGACGATCTCTCGCACCGGCGGCCCCCAAGTGATCGACTCCGGCCGGGGCCATGCTAGTGCCCGCCGTCCCGGAGCGGCCGGCGTCAGGACGCGGCCAGAGGGGTCCGGCGGGCGTGGACGACGCGGTGGGTGATCCGCCAGCCCTGGGGGGTGCGGGCGAGGACGTCCCGGTAGGTGACGCTCGCACACGTGCCGTCGGCGCGGACGCCGAGGCCCTTGGACGTGGCGCGGGCCCCGCCGCCGGGCGTCCCGGCGATGATCACGTTGGTGACGTGGTGCGCGACCGGGTTGCCGTCGCCGAGGGCCAGCGCGGCTTCGCGGAGGGCGTCGAGGCCGACGATCGGGCCGGAGCCGAGGTCCGTGACGTCGTAGGTGACGTCGTCGGTGAAGACCTCGCCCATGCGGCCGAGCTCCCCCTCGTCGACGAGATGGCCGTGGGAGGCGATCAGCTCGGCGATGGCCGTGCGGTCTTCCTGGGTGAGCGGCATGGCGGCGTCCTCCGGAAATAAATGGGGAGTTCCCCGTTTACGTTAACGGGGAACCCCCTCCGGGGCAATCGCGCCCGCGCTCACGCGGCCGGCGCCCCCTCGCCGAGGGGCCGGCCGGTCTCCAGCAGCGTCTTCAGCGCCGAGACGATCTCCGGCCAGCCGCCGCCGACCATGCCGCGCAGCGTCGGCCCGGCGTCGGCGTGGGTGACCGTCAGCTTCACCGTGCCCTTCCCGTCGAGCTGCTCGATCTCGAAGGTGACCTTGGAGCGGCCCTCGGCAGCCAAGTCCGCGCGGACGTCCTCGCCCACGCCGGCCGCCTCCGCCCACTCCGGGGTGAAGGTGTGCCAGGTGTAGGACAGGCGGCGGTGCGGCTCGGACTCCAGGACGACCTGGTCCGGATCGGTGATCGTCACGCCACGCTCCGTCCAGGCCATCGCCGAGCCCGGCCGCCAGTCGGTCTCGAAGGCCGCCCCCCAGTACCGGCTGGTGAAGGCCGGATCGGTCAGGGCCTGCCAGAGCCGCTCCGGCGTGGTGTCGATGTAGATCGTGTAGACGAACGGGCCGTCCGGCATGGGGGCCTCCTCAAGAGCGGTCTTCAGGTCGGCGAGCACCTGGACCCGCGCGCGGTCGTACCGGCTGATCCAGCGCTCGGCTATGGCGTTGATCGGGACGGCGTTGAGATGGTGCAGCTTCTCTCTGCCCCGCCACACCGTTGTCACCAGATTGGCGGCCTCCAGCACGGCCAGGTGCTTGCTGACCGACTGCCGGGCCATGTCCAGCCCGGCGCACAACTCCCGGAGGGTCTGCCCGTTCCGGGCGTTGAGGCTGTCCAGCAGCCTGCGGCGGCTGGGATCGGCCAGCGCCTTGAACACCTCGTCCATCCTCGTCCCATCAACATGCAGCCGTTCGGCTGCATGAGTGACTATAGGCAGCCGTACGGCTGCATGTCAAGGCGGCGGCAAAGCACCGGCGCGCCAGGACGGGCCGTCGTAGCATCGTCCAGGGGCCGTCCTCCGCGACACCGCGCAGAGAGCAGACATGACAGCCGCAGTCGAGCAAGCCGACCATGGTCGCCACCGGGCCTCGGAGGCAGGGCCGTCGGTCCCGCGCATGGTGCTCGGCGCCCAGCTGCGGCGGCTGCGCGAGGCGGACGGGTACAGCCTGGAGGATGCCGGCGCCGCGCTCCGCATGCCCGAGGACTGGATCAGCGGGCTGGAGGTCGGGCGGATCCGGCTCCGGCTCCGCGAAGTCGCCGACCTGTGCACGGCGTACGGGGTCACCGACCATGCCGCGCGCGCCACACTGCTCGGCCTCGCCCGCCAGGCGAACGTCCCCGGCTGGTGGTCGGCCTTCCAGGACGTGATCCCGCCGTGGCAGGAGCCCTACATCGGGCTGGAGCAGTCCGCGAGCGTGATCAGGACGTACGAGACGCACGCCGTCCCGGAACTCCTGCAGACCACCGACTACGCCCGCGCCGCGCAGTGCCGCGGCCTGCCCCGGGCCACGGCGGACCGCCTCGTCCGGCTGCGGGCGCGGCGGCAGGGCATCCTGCACCGGTCCCCGCCGGTGCGGCTCTGGGCGGTGATCGACGAGGCGGCCCTGCACCGGACGTTCGGGAACCGCTCGGTGGCGTTCGCGCAGCTGGAGCACCTGATGGACGCCTGCGACCTGCCGCACGTGACGCTCCAGGTGGTGCCGTTGAACGCGCAGGCGCCCGTGGTGCCCGGAGGCTCCTTCACGCTGCTGCGCCCGCCCGAGCCCGAACTGCCGGACGTCGTGTACCTGGAGCGGCTCAACGGCGCCGTGTACCCCACCGATCCCGAGGCGGTGACCTGCTACTGGCACGTCATGAACTGGCTCGTGGTGAAGGCGGCCCCCGCCCGCGCCACGCAGTCGATCCTCCTGGGCCTCCTCCGCGACCTGTAATAGCCACAAACGGCTACGAACATCGTGAATCGGGGCGTTCACCACCCTCCCGGACTGCCATGACCGGCGCACAGAACGAGACAGGACAGCTCATCAGGGCGGCGCGCCCCCGGACGTCCGATACGCCTGGCAGCATGACGATAGAGACCATGGTCCGCAGGCACGGACAATGAGGACGACCAGACATGACCGACGACAGCGCCCGGCCCACGGGGCCGGAAGACTTCATCGCCGAACTCAACGCGTTCTACGAATCCTGCAACCGGCCTCCCTACCGTAAGCTCGCCGAGACCTCCGAGCACCTGGGCGAGCTGTACGGGAGGCGCGGCCTTCCCGTCCTGTCGGCGACCGCGGTGTTCGAGGTCCTGGCGGGCCGCCGGAAGCGGGTGCCGACCTCGGCCTGGGTGGCCAGCTTCATCCTGTGCTGCCAGCGCCGCGCCTGGGAGACGGGCGTCCGTTCGTCCGACCCCGGCATCAGCACCCTCCCCCACTGGCAGTCCCGGCTCCGCGCCGCCCAGGGGCCGCCCTCCGCCCCGCCGTCCGCACCTCCACCGGACGCCACGGAGACCGGCGGTCCCCCCGGCCTGATCCCCGAACCCCGTGTGGCGGGCACCGTCCCCGCGCCGGAGGCCCCGCGAGGACGGGACTTCGACCGGGCCGCGGACGGGCCGGGCGCACCGGGCGCGACGGTGCCGGTGCGGCTGACGGTGTCGCAGCGGGCGGCGGTCGCCGACTACGGGGAGCACGGGCGGGAGCTCGTCGAGCGCGCGGCGGAGGGTGACGCCGACGCCGTCTACCGGGTGGCGGTGCTGATCGGCACCGACTCGACGCGGGGCCCCGAGGCCGTCGCGCTGCTGATCGAGGCCGCCGCGGGCGAGCACCCGCAGGCCCTCGACCTGCTGGACGCCAGCCCCAACGGGCTCGACCACCATCAGGCGGCGCAGCACGCCTTCCGGCTCGGCGAGGCGGCGGCCGGGGCCGGCGCGCCGGCGACGGCGCTCGCCTACTACAAGGCCGCGGTCGGAGGCGGGCTGCTGGACGCCGCCTTCAAGATCACCGAGATCCTGCAGGGGACCGGGGCCGCCCTCGCGGACCCGTCGTGGTTCGCGCCCGCCGGGGGGCCGGAAGGCGCCTGACCGTGCCAGGCGACGGCTGATCGAGGTGCGGGCGGACGTGAGGGGGACCCCGGCTAGGGCTTGCGGCCCAGGCCGCCGAAGGCGTCGACGGCCTCCGGGGGCTCCCCAACCGTCACCTCGGGCCGCCAGCGCGTCACCGAGACGACGCCGGGCTCCAGCAGCTCCAGCCCGTCGAAGAACCGGGTGATCTGCTCGGGGCTGCGCAGGACGAGGCCCGCGTTGCCCGAGGCGTTCCACACCTCCACGATCCGGTCGGACGCCTCGCCATGGACGACGTTCGTCCCGTCGTACATGGCGAAGTAGCTGCCGGAAGGCAGCCCGTCCAGCAGCCGCCGCACGATCGAGTAGGCCTCGTCGTCGTCGGTGATGAACTCCAGGATGCCCATCAGCGTCAGCCCGATCGGCCGGGAGAAGTCCAGCGTCCCGGCGGCGGCCTCAAGGATGTGGCCGGGATCGCGCAGGTCGGCGTCGATGTAGGCGGTCGCGCCCTCGGGGGTGCTGGTGAGCAGCGCCTGGGCGTGGGCGAGGACGAGCGGGTCGTTGTCGACGTAGACGATCCGCGACTCGGGCGCCGCCCGCTGGGCCACCTCGTGGGTGTTGTCGACGGTGGGCAGGCCCGTCCCGATGTCGATGAACTGGCGGATGCCGGCCTCGGCCGCCATGTGCCACACCACCCGGTTGAGGAAGAGCCGGGACGCGCGCGCGAGCCGCGCCACGTCCGGCAGCATCCCGAGGATCTGGTCGCCGACCTCGCGGTCCACGGGGTAGTTGTCCTTGCCGCCGAGCCAGTAGTTCCAGATGCGCGCCACGTGCGACACGGTGGTGTCGATCTCCGGTTCCGGACCCTGGTCGCTCATGCGCGCCTCCCCTGCTCGCGGTGTCACCGGTGGTGTCCATCCTCACCCCGCGGCGCCCGCGGGGACAGGGCGGACACGTCCCGCCGCCACAGTCGGCCATTTCCCCCTCACACCGCGTTTCAGTCCTCGTCCACCGCGGTCGCGGGCGCCGCCCGCTATCCGAGGAGCTGGCGGGCGATGACCAGCCGCTGGATCTGGTTGGTCCCCTCGTAGATCTGGGTGATCTTGGCGTCGCGCATCATCCGCTCGACCGGGAAGTCGCGGGTGTAGCCGTACCCGCCCAGCAGCTGCACCGCGTCCGTCGTCACGTCCATCGCCACGTCCGACGCCAGCGCCTTGCACGCCGACGAGACCAGCGTCAGATCCGCCACCCGCTCCCCGCGCATCGCCCGCTCCGACTTCACCGCCGCGTGGTAGGTCAGCTGCCGCGCCCCCTCCAGCCGCATCGCCATGTCCGCCAGCATGAACCGCACGCCTTGGAAGTCGCCCACCGGGCGCCCGAACTGCCGCCGCTCCCGCACGTATCCCAGCGCGAAGTCCAGCGCCCCCTGCGCGATCCCCAGCGCCTGCGCCGCGATCGTGATCCGCGTGTGGTCCAGCGTCGCCAGCGCCGTCTTGAACCCGGTCCCCTCCGCCCCGATCATCCGGTCGCCGGGCACCCGCACGCCCTCCAGCACCACCTGGCGCGTGGGCGACCCCTTGATCCCCAGCTTGCGCTCCTTCGGCCCGAAGGACACGCCCGGGTCGCCGGCCTCCACCACGAACGCCGAGATGCCCCCGGCGCCCTTCTCGGGATCGGTCACCGCCATCACCGTGTAGTACCGCGACTCCCCCGCGTTGGTGATCCAGGACTTCACCCCGTCGAGCACCCACCCGTCGCCGTCGCGCACCGCCCGCGTCCGCATCCCGGCCGCGTCGGAGCCCGCCTCGGCCTCCGACAGGGCATAGGAGAACATCGCCTCCCCCGAGGCCACCGGCCCCAGGTACCGCTCCCGCAGCTCCGGCGACCCCGCGAGCAGCAGCGGCACCGTCCCCAGCTTGTTCACCGCGGGGATCAGCGACGACGACGCGCACACCCGCGCGACCTCCTCGATCACGATCGCCGCCGCCAGCGCGTCCCCGCCGACGCCCCCGTACTCCTCGGGCACGTGCACCGCGTGCAGCCCGTGACCGACCAGCGCGTCCAGCGCCTCCTGCGGGAACCGCGACTCCTCGTCCACCTCGGCCGCGAACGGCGCGATCTTCGCCTCGGCCAGCTCCCGCACCGTCGCCCGCAGCAGCTCGTGCTCCTCCGACGGCGCGTACATGGGAAAGTCGCTCATCATTCCTCCGCGGGGCCACGTCGGGGCGTATTACTTGGACGACCAATATTTGGACGCCAAAATAATCGAGCCCTCCGCGCCCCGTCAAGCGCCGCGACCACCCCCGCACGCGGCTCACTTTCCTGGCCAAAGCCGGACACATACCGGTATCGGCCCAGTCCAGTGACGACTGATGTGCCCAGAGTTACCGTCATTTGTGCCGGTCACGCCGGCGCCGGCGGGTGGCGCCGGCGAGGGAGAGGGAACCCCATGCCATTGAGCCTCATCAAGGGCCAGTACCGCATCCTCCGCACCGAGCCCGACGGCGACTCCGTCCGGTTCGTCCCGGACGACCGCGAGGCGTTCACCAAGATCCGGCTGAGGGCGCGGGTGAACAAGACCGGCGGCGCGCAGCTCCGCCTCGACGCCATCGACGCCCTGGAGACGCACTACGCGCCGACCACCCACGGCGGGCACTCCCACCACCAGCCCCTGGACCTGGCGCACGCCGCCCGCGACCGGCTGCTCGGCCTGCTCGGCTTCCAGGAGGTGCGGCACGACGGCGAGCGGGTCGTCCAGGCGTCGCCGGAGCAGGCGCCCGGATACATCCTCACGCGCTTCGCCGACGTCCACGGCCGGCCGGTGTCGTTCGCGTTCGCCGGGGAGGCCGACCACGACGACCTCGCACCGGTCCGCGTCGACGCGGCCCTGCTCAGGAAGAGCGCCAACCACAGGCTCGTCGCCGACGGCCTCGTCTACCCGACGTTCTACAGCAAGCTCTTCCCCGACCTCCGCGAGGAACTGACCGCGGCGACCGAGAAGGCCCGCGCCGCCGGGACGGGCGTGTGGGCGCGGGACGTCACCACCTCCGGCGCCACCATCACCGAGGTCGCCGACCTGGACGAGCGGCTCGTCCTGCTGCCCAAGCTGTACCGGCGCCTCGCCGACTACTTCGCGCTCGGCGGCGGGGATCCCGGCCTCGACGGGTTCGGCGCGTTCCTCGCCACGCGGGACGACCGGCTCTACGTCATCTCCGCCGCCCACGCCACCGGGCTGGACACGGTCGTCGAGGTGGACGGCCGGACCGTCCGCCTGACCCGCCCGCCCGAAGATCTGATCTTCGTCGAGGCGTAGCCGGGACCGTCCGATCGGCACGGGGCGGAGCGGCGAGAGTGCCCTCCGGCGGACGGTGGCGTCCGTTCCGCCAGGGCACGGGTGGACCGGCCGGGGGTCGTTACTCCCGCCGGTCCAGTCCAAGAGCCGTACTCGGGAATCGAACCCGATTCTCCTGGGTGGAAGCCAGGTGCCTCACCATTTCGGCTTGTACGGCGTGCGCGGGGCCCTCGGTCCCGCAGCGCCCCCACCAGGACTCGAACCTGGGGCCTTCGCGTTCGTAGCGCGACGCTCTCATCCACTGAGCTATAGAGGCATGAAAAAGAAACAGGCCGCCGGGATCTCTCCCTGGCGGCCTTGGTGGAGCCTGTCGGCCCTATCCAGAGGCGTCCGAGGGAGCGACGCGACCGCCATGCGGGCGGGTCCCGGAAAGGCGCCGCATTCGCTTGGCGATGATCCCGTTCATCTTCGCGGCTCCTTTCCCGCTCGGTCCGTCATCACTATGGTGCGGCACGCCGCACGGCCGGAGCAAAGGTTTTTCCCTCATCGGTCACGCGTGAGGGGAGAAGGGGCCCAGCGCCCCTTCTCCCCTTTTTCACGCGTCCGTCAGGCGGCTCTGCGGCGGCTGGTGCGCGAGCGTGCCGGGCGGCCCCGCCCCGGGGACAGAATTCGGCCGAGGACGCGGAACGGCAGGGTCACGACACTGATGATCGTGCCGATGACCGCGCTGAGCGCTGCGGTGATGCGGCGCATGGACTTTCACTCCTTCGATCGTCGTCTGTCTCCGACCCCATACCCGGTCAGGGATTTCTAATCGGAATCGTGCCGATGACCACGGTCGAGTAAAGCTCTTCCGACCGTGCGACCTCGATCTGCATGCCCGCGGCCGCCACGATTCCCGCCGCCGCGGGGACCTGCCGCTCGCTCACCTCGGACAGCAGGCGCCCGCCGCGCGCGAGCCAGCGCGGAGCCCCGTCCGCGACCCGGCGCAGGACCTCCAGGCCGTCCGCGCCGCCGTCGAGCGCGATCCGAGGCTCGTGCGCCCGGGCCTCGGCGGGCAGCAGCGCCACCTCCCCGGCCGGGACGTAGGGGACGTTGGCCAGCAGGACGTCCACGCGGCCCTCCAGCGTGCCGGGCAGCGGCGCGAACAGGTCGCCCTCGTACACGCGCCCGGCGGCGCCGACGTTGCGGCGGGCGCACCGGACCGCGGCGGGCTCGATGTCGGCGGCGTGCAGCTCGGCGCCGCCCAGCGCGGCGGCCAGCGCGAGCCCGAGGGCCCCCGAGCCGCAGCACAGGTCGAGGACGACGGCGCGGCGCGGCGCCCGGGTGGCGGCCTGCCGGACGAGGAACTCCGTGCGGCGGCGGGGGACGAAGACGCCGGGGTCCACCTCCACGCGCAGGCCGCAGAACTCGGCCCAGCCGAGGACGTGTTCGAGGGGCAGGCCCCCGGCGCGCCGCTCCACCATGGCGGACAGCTCGTCCGGCGTACGGGCGGCGGACATGAGGAGCCGTGCCTCGTCCTCGGCGAACACGCATCCGGCGGCGCGGAGACGGGACACGACGGTTTCGGAACAGGGTGCTGGCATCGGGTGCCCTTCAGGGAAGCCTCGCGGGCGCGCCGCCCTAGCCCCTGCGGCGGGACGGGAGCGCCCGGCCTGTACGTGCGGGAACGGGACTCACCTCCTCGCCTGATCGCCGATCGACGGGAAAACCCTACCGCGGCCGCAACGCACGGTACCCGGCCGGGGTTCAACGGATATGAGCATCTACGCGAGCAGGGTCGCGCGTGGCGACTGGGACGCGCTCGGCCGCGAGGTCGACGCCTACGGTTTCGCCGTGACGCCCGAGCTGCTGGCCGAGGACGAGTGCGCGGACGTGGCCGCCCTGTACGAGGAGGCGGGACGTTTCCGATCCACGATCGATATGGAGCGCTACCGCTTCGGGGCCGGACAGTACCGGTACTTCGCCGAGCCGTTCCCGGAGGCGGTCCGTGAGTTGCGGACGGCGCTGTACCCGCGGCTGCTGCCCATCGCGCGGGACTGGGCCGGAAGGCTCGGACGCCCCGCACCCTGGCCGGACACCCTGGAGGAGTGGCTCGGCATGTGCCACGCGGCCGGGCAGTCCAAGCCCACGCCGATCCTCCTGCGATACGGGCGGGACGGGTGGAACGCGCTGCACCGCGACCTTTACGGGGACCTGGTGTTCCCGCTCCAGGTCGTCATCGGCCTGGACGAGCCCGGCGCGGACTACACCGGCGGAGAGTTCCTCATGGTCGAGCAGCGGGCGCGGGCCCAGTCGCGCGGGACGGCGACGCTCCTCCCCCGGGGCCGCGGGCTGATCTTCACGACGCGCGACCGGCCCGTCCGGACGAAACGGGGGTGGTCGGCCGCCCCGGTCCGGCACGGCGTCAGCGTGGTCAGGTCCGGGCACCGGCGCACGCTGGGACTGGTCTTCCACGACGCGGCCTGACACGGCGTCATCGGGTTCGACACGGCGCCCTCGCGCCTGACGCGGCGCCGCGGCCCTCGGGGGATGGCCGGAGCGTGTGAACGGGCGCGCGGACCGGCGAATAGCATGGTGCGGTGCCGGGGCTGAAAGCGGATTGCGCGCGCTGTTTCGGCTTGTGCTGCGTGGCGCTCCCCTTCGCGCGGTCGGCCGATTTCGCCTTCGGCAAGGACGCCGGGGAGCCCTGCCGGAACCTGCTGGCCGATTTCCGATGCGGCGTCCATACCGATCTGAGGGGACAAGGATTTCCCGGTTGTGCCGTTTTCGACTGCTTTGGGGCAGGTCAGAGGGTCTCCCAGGAGACGTTCGGCGGGCGCGACTGGCGTCAGGGCGGCGCGTCCGAGATGTTCGCGGCCTTCTCGGTCATGCGGCGGCTCCACGAGCTGCTGTGGTACCTGCGTGAAGCACTGGCGATGCCCGCCGCCGGACCGGTCGGCGGCGATCTCCGGCGGGCGGTGGCGCGGGTCGAGCGCTTCTCCGGCGGCGGTCCCGGCGACCTCGCGGCCGTGGATCAGGAGGCGCTCTGGAAGGCCGTCGATCCCCTGTTGCGCAGGGTCAGCGAGCTGGCGCGCGGCCCCGGCGGCAAGGACCTGCGGCGGGCCGACCTCATCGGCGCCGTGCTGGAAGGCGCCGACCTGCGCGGCGCGAGCCTGCGGGGCGCCCGGCTGATCGCGGCCGGTCTCCGCGACGCCGACCTGCGGGACGCCGATCTGCTCGGGGCCGACCTGCGGGACGCCGACCTGCGCGGCGCGGACCTGCGGGACGCGCTGTTCCTCACGCAGGCGCAGGTCAACGCTGCCAGAGGCGACGGCGCGACCCGGCTTCCGGCGGCCCTGGAGAGGCCCGCGCACTGGACATGAAGCCGTTTAGCGGCTGAACGGGGGGTATGCCCGCGGAACATGGCATGTACAGGGCCATGTCCGTTCCGGGGGGCCGGGTGACGCGGGTCAGATGGTGGGGCACCGGTCTCGTCGCGTGCGTGCTGCTCGTGCTCGGGGCGGGGTTACCGCTGCTGGACGCGGCACTGGGCGCCGGCGGGCGGCCGGTCCGCCCGGGGACGGTGCTGTCGGTCGGGACGGAGCGCGACGGCACCCGGCCGGTGTCGTTCGCGGTCCCGTCCGCGGGCTGGACGCTCAGCGAGGAACGCTCGTTCCTCGGCGGGAACGCGTTCCTGACCAGGGATGAGGTCGCGTTCAACATCAGCGTGGTGGTCCCGCTCGCGCCGCTGGACGCCCCCGCGCTGTGGGACGGCCTCGCGAAGCTCGTCACGGTGGGCCGGGACAGGCGGCTGGGCACGGCACCGGCCACGATCACCACCGTGCACGGGCTGAGGGGCCTCACCGGACACCTCACCGGGGACGGCCGGGCCGGGACCGCCGCCGTGTTCGCGACCAGGAGGCTCGGCGCGACGGTCACCGCGTCGGGACCGCCCGGGGCGTACCGGCGCGTGGCGGCGCAGGTCGACGCCATGATGCGGACCGTGCGGATCTCACCGTGACCGGCCGTCCGGCGTTCTGGCTGTGGGCGGCCACCTGCCTGATCGGCGCCTGGGTCGCCCGCGACGCGCTCCAGGCGCAGGTCCGCGCGTTCCCGGCCGGGGCGCTGGCGGGGTTCGCGCTGCTGACGCCCGTCCTCGTCGGCGGGATCTGGGTGCTCCGGCGGCTGCACCCGGTGCGGACACGCCCGCTCGGCCACGCGCTGATCGCCGTCGGATGGGGAGGGCTGGCCGCGTTCGGGCTGGCGCTGCCGGTCAACGCCGCCTTCCAGGCGGTGCTCGGCAAGACCGCGGGCCCGGACTTCGGCGCGACGTGGGGCGCGGCCATCATCGCGCCGGTCGACGAGGAGATCCTCAAGCTGCTCGGCGTGGTGGTGCTGGCGTTGATCGTGCCGCACGCCGTCCGGGGGCCGCTGGACGGCTACGGGTACGGGGCGCTGGTGGGCCTGGGCTTCCAGGTGTCGGAGAACTTCCTCTACGTGCTGAACACGATCGTGCTGACCGGCGCCACGCAGGACGCGAACGCGGCGTTCTTCTCGTTCGGGAGCCGGATGGTCGGCGGGGCCTGGGCGAGCCACTGGGCGATGACGGCGGTCGGCGGCGCGGGCCTCGGCTGCGTGCTGGGTCGCGCGTCCCGGTGGTCCGTGGCGCTCGCGTGCGCCGCGGTCGTCCTGGCGATGGCGCTGCACTCGTGGTGGGACGCGCCGGTGATGCCCGGTGTGGCGCTGCTGCCGTTCAAGGGCGCGCCGATCCTGATCGTCGCGGTGGTGACCTACCGGGCCGCGCGGTACCGGTACATGGTCCGGTTCCGGCGGGCGGCGAACGCCGAGACCTTCCGGGGCGTCCTGGTCCCGGGTGAGAGCCACGTCCTCACCTACCGCAAGTGGCGGCGCAAGGAGCGGTGGGACGTCCCGGCCGGTGAGCCGCGGCGGCTGCTCGCCCGGCTCCGGGCCGCCGAACTGGACCTGCTCGACGACGGTCTCGGCGGCCTGGAGCCGGATCCGGGGGCGGCGGAGCGACTGCGCGCCGACATCCGGGACCTGCGGCACCTCCTCAAGGCGGCCCAGCGCCCCCGGCTCGCGTGACCACGGCGCCCGCCTCCACCGGCCCGCGCGGATGACGCGTTCGGAATAGCCGAAAGATTTCGCCTCGTTGTCGGTGCATGGAGCTGCGCCAGCTGCGGACGTTCGAGGCCGTCGCCGAGCACGGGACGGTCACCGACGCCGCCAACGCGCTCGGGCTCGCGCCCTCGTCGGTGTCGGAGCAGATCCGGGCCCTGGAGCGGTCGCTGGACGTGGCGCTGTTCGACCGGGGCCCGACGGGCATGCGGCCGACCGCCGCGGGCGAGCGGCTGCGCGGCTGGGCCGGGCGGCTGCTGCTGCAGGCGGAGCAGGCGCGCCGGGACGTCGGCGGAACGTGGC
This sequence comes from Actinomadura graeca, assembly GCF_019175365.1. Taxonomy (NCBI): domain Bacteria; kingdom Bacillati; phylum Actinomycetota; class Actinomycetes; order Streptosporangiales; family Thermomonosporaceae; genus Actinomadura; species Actinomadura graeca. The sequence continues at coordinate 7,941,528 of NZ_CP059572.1, read as the reverse complement.
CCGCGGTGCGGCTCGGCGCGCTGGAGACCATCGCCGCGACGCACGTGCCCGGCGTGCTGGCGCGGCTCGCCGAGCGGCGGCCCGGGCTGCGGGTCGAGGTCCGCTCGGACGTCGCCCGCGACCGGCTCCTGGCCGGGGTCGCCGCCGGTGACCTGGACGCCGCGCTCCTGCTCGACCGCGGCGCCGGGCTCGGCGGCCTCGGATTCGCGCCGCCGTCCGCGCCGCTGGACTTCGTCGACCTGGAGCCCGTCCCGCTCGCGCTCGTCGCCGCGCCCGGGCATCCCCTCGCCGGGGCCCCGCCCCTGGCCCCGGAGGATCTGGACGGGGAGAGGCTGCTGGTCAACGTCCCCGCCTGCTCGTTCCGGCTGGCGGGCGAGCGCCTGCTCGGGCCGGGCGTCGAGCGGGTCAGGGCCGGGAGCGTGACCGTGATGGCCTCCTGGGCGGAGCGGGGGCTCGGCATCGCGCTCCTCCCCGAGTCCGCCGTCCGGGAGCGGCTGGACGCGGGGACCCTCGTGCGGCTCGCGCTGGACGCGCCCAGCCTCAGCCTGCGCCTGGTCTGGCGCGGCGACCGGGAGTCACTTCCCGGGCTGCGCGACGTCCTGTACGCGGCGCATTCCGGTAGGCCCGCGGCGTCCCCAGGACCGTGACGAGGTCGGCGGACGCGACCAGCGGGCACACCCGGCTGCGGATCGGATACGCCTGGGCGGCGATGGGCCGTCACACGGTCTGACGGCCGGGCTGTACGGCGGGCGCTGAGGCGCCGCCGTTTGACCATCCCGGCCCCGGGTATCGCAGATCACCGTAACCCAGCTGGCCAGGGAGAACGCTCATGGCGGCACGGAACGGCGGGGCGGCCGCCGGGAGGCTGACCGGGGATCTCGCACGGGGTGTGGACGACCGGCTCGGCGCCGCCGGGTTCCTGAGGCGGAACCTCCGCAAGGCGTTCCCGGGCCACTGGTCGTTCCTGCTCGGCGAGATCGCCCTGTACTCGTTCGTCGTCCTGCTGCTCACCGGCGTCTACCTGACGCTGTTCTTCCAGCCCAGCTCGGCCCCCGCCGTCTACGACGGGTCGTACGCGCCGCTGCGGGGACTGCGGGTCAGCCAGGCGTACGCGTCCACGCTGCACCTGTCGTTCGACGTGCGCGGCGGGCTGCTGATGCGGCAGATCCACCACTGGGCCGCGAACGTCTTCGTCGCGGCGATCTGCGCGCACCTGCTGCGGATCTTCTTCACCGGCGCGTTCCGCCGTCCCCGCGAGATCAACTGGCTGATCGGGGTCACGCTGTTCACGCTCGCGCTCGCCGAGGGCTTCGCCGGGTACTCGCTGCCGGACGACCTGCTGTCGGGCACCGGCCTGCGGATCGCGCAGGGCATCATGCTGTCGATCCCCGTCGCCGGCACCTACGTGAGCATGTTCGTGTTCGGCGGCGAGTTCCCCGACGAGGACTTCATCCCCCGGCTGTTCACGGTGCACATCCTGCTGGTCCCGGGCCTTCTGCTCGGCTTGATCACCGCCCACCTGATGATCCTCTGGCACCAGACGCACACCCAGTTCCCCGCGAAGGGGCGCCGCGAGTCACGCGTCTCGGGCCATCCCGCGTACCCGCACTTCGCCGCGCAGAGCGGCGCCTACTTCCTCTACACCCTCGGCGTCCTGGCCGCGATGGCGACGTTGCTCCAGGTCAACCCGGTGTGGCTGTACGGCCCCTACGAGCCCTCGCAGGTCTCGACCGCCTCGCAGCCGGACTGGTACGTGGGGTTCCTGGAGGGCGCGCTGCGGATCATGCCGCCGCTGACCACGACGGTGGCGGGCCACACCGTTGGCTGGAACGTGTTCCTGCCCACGATCGTGCTGCCCGGGGCGTTCTTCACATGCATCGCCCTCTACCCTTTCGCCGAGCGCTGGGCGACCGGGGACCGCCGCGTCCACCATCTGCTGGACCGGCCGCGCAACGCGGCCACCAGGACCGGCATCGGCGGCGCGGTGATCGCCTGGTACGGCAACCTTTGGGCGGCCGGGGGCAACGACGTCCTCTCCTACACCTTCGGCCTTCCGCTGTACGCGACGACGTGGTTCTTCCGCGTGGGCTTCTTCGTCTTCCCGTTCCTGGCCTTCGCGCTCACCCGGCGGGCCTGCCTGAGCCTCCAGCGCCGCGACCTGCGCGTCCGGGAGGAGGGCGTGGAGACCGGGCTGGTCAGGCTGACACCGGACGGCGGGTTCGCCGAACGTCACGAGCCGCCCTCCGACGAGGAGGAGGCCGTCCTCCTGACCCGCAGGCCGCAGGAGCTGGTGGCCTCCTATCCGCGGCACATCATCCCGCTCCCGACGCCGGGCCGCGCCCGCGCCCAGGTCCGCACGCGCCTGAACCGGTTCTACTTCGACTACCAGTGCGAGTCCCGCGGCGGCGGCCAAGGCGACCACGAGCACGCCGGCCATGAGGGGCACGACGGGCATGACGGGCAAGCCGGGGGCCCCGCGACGCCGGACGGGCGGCCAGGGGACTAGCCGGCCCGGCGGCGCGCTCAGCCGTACGGCGGGGGCTGGGGAAGCGCGGGCTCGGCCTCCTGGGGCGGCTCCGCCGGCGGGTAGTGCAGGTCGAACGCGGGCCGCAGCGACCTGATGCGCGGCATCGCGGTGAAGTTGTGGCGGGGCGGCGGGCAGGAGGTCGCCCACTCCAGCGACCCGCCGAAACCCCACGGATCGTCCACGCCGACGCGCTCGCCCCGTTTGTGCGTCCGCCAGATGTTCCACAGGAACGCGAACGTGGACGCGCCGAGGACGAACGAGCCGATCGACGACACCATGTTCAGCGTGGCGAACCCGCCGGCGTAGTCGTCGACGCGGCGGGGCATCCCCTCGGCGCCGAGCCAGTGCTGGACGAGGAACGTCGTGTGGAACCCGGCGAACAGCGACCAGAAATGGATCTTCCCCCAGGTCTCGTCCAGCTTCTTGCCCGTCATCTTGGGCCACCAGAAGTAGAAGCCGCCGAACATCGCGAACACGACGGTGCCGAACAGGACGTAGTGGAAATGTCCGACCACGAAGTACGAGTCGGTGAGGTGGAAGTCCATCGGCGGTGAGGCCAGGATGACCCCCGTCAGGCCGCCGAACAGGAACGTGACGAGGAACCCCAGGGCCCACAGCATCGGCGTCTCGAACGTCAGCTGCCCCTTCCAGATCGTCCCGACCCAGTTGAAGAACTTGATGCCGGTCGGCACGGCGATCATGAAGGAGGTGAAGGAGAAGAACGGCAGCAGCACCTGGCCGGTCGCGAACATGTGGTGGGCCCACACCGTCATCGACAGGCCCGTGATCGCGATCGTGGCCGCGACGAGCGCGAGATACCCGAAGACCGGCTTGCGGGAGAACACCGGGAGGATCTCGGTGACGATGCCGAAGAACGGCAGCGCCACGATGTACACCTCGGGATGGCCGAAGAACCAGAACAGGTGCTGCCAGAGCAGCGCTCCCCCGTGACCGGGGTCGTAGACGTGCGCGCCCAGCCTCCGGTCGGCCTCCAGGGCCAGCAGCGCGGCGGCGAGCACGGGGAAGGCGATGAGCACCATGACGCTGGTCAGCAGCACGTTCCAGGTGAAGATCGGCAGCCGGAACATCACCATCCCCGGCGCGCGCATCGTGATGATCGTGGAGATCAGGTTGACCCCGGTGAAGATCGTCCCGAAACCGGACAGGACGAGGCCCATCACCCACAGGTCGCCGCCGTGCCCCGGCGAGAACGTCTCCGACGACAGCGGCGTGTAGGCGAACCAGCCGAACGACGCCGCGCCGCCCGGCACGACGAAGCCCAGCAGCACCATCAGGGCGCCGAACAGGAACAGGTAGTAGCTGAGGGTGTTCAGCCGCGGGAACGCCACGTCCGGCGCGCCGATCTGCAGCGGGACGATCACGTTCGCGAACCCGGCGAACAGCGGCGTCGCGAACAGCAGCAGCATGACCGTGCCGTGGATCGTGAACATCTGGTTGTACCGCTCGTCGGTCACGACCTGCATGCCCGGCCTCAGGAGCTCCGCGCGCATCACCATCGCCATGACACCGGCGATCAGGAACATCGTGAACGAGGTGGCTAGGTAGAGGTACCCGACGACCTTGTGGTCGGTGGTGGCGAGGACGTCGCCGAAGCGCGTGCCCTTCCGGTGCCGCTCCAGCGCGTCCGCGACGCCGGTGTCCCGCCGGTCCTGGACGGCCGTCATCCGGCACTCCCCCCCTCGCCCCCCTGTGGTGACTTGCCGGAAGGACGGGCGTTCAAACGCCGGGGCGCGCCTACCGGGCGGCGGCGACCCTCAGCCGCCGCTCCGGGCGGACGGGGACCGGGGGTGGCAGGGACCCCGTCCCCTCGGCGGGCGTGAACGGCGAGCCGACGGGGCGCCCGGCGGTCAGGGCGTCCAGCCGGTGCAGGAAGATGCCCTCGCGGAGCGCCCACGGGCAGACGTCGAGGGCTTCGAGCGAGAGGACGTCCATCACCGCCTCGGCCACGATCGCCCCGGCGAGGATCTGGTGGGCGCGGGACTCCCGGACCCCGCGCAGGCCGGCCCGCTCCTCGTTCGACAGCGTCGCGAGCCGGGGAATCCAGTCTTGCAGGTCGCGCCGCGCCAGCCTGCGGGCCGCGTACGGGCCCGCCTTGCTCTTGGGGGCGCCGCACAGCCGCGCGAGCTGGGTGAACGTCTTGGACGTGGCGACGGCCCGCACCGGCGCGGGGCGTTCGGCGATCCCGGCCGCCGTCTCGGCGAGGACGGACCGGACATGCCTGCGCAGGGCCTTGCGCCTCTTCTTGGGGACGGGCGGGCGGGCGGGCAGGTGGTGGCGCGTGAGGCGGCCCGCCCCGAGCGGCAGGGACAGCGCGATCTCGGGCTCCTCACCGGCCCCGTAGGCCAGCTCCGTCGACCCGCCGCCGATGTCGGCGAGCAGCACCGGCCCCGCCGACCAGCCGTACCAGCGGCGCGCCGCGAGGAACGTCAGGCGCGCCTCCTGCTCGCCCGACAGGAAGCCGATCGAGATCCCGGTGGCGGCGCGGACCTCCGCGGCGACGGCGTCGCGGTTGGCGGCGTCCCGCAGGGCGGACGTGGCGAGCGGGACCAGCTCGTGGACGTCGCTGACGGCGGCGGCGACGGCGGCCTCGCGCACCGCGCCGACCAGCCGGCCGACGGCCGGGCGCCCGATCACGCCCTCCCGGTCGGTGGCCTCGGCCAGCCGCACGGCGCTCTTGACCGACCGCACGGGGGCCGGCCCGTGTCCCGGGCTGAGGTCGGCGATGCGCAGGTGAGCGGAGTTGGAACCGATGTCGAGGACTCCGAGGCGCAGGCGGGGGTGGTCCATGGCCCAGCCTTTACCCCCGTTTGACCAATCCAGTCCGGAAGGCCGGAACCAGGGGCGGCGCGACGGTAGAAGCCGTCATCTTCGGGAAGGCCGCGGGAAGACCCGTCCGTTCGAAGGAGTCCCGGTTTTGCGACAGGACAAGCCGACCTCGCGGCCCTGGGAGGAGGCCGGGCGGGGCCCGGCGGCCGCCCGGCGCCCGGGGGGCCGCGACACCGGCGTCACCACCGGCGTCACCACCGGCGTCAAAGACGCGCGCGACGAGGCGGCCCGCGCGCTCGCCGCCCTGGACACCGCGTACAGGCGCAGCGTCCGGGCCCGCCGGGCGGGAGACGGCGTACCGCCCGCGATGGACGACGGCCGGCTCACCGAGGCCGCCCACGCCCTGGCGCAGGCGGCCCGTGACCTGGCCCGGACCCTGCACGTCCAGGACCGGCCCGCCGCCCGGCCCTCCGCTCCGTCCCGGGCGAGGCGCCCGGCGGACAACGAGCCGCTCGTCACACTGGACCTCGCCCACCGCATCGGCCCGGGCTGGCGGCTGTGCCAGTTCACCCACGCCGACCGCGACGCCCACCGCTGGCACGTGCGGCACGACGGGCACGTCGCCGGGATCGTCACGCACTACCTGAACCTGCGCGGCGAGCGGGCGGGCTGGGAGGCGCACGACGCGCGCGGCTTCCGGCTGCGGCCCGGCACCGGCCACACGTCCGGGCGGCCCCCGGCGCATCTGTGGGAGACCCGGGTGGCGGCCGTGCGCGCGGTGGCCGACGTCCACCCGTGCCCCGAACCCCGACCACCGACCCCGAGAGGAAGGCGGCGATCATGAAGGCGCTGACCTGGCACGGCAGGCGGGACGTCCGCGTCGACACCGTGCCCGACCCGGCCATCAAGGAGCGGGACGACGCGATCATCCGCGTCACCTCGTCCGGGATCTGCGGTTCGGACCTGCACCTGTACGAGGTGCTCGGGCCGTTCCTCGAAGAGGGGGACGTCCTCGGCCACGAGCCGATCGGCGTCGTCGAGGAGACCGGGCCCGAGGTCACCCACATCTCCCCCGGCGACCGGGTGGTCATTCCGTTCAACATCGCCTGCGGCCACTGCCACATGTGCGGGATGAAGCTGTTCGCGCAGTGTGAGACCACGCAGGTCCGCGAGCACGGGATGGGCGCCGCGCTGTTCGGCTACACCCGGCTGTACGGGCAGGTGCCGGGCGCACAGGCGGAGTACCTGCGGGTGCCGCAGGCCCACTTCGGCCCGATCAGGGTCCCCGAGGGGCCGCCGGACGAGCGGTTCGTCTACCTCTCCGACGTGCTGCCCACCGCGTGGCAGGCCGTGGAGTGGGCGGAGGTCCCCGACGGCGGCTCGGTGACCGTGCTCGGCCTCGGCCCGATCGGGCAGATGGCCGCCCGCATCGCGCGCCACCGCGGCCACCGGGTGATCGGCGTCGACCTCGTCCCCGAGCGGCTGGAGATGGCCCGGCGCAACGGCGTGGAGGTGATCGACTCCGACGAGGCCGACGACGTCGCGGACGCCGTCCGGCAGCTCACCGGCGGCCGCGGCACCGACTCGGTCATCGACGCGGTCGGCATGGAGGCGCACGGCTCGCCCGGCGCCAAGTTCGCGCAGGCGCTCACCGGGCTGATGCCCGGCAACGCCGCCGCCCCGCTGATGCAGCGCGTCGGCGTGGACCGGCTCGCCGCGCTGGCCACCGCGATCGAGGTCGTCCGCCGCGGCGGGACGATCTCGGTCAGCGGCGTGTACGGCGGCATGACCGACCCGCTGCCGATGCTGCGGATGTTCGACAAGGGCATCGCGCTGCGGATGGGCCAGGCGCACGTCAAGCGGTGGATCGGCAAGCTGATGCCGCTGGTCGCCGACGACGCCGACCCGCTCGGCGTGATGGACCTCGCCACCCACCGGGTGTCCCTGGACGAGGCGCCCGCGGCGTACGAGATGTTCCAGAAGAAGCAGGACGGCGCCATCAAGGTGCTCGTCCAGCCGGGCGCCTGAGGGCGGACGCCCGAGGGGCGTGCGCGTCGCGTCACCCGGCCCCCGCGTGCCCGGTCCGTCGCCGATCTCCGGGAGGGGACTCTGACATCCTGTCCGCAGGACCAGTCAAGGAGGTGGGCCGATGCACCCGCTGCGCGCGGCCGTCGAGCGGGGCGACATGGACGCCGTCCCGGCGCTGCTGGCCAAGGACGTCACCTTCCTCAGCCCGGTGGCGTTCGCGCCGTACGACGGCCGGGAGATGGTGAGCGCCATCCTGCGGGGCGTGATGCGGGTCTTCGAGGACTTCCGCTACGTCCGGGAGATCGGCGACCCCGCCGGACGCGACCACGCGCTGGTGTTCAAGGCGCGGGTCGGCGACCGGGAGGTGCACGGCTGCGACTTCCTGCGGCACGACGCCGACGGCCTCATCGACGAATTCTGCGTGATGGTCCGCCCGCTGTCGGGCGCGAACGCGCTGTCGGAGGCGATGGCGGCGCAGTTCGAGGCGATCCGGCGCGAGGCCGGGACGCCCTGACCCGCCACCGGGAGCGCGGTGGCCCGGTGGCGGGGGCCCGGAGGGCGGCCGTCAGGCGGGGACGTGGTCCTTCCGGCGGGTCCAGTGCCGGTGCGCGGCGACCGCCTTGACCAGCTCGTCGGTGAAGTCGCCGCCCGCTCCCTCGGCCGTGACGACGCCGGTGTCGGAGACCGTGTCGCCGTCGGCGAACCGCACCCCGGTGATCCCGGCCCGCTCCAGCAGGCCGATCCCCGCGTCCAGCGCGCCGACGGCCTTGCAGTGCACGAACGCCTCGGCGACGAAGTGGACGGCGTCGCCGTCCTGCGCGAGCGTGCGGACGCTCTCCTCCCCGCCCGGCACCACCACCGCGTCGTAGAGGACGGACGCGACGGTCGGCATCGCCCTGGTCACCTCCACCCGCCCGCCGTTGGCGGCCTGGATGAAGCCGTCCTGCGCGGCGAGCACCTCGCACACCGCGCCCGCCCCGGTCAGCGCGTCCCCGACCGCCGCGACGGCGCCGGAGTCGACGCCGTCGGCCGCCAGGATCGCGATCTTGCGGCCCTGGACGGAGTCCTTCGGCGCGTTGTCCTGGCTCAGCGCGGGCGACACGCGGCCGTGGTTGGCGGTCACCGGGGCCTGCGGCGGCTCCACCCCTACGCCCTGCGCGACCTGGACGGCGAGATCGTGGTCGACATGGGCGAGGTGCCCGATCACGCCCTCGCGGACGTGCTTGTGGTCGCACTTGCCGAGCTCGAACCGGAACGCGCCGACGATGTGCTCCTTCTCCCAGTCGGACATGCTGTTCCAGAACAGCGTCGCCTGGGAGTAGTGGTCGGCGAAGCTCTCGCTGCGCTTGCGGATCTTGTTGCCGTCCACGCGCTCCTGGAAGTGCGTGTAGGAGCCCTCGCCGCCGACGGCCGGGCAGCCGCCCGACAGCGAGTTCTTGTGGTAGGCCGACTGCCCCCGCTGGATCGCCATCTGGTGGTAGCCCTCGCGGTGGTGGTTGCGGACGTCGGCGACGGGCCGGTTCACCGGGATCTGCGGGAAGTTCGGGCCGCCGAGCCGGATGAGCTGCGTGTCCAGATAGGAGAACAGCCGGGCCTGGAGCAGCGGGTCGTTGGTGAAGTCGATGCCCGGCACGACGTTGCCGAGGTGGAAGGCGACCTGCTCGGTCTCGGCGAAGAAGTTGTCGGGGTTGCGGTCCAGCACCAGCCGGCCGACCGGCCGCACCGGCACCTCCTCCTCCGGAATGATCTTCGTCGCGTCGAGGAGGTCGAAGTCGAACCGGTGCTCGTCCTCGGCCGGGACCAGCTGGACGCCGAGCTCGTATTCGGGATGGTCGCCGTCCTCGATGCGGTCCCACAGGTCGCGGCGGTTGAAGTCGGGGTCCTTGCCGGCGATCTTCTGCGTCTCGTCCCAGGCCAGCGAATGGGTGCCGAGCTTGGGCTTCCAGTGGAACTTCACGAACGTGCCGCGTCCCTCGGCGTTCACCAGCCGGAACGTGTGGACGCCGAACCCCTGCATCATCGCGTAGCTGCGCGGCAGCGCCCGGTCCGACATCAGCCACATCATCATGTGCATGGTCTCGGGCTGGAGCTGCACGAAGTCCCAGAGCGTGTCGTGCGCCGAGGACGCCTGCGGGATCTCGTTCGGCGGCTCCGGCTTCACGGCGTGGACGAAGTCGGGGAACTTGATGCCGTCCTGGATGAAGAACACCGGCATGTTGTTGCCGACGAGGTCGAAGTTGCCCTGGCGCGTGTAGAACTTCGTCGCGAAGCCGCGGACGTCGCGGACGGTATCGGCCGAGCCGCGCGAGCCCGCGACGGTGGAGAAACGCACGAACACCGGCGTCGTCAGCGAGGTGTCGCACAGGAACTCGGCGGTGGTGTACTCGGCGAGCGACTCGTCGAGATGGAACCGGCCATAGGCCCCCGCGCCGCGCGCGTGGACGACACGCTCGGGAATCCGCTCGTGGTCGAAATGGGTGATCTTCTCGCGGAGATGGAAGTCCTCCATCAGGGTCGGCCCGCGCTCGCCGGCCTTCAGCGAGTTGTCGGTGTCGTCCGGCCGGATGCCCTGGTCGGTGGTCAGCGCGGTCCCCTCCGGGCTCACCCTGTACTGCTCCAGCTGCTCCTGCTTCGGGTCGTCCCGCCCGGCGGGGTCGGCCATGATCCAGCTCCCTCGGTGGTGATGTGGTTCCGTCGCACCCGCTACCCGGCACCGTTCGCGACATGCACGGTTTGACCGGAACTTGAGTTCCGCCGGGAACAGCACTGTCGTACCGCGAACGCCGTGCCCCTGTCCGCGCCGGCGGCCCGTCCCCCATGTCGCGACTGCCGTTTCCCGTGTCGCCCGCGCGCATGGCGTCATGCCGGGGCCCGGAATCCGCTACGGTCAAGGTCGCCGCGTCGGCAAGGGAAGGAAGTCAGAGCACACATGGCCGAGAAGGTCATTCGCGTGGACGACATCGACGGCTCCGAAGGGGACGATGTCGCAAAGCGAGACTTCGAAGTCTTGGGTCGGACGTTCACGATCGACTTGAGCGATGACAACTACAAGCGCCTGAACGGGATGCTGGACGCCCTCGCGCCCTTCATCGGCAACGCCGTCGAGGTGAAGCCCGCCGGGAAGGGCCGCAAGTCGGCACGGGCCGCGAAGATCAAGGGCTACACGAACGGCGATGTCCGCGCCTGGGCATTGCGGGAGGGCAACGAAGTCTCCGAACGTGGCAAGATATCGGATGAGGTCTATGCTGCATTCATCGAGGCCCATCCGGACGCGAAGCCGGACGCATAGCTAGTAGGGAGTCCCCGCATGGCACAGAAGGTCGAAGTCCTTCTCGTGGACGACATCGACGGCGGCGAGGCTGACGAGACCGTCAGCTTTTCGCTCGATGGCACCACTTACGAGATCGACCTGAGCAAGAAGAACGCCGCCAAGCTCCGCGGCGGTCTCGAACCGTTCGTCGCCGGCGCGCGCAAGGCCCGCAAGACGACCGGCCGGGCGGGCCGCACCCGCACGACCAACAGCCGCGAGCGGTCCGCCGAGATTCGCGAGTGGGCGAAGAGCAACGGCATCAAGGTCAATGAGCGCGGCCGTATCCCCGCCAATGTGATCGAGAAGTACGAGGCTGCGCACTAGCACCGGCCGCGGAGTCGGCGGCGTTCCGGCGACGCGCCGGGGGCCGGGGTGGAAATCTCACCCCGGCCCCTTGCGTATGTCCACGCGGGCGAATCGGCGCGAAGGAATTACGCATCACAGAGATCAACCGCTAGGCCCTCCTTAATGGGGCGAATTGGGCGAAGGAGGCAGAGCCGGTTGGCTCGAGCGACGCGCCGGGACCGGGTCCGGTACTGGTTCGACACGACCATGTCCAAGGGCACTCCGGCGCTCATCGGCTGGCTCGCCCTCGCCTCGGCCGCCCTCGTGCTCGTGGTCGCCACCGGCGCCGTCCTGATCGCCCCGCGCGACAGCGGCGCGCACGGGCACTGGCCCGGCATGGTGTGGCGGAGCCTGCTGCGCACGCTCGACCCCGGCACGATGGGCGACGACACCGGCACGGGACCGTTCCTGGCGCTGATGCTCGTCTCCACCATCGGCGGGATCTTCATCGTCAGCTCGCTGATCGGCGTGCTCACCACCGGGCTGGAAGCCAAGATCGGCGAGCTGCGCAAGGGCCGGTCGCGGATCGTCGAGCACGGCCACACCGTCCTGCTCGGCTGGTCGGAGCAGGTCTTCACGGTGGTCGCCGAGCTGGTCGAGGCCAACCAGAGCGAACGCCGGTCCTGCGTGGCGATCCTCGCCGACCGCGACAAGGTCGCGATGGAGGACGCGATCCGGGCCCGGGTCGGCGACCTCGGCCGCACCCGGATCGTGTGCCGCACCGGCAACCCGCTGAAGGTCGCCGACCTGGAGCTGGTCAGCCCCGGCACCGCCCGCTCGATCATGGTGCTGTCGCCGGAGGTCCCCGACGCCGACACCCACGTCATCAAGGTGCTGCTCTCGCTCGGCGCGCGGGCCTGGGACCTGCGGCGGCCGCACGTCGTCGCCGCCGTCCACGACTCGGCCAACCTGCCCGCGGCGCGGCTGGCGGGCGGCCCCGCAGCCCGGGTGATCGACGCCGACGACATCGCGATCCGGCTGATCGTCCAGTCGCACCGGCAGTCCGGGCTGTCGCAGGTCTGCACCGACCTGCTGGACTTCGCCGGCCACGAGTTCTACATGCGCCGCGAGCCCGCCCTGGCGGGCACGGCTTTCGGCGCGGCGCTGTCGGCCTACGACCTCGGCGTCCCGGCGGGGCTGCGGCGCGGCGACGGCACCGTCCTGCTGAACCCGCCGGCCGGCACCGTCATCGCCGACGACGACGAGATGATCGTGCTGGCCGAGGACGACCTGCTGATCCGGCTCGGCGGCACTCCGCCGCCCGTCCGGGAGGAGCAGATCACCATCGCGACGCCCCGGGCGCCGGTGCCCGGACGCACGCTGCTGCTCGGCTGGAACCACCGCGCCCCGAAGATCATCGAGCTGCTGGACGACTTCGTCGCGGCGGGCTCGGAGCTGGTCGTGGCCGCCCCGCGCGAGGACCCGACCGGGGACCTCGGGCCGTTCGCCAACCTCAAGGTCGGCTTCGCCCGCGCCGAGCCCACCGACCGCCCGTCCCTGGAGTCCCTGGACGTGGGCTCCTACCAGCACGTCGTCGTGCTCTCCGACGCCGGCTTCGGCCGCGAGCACGCCGACGCCCGCACGCTGGTGACGCTGCTGCACCTGCGCGACATGGAGGACGCGCTCGGCGACCCGTTCTCGATCGTCAGCGAGATCAACGACGACGCCAACCGGGAGGTCGCGCAGGTCACCAAGGCCGACGACTTCGTGGTCAGCGACAAGCTGATCAGCCTGATGCTCACCCAGCTCAGCGAGAACCGGCACCTGTACGACGTGTTCGCCGACCTGCTCGACCCGGCCGGGTCGGAGATCTACCTCAAGCCCGCCGGCGACTACCTCATCCCGGGCGGCACCGCCGACTTCGCGACGCTGATCGAGTCCGCGCGGCGGCGCGGCGAGATCGCGCTCGGCTACCGGCTGCACGCGCGGTTCCACGAGCCGCCCGGCTACGGCGTGGTCCTCAATCCGGACAAGACCGAACCCCTCGTCCTCGCCGCCGAAGACCGGGTCATCGTCCTCGCGGAGAACTGACCGGGTTTCGGGCCGTCCGCTAATCGCTCATGCGGAAAAAATGATGTGCGAAAACGCACGGTAATCGCGCACAATCGTCACACGGGGTGATCATTGTGGGCGAGCAGATGCTGACACTCGGAGCACGGATAGCGGAGATCGAGGCCCTGTACACCTGCGTCCTGGACGCGGCCGGCACGCCTGCCCGGCGCCGGTTCCTCGCCGAGCTCGCGGAGGCGGGCGCCCGGCTGGCGGACGAGGCCGCGGGCCACACGGGGCGGGCCGTCGCACCTCTGCCCGGCCCGGCCGGGCCGGGCGGCGGCGCCCGGCCTCCCCGGCCGCGTCCCCGGGCGAGGGTGCGGCGCCGCATCGCGCGGACGCAGCGCACCGCCGACTGGATCATCGCGCGCACGGCGCGCCGGGCGGGCTGATCCGGGCGCTCAGCGTTCCGGCTCCGCCGGGACCGTGAGCTCGTGCCCGGCGCGCAGCGCGACGGTGATCCGCTCGCGCAGGGCCGTCTCCGCGCGGCGGGCGTCCTCGGCCATGCCGTGGATCTCGGCGCCGGCCATCGCGTCGCCGACGGTGCTGGCGAGCAGATCCCGGTAGCGGGCGTTCTGCCCGGGCAGGTCCTGCAGCACCTGCGACTCGTGGAAGGCGTCGTCCGCCTCGCCCGCACGGCGCGCGTAGGACTCCAGCGCCTCGATCCGCCGGGTGACGGAGCCGACCGACAGGCTCAGGGCGCGGTCCTGCGGCTCCAGGAGCGCGCGCACCCGGGCCGAGAGCCGTTCGGGCTGCTGGGCGCTGCGCTCGCGGCGCAGCCGGGTGTGCTCGGCGAGCGCGACGGCGATCGACCACTCCTGCCGCGGCAGGACGACCGCGTTGTTGACGTCGTCGAGCAGCCCGGCGGCGTGCGCGCGCGAGCCGAGGACGGCGTCGATCGCCCGCTGCGCGCGCGTGAGCAGCCGCGCGGCGGGACGGTCGAAGTCGGCGGGCAGCAGGTAGGAGCCGTGGTGCTCGCGCGCCGCGCGGGCGGCGGCCGGCTCCCGGACGTACCGGAGCGCGCCGATCGCCCAGCCGGTGAAGCTCGCCGCCGCCAGCGCCAGCGCGGCCTCGGGCTGCCCCAGCAGGATCAGCAGGATCTGCAGCGCGGGGGTGAGCATCATCGCGAGGACGGGCCGCCGGCCCCAGCGCTCCGCGCCGCCCAGCAGTTCGTCCTGGTCGAGGGAGGCCAGGAAGAACAGCCGCAGCCAGCCGCCGGGCAGCACGCCGTAGAAGAAGGCGAACGCCGGGATCCAGACGAGCCTGGCGGCGGCGGTCGCGGCGCTGACGCGGGCGCGGGGCGGCGCGGGCGCGCAGGCCGCGACGAGCCGTCCGGGCTCCCCGGTGAGCAGCGCGCGGTCGGGCGCGGGGATCTCGGGGTCGAGCACCGGACGGGGACGGCTCTCTTCGTTCATCGGCTCTCCCCACCGTGTCAGGGGACCATTCGCCCGCGTCCCCCCGTGCTATCACGCGGGCCCCGGCACTCTCCAGATTGTCACGGGATCCGAACATTCACCGGATGTCATCCGGTGAGTCCATCGTTCCCGGATCCTTTAGCCATGTCCTAAATAACTGCCCAGCGCGTGGGGTCCCGCGGTGGGGTGGCGGCATGAACGTCGCCCTCGCCGTGATCCTCGCCGGAGCCCTGCACGCCGTGTGGAACGCCCTCGCCAAGGGCGCCGCCGATCCCTGGGCGGCGTTCGCGCTCATCGGGCTCGGGCAGACGGCCGCGGTCGCGCCGCTGCTGGTGTCCGGCAGCGCCCCGGACACCGCGGCGTGGCCGTGGCTGGGCGCGTCGTCCGCCGTCCACCTCGTCTACATGGGTCTGCTGCTGAAAGCCTACGAGCTCGGCGACTTCAGCCAGGTCTACCCACTGGCCCGCGGCAGCGCCCCGCTGATCGTGACCCTCGCGGCGGCGGCCGCGCTCGGCGAGCTGCCCTCGCCCGCGCAGGCCACGGGGATCGCCGCGGTCTGCGCGGGGCTCGCCGGGCTGGCCTTCGCCGGGCCGGACGCGCGAGCGCCCCGCGAGCCGAGGGCGGTGGCCGCCGCGCTGCTCACCGGTGCGGCCATCGCGTCCTACACCATGCTGGACGGTGTCGGCGTGCGCGCCGCGGGCGGCGCGGTCTCCTACACCGCGTGGCTGTTCGGCCTGGAAGGGCCGGCCACCGTCGTGGCGGTGCTGGCGCTGCGCGGGACCGGGACGCTCACCGGCCTGCGGCCGCGGGAGTGGGC